>DATFUZ010000040.1:0-69685 GCA_035260545.1 Gallionellaceae bacterium | reverse complement strand
GGCCGAAACTCTCGGGCAGGGCCGCCTTGCCATCGATCAGCGATTTGGCTTCTTCATAGCCGCTGCCGTAGGTGGTGCTGCCGGAAGCCACGCCGACGATGGCGATGATCAGGCCGCAGACGCCGGCGAACTGAATCGGATGTTCGCGCATCCAGACGCCGGCCCTGCCCGGCAGGCCGTTGCTCAGCCCGATCAGCGCGCGGCCGAAGATGCCTCCCAGCACGCCGCCCGCGAGGCCGCAGGCCAGCACGGCCCACCATTCGTGGCCGAAGCTGAGGCTATCGGAGGTGCGGCCGAAATAGGTGTAGTCGTGGCGGAGCACCGCGATCGAGGTCAGGCCCGCAATGATGACCGTCATCAGGATGGTGGTGCTGATATGCCGCTCGAAGGAACGGCCCATTTCCTCGATGGCGAACACGATGCCCGCCAGCGGAGTGTTGAACGCTGCGGCGACGCCAGCCGCGCCGCCCGCCAGGATCAGCCCGCGCTCCAGGTCATGCTTGGGAAAGCGGGCATAGTTGCCGAGCTTGTGCATGATGGCGGCGCCGATCTGCACCGTGGGGCCTTCGCGTCCCACGGCCGCGCCGCAGAACAGCGCGACTATGGTCAGCCCGATCTTGCCCATCATCACCCGCATCGAGAGCACTTTTTCGCGGACGGATGCGCTTTCTTGAGGATCCAGCGCCGCGATGGCCTGCGGAATGCCGCTCCCCTGCGAGCCGGCAAAGAAGCGCTGGGTGACCGCAGCGATCAGCATGAGGCCGAGCGGCGTGAGCAGGAGGGGAATGTAGCGGGAGTATCCGATCACTTTGTGGAACGCGCCATTCGCCACGTCGCACGCGATGGCGAACATGATCGCGACAAGGGCCACACTGACCGCGCCGGTCCAGAAGATGACGCGGCGTTTCCATTCGAGAATCAGAACATCCTCCAGCTTCAAAGCAATCTTCAACGGTGCGCCGGGCGTTCCGCAACGGGACGGGGCGCGCCAGCACGGCATGAGCCATGCCCGGGGCTGACAATCATGGTTCGTACGTGTGTCCGGGCAGGCCTGCCGCGGGGGCTTCACATTGCGCTGGCGCGCACGCCCCGATACGGAAAACCCGGCGATGGCGCCGGGGGCAAGCCGGAATCGGGAGATTATAGCCGCATAATGCATTCACATCCATCAAATTTGCCCGCCGGGCGCGGGCTGCTGGCCACGCTCACGTCATGTTGCGCCGAATCAGCGACTTTTCGATTTCCACTGCGGCGAATGCCAGCAAGGCGAAACTGACGATCAGGCCCCATTCGGCTAAGTCCAGCGGCGCGCCGCCGAAGATGCGGTTCATCACCGGGACGTAAGTGAAGAGGACTTGAATGATGGCCAGGATGCCGATGGTGAGCAGCACATAGCGATTGCCGGTGAAATCCCTCCACGACCGCACGGGCTGCAGCAGATAGCGGCAATTGAACAGGTAGGCTGCCTCGCCCGCCACCAGGGCATTGATGGCGACGGTGCGGCACTCGTCCATTGATGCGCCGCGCATGCCCTCGAGCAGGAAAAGGCCCATTGAGCCCGTGGTGAGCAGGACGGAAACGAAGACGATGCGCCACACCAGAAACCCCGACAATATGCTGGCGGCGGCCGCGCGCGGCGGCCGGTGCATGATGCCGGGCTCCGGCGTCTCGAACGACAGCGCGAGCGCCAGGGTGATCGCGGTGACCATGTTGATCCACAGGATCTGCACCGGCGTTATCGGCAGGGTTATGCCGAACAGCACCGCGAACAGCACCATCCACGCCTCCGCGCCGTTGGTCGGCATGATGAAGGCGATGGCCTTCTGGATATTGTCGTAGATCGTGCGGCCTTCCTCGACGGCATCGGCGATGGTGGCGAAATTGTCGTCGGCGAGCACCATCTCCGCCGCCTCCTTGGCCGCCTCGGTGCCTTTCCTTCCCATGGCCAGCCCGATGTCGGCGCGCTTCAGGGCGGGCGAATCGTTCACTCCGTCGCCGGTCATGGCCACGATCTCGCCGTTGGCCTGCAGCGCTTCCACCAGGCGCAATTTGTGCTCCGGGCTGGCACGGGCGAAGATGTCGATGTCGCCGACCACGCGCCGCAGTGCGTCGCTGTCCAGCGCATCCAGTTCCACCCCGGCGATCACCCGTTCGTTGGCGATGCCCATCCGCGCCCCGATGGCCCGCGCCGTTGCGGCATGGTCGCCGGTGATCATCTTGACGCGGATACCGGCGCTGCGGCAGCGTTCCACAGCGGCGATTGCCTCTTCCCGCGGCGGGTCGGAAATGCCCGATATTCCGAGGAGCGAAAACCCTCCCGCGCGCACGGCGGCGAAGTCCAGGTAGTCGGTCTCGGGCGGCACCGGCTTGACTGCCAGCGCCAGGGCGCGCAGGCCCCCGGCGCCCATCTGTGCAATGGCGTCCTCCCAGTACGCCGGGTCCAGCGGCTGGTCGTCGCCGTAGCGGCGCTGCCGGTCACACAGGGCCAGCACCACTTCCGGCGCCCCCTTCAGGTAGACCACGGCATGACCGGCATGGTCGTGATGCAGGGTCGCCATGAAGCGGTGCTCGGACTCGAAGGGAATGACATCGGCACGCGGCAGCGTATCGTTTTCGAATGCCGGATCCATTCCGCTTTTCATCGCCAGCGTGATCAGCGCGCACTCCGTGGGGTCGCCCGTGCACTGCCATCCCTCCGCCTTCTCTTCCAGCACGGCATCGTTGCACAGCAGGCCGGCGCGGAAGAAATCCTGCAACTCGGCATGCTCCGCCATGGCCGCTTCGCTGCCGGAAAGCGAAAAACCCCCGCGCGGGGCGTAGCCCGCGCCGCTCACCTCGAAGGTCTGGCCGCTGGCGACCACGCGCTGCACCGTCATCTCGTTGGTTGTCAGCGTGCCGGTCTTGTCGGTGCAGATCACGGTCACCGTGCCCAGCGCTTCTACCGCCGGCAGGCGGCGCACGATGGCGCGGCGCTTGGCCATGCGCTGCACGCCCAGAGCGAGCGTGATGGTCAGCACGGCGGGCAGGCCCTCCGGGATGGCGGCGACCGCCATGCTGACCGCCGCGATGAACATGTCGGCCGCGCTGAAATGATGCAGCAGCATGCCGAGGGCGAACATGACCGCAGCCAGCGCAACGATAGCGGCGCTCAGCCACAGGCCGAAGCGCTCCATCTGGCGCAGCAGCGGCGTGGTCAGCGTACGCACTTCGGAGAGCAGCAGGCTGACGCGGCCGATCTCGGTATTCATGCCGGTGCCCACCACCACGCCCATCCCCTGGCCGTATGCCACCAGCGTGCCGGAGTAGCCCATGCAGGTGCGGTCGCCAAGCGCCGTCGAGCCTTCGACGGCGGCGGGGGTCTTGTCGACTGCACCGGACTCGCCGGTCAGCGCGGCCTCCTCGATGCGCAGGTTCTTCGCGCTCAACAGCCGGATGTCCGCAGGCACCTTGTCGCCGGACTGCAGCAGCACAATGTCGCCCGGCACCAGCAGTTCGGCCGGGAGCGCCATGCGTTTTCCTTCACGCAGCACCTGTGCGCCCACCGGCAGCATGCGCCGGATGGCCTCCATCGCCTTTTCCGCCTTGCCTTCCTGAATGAAGCCGGTCAGTGCGTTGATGAACACCACGCCGATGATGACGCTGGTGTCGGCCCAGTGTGCAAGCGATGCCGTGATGCCAGCCGATGCCAGCAGCACATAGATCAACATATTGTGGAACTGCAGCAGGAAGCGCACCCACCCGCTGCGGCGCCGCGGCTGGGGCAGCCGGTTGGGGCCGTGGATGCCTAGACGCTGCGCGGCTTCGCGGCTGCTGAGCCCGCTGGCCGTGGAGGAAAGTGCCTCAAGCGTTTCTTGCGGCGAAAGCTGGTGCCAGTCGGCCATGTCCCGCTCTCCGTCGTTGGTTTTTCCGTACGCGTTTGTCTGTACCGATTATAAGTTTCAATGCGGAGCACGGGAAAGATGCACGGCTCTGCCCGGAGCCGCGATCGGGCCGAACCGCGCCGGGCGGTCCGGCTACTGCGCCGCAGCGGTGCCGGCGTCGGTAGCGGGGGACGCTGCTCGAGGTGCGGCCGGATCCGGCGTGGTCGCGTTGGCAGGCGGTACACTGCCGCCATGTGCCGAAGCAGCCTGCGTCTGCGCCGGGGCTGCGGCATCATGGGTTGCGGCAACTGCCGGTTTCTCGTTGGACGCTGCGGCAGACGCGTGGGCGGCAGCCACGGGGGCCTTGCGCGCCCTGGCGGAGGCCGATGGCGCTGCGCGGTGAGGCGCGGAAGAATGCGGCGTGGCCGGGGCGCGTGCGGCAGCAGCCGGTTTACCTGCTGGCGATTTTGCTGTTTGGGGGCTTGGGTTCATTGCGGCGGCGGGCTGGGGGGCAGATGTCGCCTCTGCACGAGCAGGCGGAGCGTTCGCCGCCGGCTGCTGAGCCTCGGGCGCGGCCGTGGGGTTTGCGGCCGGAGCAGCTTCAGGCTCCACGGGCTGCGCCATGGGCACGTCGGCGCCCGGCGCCGGCTGCTGGGCCGCCTGTTGCGGCGCACTTGCCGCCGCAGGTGCAGAAAACGGCCACACTTGGGCAAACCACGCAGCGGCAAGGGCTGCGCCAATGACGAGCGCAAGGGCGACCAGCCACCCCGCCCAGCCCGCCGAGCCGTCCTGCTCACCGTCGCGGATGCGGACGCTGGCCTTGCCCCAGATATTGCAGGTAATGGTTGCCTCGCCCAGTTCGCGGCCCTCGCCGAGCCCCTTGTGGGTGAAAGTCAGCCGGCCGGCCGGCACTTCATACATGCTGGTGTCATTTTGCATGCTTACCGCTCCTTGCTTGGGGGAATCGCAAATGGTAATAACGGGAATCCGGAATGATATGACAGATCGTGCATTGGGCAAACCGGATAATGGCGGCGTGCCGGTTTCGTCGGACAGGCGGTGCGCAGGCAAAAAAATGCCCATCCGTCCGGATGGGCGAGTACCGACCAAACTGCTGTTGTTGGACGGTGGAGCGCCGGTTGAACCAACCGGCAAGCACTTGCGCTGTTGGCGGAGCGGCTGGAGCCTTCCGCCGCAATTGCTGCCGACAATTGCGCGACCAGCATCGGATGCAGACGCGAATTGGCTGGAAAAGAGTAATTATAAATTATATTTACGCAAATTGAAAAAAAAGATGAAAAAATCCTGTGTAATCAGTTTGCAACGGAGTGGTAGCGGCAAAATGGCGGTATCGACGATGTTCCCTTATAATACAGGCCATTACCACACCATTTGGTCGGAAAGGATGGACATTGACTACACGCAAAAATAACGAGCTTTCTCTTCAGGTTCTCAAGAAGTTCCGCATCATATACGGTTCGGTGCGCCAGCATTTCAGGGATGTCGAGCAGAGCTGCGGCATTACCGGTTCGCAATTATGGATCGTGCATGAAATTGCCGGCGAGCCCGGGATCGGGATTTCGGAACTGGCGCTTCGCATGTCCATACACCAGTCCACCTGCAGCCAGTTGGTCGAAAAACTGACCGTGCGCGGCCTTGTCATCAAGGAACGCAGCACGGAAGACCAGCGGCGGGTTGGCCTGTTCCTGACCGAAGCGGCCACCGCCCTGCTGAAACAGGCGCCGGGACCGGCCGAGGGGTTGCTGCCGGAAGCGCTGCAATCGCTGCCCGAGCCAGTGCTGGTTTCCCTGGATGCCTCCCTGCGCGAGGTGGTGGCGCAGCTGCGCACCCACGACGACAAGCTTGCCGACAGCCCGTTGGCTGATTTGTAAGGCAGGGGCGGTTCAGCGCCCGTAGAGGTGCCGGATCAGTTCGTAGAGGGCGATCGAGGCGACCGCGGTTCCCAGGATGATGACGGCCAGCCAGAAGGTCGTCAGTTTCCCGCCGCGTCCTGCGCCGTGCCCGATGAAATAATGCTTGTGGTGTTCCGCGCCGGTCTGTGACTGCAGCAGGATGCCGCGGCACACACGCAGGTCATTTTCCAACTGCCCGGCGTCCTGGTAGCGGTCCTCGGGATTCTTGGCCAGGCACTTCATCACGATGTCGTCCAGCATGCCGGTCACCGCCGGGTTCCGGGTGCTGGGCAGGGGCGGGGTCTCGGTCACGATGGCGCGCATGACCTTGTCGCTGGTGCTCGCCGAAAACGGCGTGGCGTCCGTCAGCATTTCATAGATCACGATGCCCAGCGAGAAAATGTCGGAGCGGTTGTCCACCGGCTTGCTCAGAATTTGCTCGGGCGCCATGTAGAGCGGCGAGCCCATGATGATGCCGGTGCGGGTGTGCAGCAGCGGCGACGCCATTCTGGCGATGCCGAAATCGCAGACCTTCACCTGGTTGTTCTTGAGCAGCATGATGTTGGCCGGCTTGATGTCGCGGTGCACGATGCCGTGCTCGTGCGCGTAATGCAGGCCGGCCGCCGCCTGGATGGCGATGTTGAGCGCATCGTCCACCGACAGGCTGCGGAGCTTGCCGATTTCCTCGCCTTCCAGGAACTCCATGGCGATGAACGCCACGTCGTCGCTTTCACCCAGGTCGTGGATGGTCACCAGATTGGGGTGGCTGAGGCGGCCGGCGGCCATGGCTTCCTGACGGAAGCGCGCCTCGTAGCGCTGCTTCTCCTCGGGAGGCAGCGCATGCAGGTCGATTGCCTTGACCGCGACCACGCGGTCTATCAGCGGATCCCGCGCCTTGTAGACCACGCCCATCGAGCCGCGCCCCAGTGTTTCAATGATTTCGTAGCGCCCAAGTCTGGTCTTCATGCCGTTTTCCCCGATACCTCACGCATTGTTCTTCTGTTTTGAGAATTGGGTATCAAAACATTTTTTTGTTGCGGCTGCAAGCGGGATGTCACCTGGCAGCCGCATCTTTGCCGGCATTGTCGCGCGTATCATGCATTGTGCCGTCCGCGCGGTCGAACAGTTCGGCGGCGGATGCGGGCGCCTGGTCCGGCGTGACATGTCCGATGCGGACGATGGCCGGAACGGCAGCCTTGCGCATCAGGGTCTTGATCTTCACGGCGATCTGTCTGCAGAACAGATCACAGCCCGCGGCTCCGGTGTCCGGCATCATGATGGCGAATTTATCCTCGGCAATGCGGGCGGCGATATCGCTGTGGCGGATATGCTCGCGCAGGATCTTGGCAAGCAGCCGCACCGCGCCATCCACAGCTTGCGGGCCGTTCGTCCGCCTTACCTCGGCGAGGTTGGCGATCGTGACCACCGCGAGGGAAAACGCGCCGTGGCTGCGCTGTTGCCGCGAGACTTCGAGTTCGGTCAGCGATTCAAACAGGGTACGGTTGTATAGCCCGGTCAGGTCGTCGTAGGGTGCGAGATGGTCGATGGCGAGAAAGTTTGCGCGCGCGACCCGCGCGATGTAGGCGATCAGCACGTTGGACGGCATGGCGAGCAGCGCCAGCAGGGCCCTGGAGAACGGTGACAGTGTCGAAAAGCCGATGAGGATGACGCCCTGCAGCACCAGCGCCAGCCCGACCGCCGCATAGACCAGTTTGACCTGCCTGCAGTGGTAGCTGATCAGGACCAGCGGGAATATGTACAGCAGGTGCATCTGCGTGGCATCGCCAGTGGACAGATCGAACATGAAGATCAGTCCGATGGAAACGAACGCCGCGGCAAGCAGCCACGGAGGCACGGCACCGGGGCTGGCCATGCGCTTGAGCTGGGCGCCCATCAGCGCGGAATACCCTGTCGTTGCAGGGATGCCCAGCAACTGGTTGCGGCATGCGCGCAGGTCATTCGCCAGTTCACCCGCATCCTGGTATCTGTCCTGGGGCTTTTTCGCCAGGCACCGGGAAACGATGGCTTCCAGCGCGGGCGGGAAGTTCCCGTGGTGGGAACCAAGGCTGGGCGGTTCTTCATTGACGATCTTGTACATCACGGAATGGGCGTCGTTGCCGCTGAACGGGCGCTGTCCCGTCAGCATCTGGTAGAGCACGATGCCCAGTGAAAAGATGTCGGAGCGGGCGTCGGTGCCCGACGACAGGATCTGCTCCGGGGACATGTACAGCGGCGAGCCGATGATCATGCCAGTGCGTGTGGAGATCAGCGGAGCGCTTATCTGGGCGATGCCGAAGTCGGCGATCTTGGCGAGGTGCTCCCCGACCAGCATGATGTTGGAGGGCTTGATGTCACGATGCACAATGCCGCCACGGTGGGCGTATGCCAGTCCGTCCGCCACCTGGGCGGCTATCTCCAGCGCTTCGGCGGGGGGCAGGCGCGGAAATTCGGTGGTATCGTCGTGCAGTTGCCGGCCTTCGAGCAACTCCATCGCAATGAAGACCTCATCGCCGGACCTGCCCAGGTCGTATATGGTGACGATGTTGGGATGATTCAGCGACCCGGCCGCTTTCGCCTCCTGATGAAAGCGCGTTTCGTATTCCTTGCGCTTTTCGGGGGCCAGATCGTGCAGATTGACGGTCTTGATCGCCACCTGGCGGCCGATGAGAGGATCGTTCGCCCGGTAAACCACGCCCATGGACCCGCGGCCCAGTTCCTCCAGGATTTCATAGCGCCCCAGATGGCTTGCCATGTCAGTTCCCCTTCAGGTTTGCGCTCGTGGCCGCGCCTGCGGCCTGTTACAGCAGTTGCACCTCCACGGTGCTTCCCGCTTCGACATTGCCCTGATCCATCGGCAACACGATAAAACAGTTTGCCCGGCTCATGGAGCTGAGCATGCCGGAACCCTGCGCCCCGGTGGTGCGCACCGACAATGCGCCGCCGGCATCCTGCGACAGGATGCCGCGCTGGAACTCCACGCGGCCCGGCGCCTTGCGGATCCGTTCGGTGCAGGTCGCGCGGAACGTGAAGCCCGCCGCCGGCGCCCTGCCCATCAGCGCCTGCAGGGCATCGGTCACGAACTGTTTGAACGTCACCATCACTGCCACCGGGTTGCCCGGCAGCCCGAAGAAATGGCTGTTGCCGATGCGGCCGTAGGCCAGCGGGCGCCCGGGCTTCATCGCGATTTTCCAGAACACCACGTCGCCCACCTCGGCCAGCAGCTGCTTGATGTAGTCGGCCTCGCCCACCGAGACGCCGCCGCTGGTGATGATGACATCGGCGCGCGCAGCGGCATCGAGCAGCGCCGCCCTGATCGCTGCGCGGTCATCGCGGATGCTGCCCAGGTCCAGAAGCTCCGCGCCGCCCAGCTCGCTCAGCAGGCCGCGCAGGGTATAGCGGTTGCTGTCATAGATGTGTCCGGCTTCGGCGGGAATGCCGGGCTCCAGCAATTCGTCCCCGGTGGAAAAGATCGCGACCCGCAACTTGCGGAAAACGCGGGCCTCGGCCAGCCCCAGCGAGGCCAGCAGGCCCATTTCGGCAGCTCCCATGCGCTGGCCGCGGGACAGGGCGATCTCGCCCTGCCGGATGTCTTCGCCCACGCGGCGGATGTTTTCACCCGGCTTGTGGCTGCCGCCGATGACGGCATCGACGCCGTCCACTGTGACTTGCTCCTGCATCACCACGGTATCGCAACCCGGGGGAATAAGCGCGCCGGTCATGATGCGCACGCATGCGCCGGCCGGCACCGCGCCGGTGTAAGGATGGCCGGCGAGGCTGTTGCCCGCCACCGAAAACACCGTGCGGCCCGCCGCCAGATCGGCGTGGCGCAATGCATAGCCGTCCATCGCAGAGTAGTCGTGCGGCGGAACGTTCATCGGCGACGGAATATCGCGCGACAGGGTGCGTTGAAAGGCATCCTGAACCGAGACTGTTTCATCCTCGGCCACCGGCCGCAGGAACTGGCGGATGAAACGGCGCGCCTGGGTCACCGGCATCGCATCGGGATCGTAGTCTTCCATCGCGGAGAGCGGCGGCAGCATGCCGCTGTTGTCGATTGTGTTCATGGTGTTCGATCAAAAAGCGTTAGGGCCGACGCGATGCCTGGCCACTTGTGCGATGCGGCCGGGCGACCCTTGCAGATGCCGTGTTAAACCGCAAATCTGAAACGGGAATGGGCGTCGATACTGCCCGTTCGTACCCGGGCGCTACGGAAAATCAGCAGGGTCATGGTATTACTTTTGCCTATTCGATGGAATAGCCGCGTGCGATGCGTATGCATTAAGCCACATGCTGGCCGCAGTGGGGGCCGCCGGCGCATTCATGCATCGAAGATCGCGGCTAAATGGCAACAATTGCGGACTACATGCCGCTACTCGGGTAAAATCGACACATGCGGCGGTGCTTTCTGCACCGCGTGTCGTGAGCACATAAAGACAGGGAGTGTCAAAAATGAAACCATCATATCTCATTCTGCTGGGCGTGCTGGCCCTGGCCGCGTGCGGCAAGGGGCAGGACAACAAGCCTATCCTGCAAAAGGAGCGGCAAACTCTCGACCAGGCCAAGCAGGTGAACGGCCTGCAGCAGCAGAATACCCAGCAGCAGAAACAGGCAATAGACCAGCAGACGCAGTGATCGGCGCCGGCGCCCGCCTGTTGGCCTGTTCAGTCCAGGCTGATGGCGCGGTAGCTGACCTCCACGATCTCCAGCTCGTCCCGCCCGCCCGGCACCTGCAGCGTCACCACGTCGTCGCGGCGTGCCTTGAACAAGGCGCGCGCCAGCGGTGATACCCAGCTGATCAGGCCGCGGCCGGGATCGGCTTCGTCCACCCCGACGATGCTGTACGTCTTTTCCTCGCCATTGCCGTGGCACACGGTCACCGTTGCGCTGAAAAACACCTGGTCGCAGTCCCCCCGCAGGGCGGGGTCCACCACCTCGGCGTGATCCAGGCGCTTCGACAGGAAGCGGATGCGGCGGTCGATCTCGCGCAGGCGCTTCTTGCCGTAGATATAGTCGCCATTCTCTGAGCGGTCGCCGTTGGACGCGGCCCACGCCACGGTCTGCACCAGTGCCGGGCGCTCCACCTTCCACAGGTGTTCCAGTTCGTCGCGCAGGCGCTGGTGGCCCGCGGGCGTGATGTAATTCTTCGTGCCCGGCGGCAGTTTCAGCGCGGGCTCCATGCCCTCATCGTCTTCCTCGCCGTCGGTCTCGCGGGTAAATGCCTTGCTCATGCCTGTGTTGCCGCCAAATTCGGTAAACAATGGATTATATGACAGCCAGCCCCGCCATTGGTTGCATCGGCCGTGACCTGGCAGGCGTGGTATCATGCGCCGCATGAAACACCAACCCGATGCGCTGCATCGCTTTCTGTTTGAAAATGCCGCCATCCGCGGCGAAAGAGTCCACCTCGATGCCGCCTGGCGCACCGTGCTGGAACGCCATAATTACCCGCCGGTACTGGTGCAGTTGATGGGTGAGCTTAGCGCCGCGGCAGTGTTGCTTGCTGCCACGCTCAAGCTGCAGGGCTCGCTCATCCTGCAAATCCAGGGCAAGGGCGCAATCAAGCTGCTAGTGGTGGAGTGCACCGGCGACCTGCAGTTGCGCGCCACAGCCAAGTGGGAAGGCGAACTGCACGGCGACCTTGCGGAAATGGTGGGCGACGGGCGCTTCGTCATCACCCTCGATCCCAAGAGCGGCGCCCAAGCCTATCAGGGTATCGTTGCGCTGGAAGGCGGCAGCGTCGCCGACATCCTGCAGCACTACATGGCACGCTCCGAGCAACTCGAAACACGGCTCTGGCTCGCGGCGGATGAGCACGGCGCGGCCGGCATGCTGCTGCAGAAGCTTCCGGAACAGCAATCGCATGATCCAGACGCCTGGGACCGCGTCACCAAACTGGGCGAGACCCTCAAGCGCGAGGAACTGCTCCAGCTTCCCACCCTGGAACTCCTGCACCGCCTGTATCACGAAGAAGACGTTCGCCTGTTCGAGGCGCAGCCGGTTTCATTTCATTGCGGCTGCTCGCGCGAGAAAGTCGCTGCCATGCTCAAGATGCTCGGCCAGGAAGAGATCGAAGGCATCGTGGAAGAGCAGGGTAGAGTGGAGATACACTGCGAATTCTGCAATCAGCGTTACGAGTTCGATCCCGTTGATGCGGCCATGCTGTTCACCGAGGGCATTTCGCCCGATGTCGGGGAGACGAGGCACTAAACGTGCCGCCGGGAAGACCTACGCCTTCACGGTACCACCTCCATGGTGATCGCCACTGCGACAATATAGGAAAACACCCCCTGTCCCAGCAGCCAGGCCGCTAGGCGCGTGCGCCGGGTGCGGCCGAAGCGCATGGCGATGAAGCCGAGCCCGATATAGAGAAGCAGCGCGATTATCTTGGCCATCAGCCAGGGGTGGGATAAGGGGGAAATGCCGAGATGCCAGGCGAGGGCGATGGCGCTGGCGAGGAGCAGGGTGTCCACGGTATGGGGGGCGATCTTCACCCAGCGTTGCTGCATGAGGGGAGAGGCGCGCAGCATCCATACGCCGCGCAGGAAGAACAGGGTATAGCTGAGGGCCACGCAGGTGATATGCAGGTGCTTCAGCAAGGCAGTCATTTCGGCCCGGGAATTACCTTGCCTGTCTCACCATGTCCAGCGCCACGGCCTCGGCGATCTCGATGCCGTCCACACCCGCCGACAGGATGCCGCCCGCGTAGCCTGCGCCTTCGCCCGCGGGGTAGAGGCCGCGGGTGTTCAGGCTCTGGCAGCTTTGGTCGCGGCGAATGCTGACCGGCGACGAGGTGCGTGTCTCCACCCCCGTCAGGACCGCGTCCGCCATGCTGAAGCCCTTGAGCTGCTTTTCGAATGCGGGCAGGGCCTCGCGGATGGCGGCGATGGCATAGTCGGGCAAGGCAGTGGAAAGGTCGGCCAGGTGCACGCCGGGCGTATAGGAGGGCTGCACCGAGCCCAGATGGGTGGAGGGCCGCCCTGCGAGGAAGTCGCCCACCCGTTGGCCTGGCGCGCAGTAGTTCCCGCCGCCCAGATCAAACGCACGCTCTTCCCATTTGCGCTGGAAGGCGATGCCCGCAAGCGCATTGCCGGGATAATCCTCGGGTGTAATGCCGACCACGATCCCGCTGTTGGCATTGCGCTCGTTGCGCGAGTACTGGCTCATGCCGTTGGTTACTACGCGGCCTTCCTCCGAGGTCGCAGCCACCACGGTGCCGCCGGGGCACATGCAGAAGCTGTACACCGAGCGCCCGTTGCTGGCGTGGTGCACCAGCTTGTAGTCGGCCGCGCCCAGTTGCGGGTTGCCCGCGTTGGGACCGAGACGCGCGCGGTCGATCAGAGACTGCGGATGCTCGATGCGGAAGCCGATGGAGAAGGGCTTGGCTTCCATATGCACCCCGCGCTTGTAGAGCGCCTCGAAGGTGTCGCGCGCGCTGTGGCCCACCGCCAGCACCACGTGGCGGGCGGCAATGCGCTCGCCATCGGCCAGCACCACGCCGCGCACCTGCCTCGTTCCGTCAGCGCCTTCCTCGATGTCAAAATCCTCCACCCGGCTCTGGAAGCGGACCTCGCCGCCCAGCGCTTCTATGGTGTGGCGCATCTCCTCCACCATGCCTACCAGGCGGAAGGTACCGATGTGCGGCTTGCTTACATACAGGATTTCTTCCGGAGCCCCCGCCTTGACGAACTCGGTGAGCACCTTGCGTCCGTAGAATTTCGGGTCCTTGATCTGGCTGTGCAGCTTGCCGTCGGAAAAAGTTCCCGCACCGCCCTCGCCGAACTGCACGTTCGATTCCGGGTTGAGTTTTCCCTTGCGCCACAGTCCCCACGTATCCTTCGTACGCTCGCGCACTGCTTTGCCGCGTTCCAGGATGATGGGCCTGAAGCCCATTTGTGCGAGCAGCAGGCCCGCGAAGATGCCGCACGGACCCATGCCGATCACCACCGGGCGCTCGGTGAGGTTTTCGGGCGCATGCGCCACGAAACGGTATGTCATGTCGGGCGCGGGGCCGACGTGTTTGATGTTCCTTGCCAGCAGCGCGGCCTCGTTTTCCACCTCCACATCCACGGTGTAGATGAACAGGATGCGCGACGGCTTGCGCGCATCATAGCCGCGGCGGAACAGGGCGTAGCTGAGAGGTACGCCCGGCCCCAGGCCCAGGCGCTGGCGGATTGCCGCTTGCAGGTCGTCCTCGCTATGGTCCAGCGGGAGCTTGATTTCGGTGAGTCTTAGCATGGGCGCTATTCTACCCGTACTGAAGATGATAGTTCAGCGTCCCGCGCCAGCCGGAATGAAATTTCGGTACACTTCAGGCTCACCCGCAACAATCCGGCCATTTCCATGTGGATACAGAGAGAAATCACCCTGCAGGCGCGGCCGCGCGGCTTTCATCTCGTCACCGAGGAGATCCTGCGCGCCCTGCCGGAGCTGCGCGAGTTCAAGGTCGGCATGCTCAACGTCTTCATCCAGCACACCTCCGCCTCGCTCACCCTCAACGAAAACGCGGACCCCACGGTGCGCCAGGATTTCGAGAACTGGTTCAATCATACCGTGCGGGAGGACGAGCCTTATTACCGTCACCAGGACGAGGGGCCGGACGACCTCCCGGCGCATCTGAAGGCCAGCCTGCTGGGCGCCAGCCTCACCATCCCCGTCGCCCATGGCCGCCTCTGCCTGGGCGTCTGGCAGGGGATATATCTTTGCGAACATCGCGATTATGGCGGCAGCCGGCGGCTGGTGGTGACCGCATGGGGCGAGCAGGGTTGAGCGGCTGCGCGTTTTCAACCAGAATGTAGCCCTTTGGCCGCTGGCCTATCCTCCCTCATTCCGTGGATCCAAGACATGCGCGTTCTCATTTCCTTGCTGCTGCTCACTTCGCTGCTGCTGCCCCGCATTGCGCTTGCAGTCAATCCGACGCCCGCCATTGCGCAGATCGACGCCGAGGTCGCCATGGAGAAGCGCTGGCTCAAGGACGCCGAGCGCTGCCCCGACACCCTGATCCCGAAACGCCAGACCAGCGACTACCTGATGGGCGACAGTTGCAAGATCACGCCGGGGATCTGCCTGATGAAGTGCAAGGCGGGCAAGGGCGGCTCCTGCTACTGGCTGGCCTATGCGGTGCAGCAGGGCGGGGGCAAGACCCAGACTTCGGAGGCGCTGTTCCAGCGCGCATGCAAGCTGGGCGTGACTTCCGGCTGTACCAACCATGCCGCGGGCATGTCCGCCGCCGCGCCCAAGGATGACGCCGTTCAGCGCTGCGCCGTGCGCACCTACAAGAAGACCTGCGCGCTGGACGAACCCTGGGGCTGCACCATGTATGCCCTGCATCTAGCCCGCGGCATCGGCGTGAAAGCCGATCCCGACGCCGCGCTGCGCGTGCTGAACCGGAAAACGCCGTGCAAGTACGGCAACGATGATCCCGCGTGTCGCAACGCGATGGCGCTGAAAGCGCAGATCCTGCGCGGCAAGAAGGCCTCGTCCCGGCAATGAAGCCGCGCTGTTCAACCCACAATGAGGCCAGCGCCATGATCCGCAAGACCTTCTCCGTTATCCTGCTTGCCGCCGTGTTCGCCGGCGGCCTAGCGCAGGCGCAGGCCGCCTCGCGCCCGCCGGTCGCCGCGCGCCACGGCATGGTGGTCACAGCCCAGCGCCTGGCCACCGACGCCGGCGTCGCTGTATTGAAGAAAGGCGGTAATGCCGTGGATGCGGCCGTGGCCGTGGGTTATGCGCTGGCGGCGGTCTATCCCGCGGCGGGCAACCTGGGTGGCGGCGGGTTCATGACCATTGTGTTCGCCGACGGCCGCAAGACCTTCATCGACTTTCGCGAAAAAGCTCCGCTGGCCGCCCGCCGTGACATGTACCTGGACAAGGACGGCAACGTGCGGCCCGGCGCGAGCACCGACGGCTACCTATCCGTGGGCGTGCCGGGCACGGTCGCGGGACTGGAGCTGGCGCGCGAGAAATACGGCGTCCTCCCGCGCGCTGAGCTTATCGCGCCGGCCATCAAGTATGCGCGGGAGGGCTTCGTGCTGCGCCAGGGCGATGTGGATCTGCTTGCCACGGCCACCGAAAAATTCCGCCAGGACCCGCCCAGCGCGGCGATTTTCCTCAACCACGGCCAGCCTTATCAGGTGGGCGACAGGTTGGTGCAGCCCGACCTGGCGCGCACCCTCAGCCTGATCAGCGCGCACGGCGCAGCGGGTTTCTATCAAGGCAGCGTCGGCACGGCCATTGCGGCCGCCATGCGCCATGGCGGCGGCATCATCACCCAGACCGACCTCGATCAGTATCGCGCGCGCGAACTAAAGCCCGTGGAATGCACTTATCGCGGCTACGGGATTGTGTCTGCGCCGCCGCCCAGTTCCGGCGGCGTCACCTTGTGCGAGATGCTCAACATACTCGAAGGCTATCCGCTGAAAAAGCTCGGTTACCGCAGCGCCCAGGCCATGCAGTACCAGATCGAGGCCATGCGCCACGCCTATGTCGACCGCAACAGCTATCTGGGCGACCCTGCCTTTGTGCATAACCCCGTCGCCCATCTGACCAGCAAGCAGTATGCCGCGCAGATTCGCGCGGTCATCGAGCCGCACCGCGCGGGCGACTCCGCTGCGCTCAGACCCGGCGTCGCACCCCACGAAGGCATGAACACCACCCACTTTTCCATTGTGGACAGCCAGGGCAACGCGGTCTCCGTCACCTACACCCTGAACGACTGGTTCGGCGCCAAGGTCACGGTGCCTGGCACCGGCGTGCTGCTCAATGACGAAATGGACGACTTCACCAGCAAGGTCGGCGTGCCCAACCAGTTCGGCCTGGTCCAGGGCGAGGCGAACGCCATCGCACCCGGCAAGCGCCCCCTCAGTTCCATGACGCCCACCATCGTCACCAAGGCCGGAAAACCGCTGATGGTGTTGGGCACGCCGGGCGGCAGCCGCATCATCACCGTGGTGCTGCTCACCATACTCAATGTCGTCGACTACGGCATGGACATCCAGCAGGCGGTCGATGCCCCGCGCTTCCATCAGCAATGGCAGCCGGACTACACCAACCTGGAGCCCGGCGCGGTCAGCGACGCCGTGCGGAAGAAACTTGAGAGTTGGGGCCAGAAATTCGGCCCGCCCCAGCCCGCCAACCACGTCGCCGCCATCCTCATCGGCACACCTTGCCTCAAGTGCAAGCCGGTGGACCACGACCGCTATTACGGCGCCAACGACACCCGGCGCCACACCGGCTTGGCCCTCGGCTACTGACGCGGAGCACAGCGCCTAGCGCTGGTCCGCCAGTTGGCCGGTCTCGGGGTAGGCGATGTCGTACGCCGTTTTGATCTTCGCCATTCCCCGAGGCGCAATCTCCACATTCCACTCCATCACCCCGCGCTTGTCCTGCCAGTTCTCATGCGAGGGCTGGGGAATGAAATCGGTGTTCACCTCCACTTCGTCGGAGGTGGAGACGGGCGAGGCTTCCAATACCTGGAGCGTTACCGGCCGCTGATGGCGGTTCACGAAGCTGAATAGCGTGGCGATCTTGCGGTGGCGGCGCTTGCTGAGAATGCCGGATGAACTGGAATCGGCCTTCAGCGGCTTCACCGACACACGGATCTTGTCGTCGCGGCCGAAGCCCAATACCAGTTTATCCGTGTCCTGCGGATTCCACGTTCCGCGTCCGACGTAGCTGCCGTTGCGGAAAAGCTGGATCGCGCCCTGCGGCCAGTCGCCTTGCGGCATGTTGGCTTCCGCCGTGACGTAAGCGGCTGCTTCCGCCCGCGGCGTCACCTGGAAATACTGCTTTACGGCCAGATCGTGCCGCGTCAGCTCGACCGACACCTCGCGCCCGTCGGAAGCCAGGCTGGTGCGCGCGGGGACTTCGTAGGTATTGGCAAATACGCCCTGCGTCTCGAATGTCGGCGGCGCATAGGGTGCGGCCGCGGGCTTGCTCAGCGCCTTGTCGGCGATCACGCCCTGGTTCGTGATTGCCGCGGAAGGCATGGGGGCGGCCTCCATTGCCACGGGCGCGCGACGGAAGGCCTCCCTGAATACCTGCGCCACATAGGACAGCAGCCACGGCTGGGGCTCCTGGCCGCGCGTGGCCTGGCGCGGCTGGCTGGTGGAAAGCGTGAGGCGCACGTCATGCCAGTCCTCGCCGGTCTGCTGCGAGATGATCGCATCCCGCTCCAGTTTCACTTTGGAGGCCTCCGAATTCAGGCTCGCGCGGTAGGCCGGACGCCAGCCCGCATTGCTCACCTCGTATGAGATGCGCAACGTGCCGGCGCGCTGCGCGGCGAAATTCACGGTCAGGGTGCGCGTGTCCGTGCCGGCGGTGCGCAGCCGGTCCAGGTCGCGCTGCAGGGCGTCCACGCGCTTGCCGATCTCCCGCTTCTGCACTGAAAGCGCCTGCATCCGCGCCAGCGATTTGGCCGCCGCCGTGTGCATCGCTTCCGCCAGGCCGGTCAGCGTCCGGGGGTCCATCATGCGCGCGGGACGGTCGCGCCTGTCGTCCGGAGCCACGCCGACCGACATCAGCCTGGTCAGGTAATCCAGTTCCATCTGCGAGGACTTGGCCTGCGCATCCAGCGCATCCTGCTGGTCCTGTAGCGCGGTGATCCGCGCATCCAGGCGGGCCTCATCGGGATTCACCGGATGCGTGCCCGCCACATCCGTGTTCACGATCTCGCCCACGCGCACGCCGCTGCTTGCTTCCGCGTGCAGCGACTGCATGTCGAAAGCGGCCGGCAGTCCGTCGATCACGGCCTGCGTCATGCCGGGACGCACTTGCACCGTGCGGGTGATCGTCGCGCCGCCGGGGTAGAGCAGCACGTCGGTGATGGGGGCGGCCGGGGCGGCGTGGGCGCCCGTGCAAGACAGCAGCCACGCAAGGACCGCCAGGCCCGACACATGAAAAGTGCGCATATTCTTCTCCTTATCCATACGTTTAAATATCGGCATGTGGCAGTCATCCACGATGCCATCCGGTTTGCGGGGCGCCTTCGGTCGGCCCCATGCATGCTTGAACGCAGGAGAATTCGAAAAGGGGTTAAGGCGATTTTGCCGCCGCCGTTCATTCAATCCGCGTGGAGCGGACAGGTAGGTATGAATTGCAGGAGCTTGCGGGAATGAGCAAGTGGGGAAGCTGCGTGCCGCTATGTCTGCCTGAGTTGGCCGAAGAGCGCGTTCAGATTGGGCAGGGCGGCCTCCGCTGCGCGGCGGCCCTCATCTATCGCCACATCCGCGCGATGAAAATCGAGCAGGCCGAGGTGGGCCACGCGCGGTGCCACCACCACGTCAGGCGGATCGCCCGCCATGCGCGCCCGGCTGATGCGCACCTGCATGATGTCTATGCTGGTCGCCACCACATCGATCACCGACGGTGCCGGTGGCGTATCATCCGGGCGCTTGGGAAACAGCGCGCCCAGTTTTGCCAGCAGCATCTGGTGCCACTGGCTGGCCTGGACGGCCTCTGTTTCCGGCTCCTCCGGCGAACCGCGGAAATGGCGGCCCAGAACATCCGAACTCAGATCTACCGCGATTACGATGTCCGCCCCCATTGCGCGTGCCAGAGATACCGGCACCGGGTTGGTCAGTCCGCCGTCCACCAGCAGCCGGCCTTCATGGGCCACCGGCGCGAATAGCGCCGGCAGGGCGATGGAGGCGCGTATCGCGTTCACCGTCGAACCCTCGCGCAGCCACACCTCCGTCCCCGTGCGCAGCGCCGTGGCCACCGCGGCAAAGGGCTTGGGCAGGGCCTCCACCGGGCGGTCGATGAAATTGGTGCGGAAGAACTCCGTCAGACGCTCGCCCTTGATCATCCCGCCGCTCAGGCCGACATCGAGGAAGGAGAGCACGTCCTTCACCCCCAGCCTGCGCACCCAGTGCTCAAAGGCGGCGATCTCGCCGGCCGCGTATGCGGCGCCTACCAGCGCGCCTATGGAAGTGCCGCACACCAGGTCCGGCGCGATGCCTGCCTCCTCCAGTGCGCGTATCACACCCACATGTGCCCAGCCCCGCGCCGAGCCGCTGCCCAGCGCAAGGCCCACACGCGGCTTGCGAGAGGTATTCATGTCTGGCTGTCTCCTGATTCGTTCGTGTTGCGCCTGCCGCGAGCCGTGCCGAGCGGCAGGACGCCGGCGTCCCGCTCAGGCGGGCGCCGTGGGAAGCAAGCATTTTACCCGGGCCGCACCTTCCGGCGGCAACCGGAAGTCAATCGGACTCTCATGCAGATTCGGCCGCGGCAGCAGTACCGCCGCCAAGCAGCCGTTCAATGTGCGCCTGCAGATCCTTGAAGATCACCGGCTTGTACTGCACGTCTATGCCCTTTCCCGCCATGCTGCGCATGAGCTCCGGATCGGTATCGCCTGTGAGAATGATGGCGGGAAGCGCCTCGCCAAACGCCGTCCGGGTCGCGGTGATCACCTCATATCCCGTTTCCGCGCCGGCCAGGCGATAGTCGCAGACCAATATGTCCGGGCGCGCAGTCCCAAGCTGCGCCAGCAGCGTGTGTCCGTTAATCGCAGTCACAACTTCGTGCCCCACATTTTCCATGGCGCAGGCAAGCGCGTTCAGGGCCATCGGGTTGTCGTCCACGAGCGCAACGCGCAGGCCCGATATGTGATCGGCAGGCGCCGCGGACACCGTCGCACCAGCCTGCGTTCCACGCGGAATTTCCACGGCGAACATCGAGCCTCGCCCGGGCCGGGACTGCACGCGTATCTTCAGTCCGAGCAGCCTCGCGGTCCCCGCGACGATCGCCAGTCCGAGGCCGCTGCCGCGCGTGCGCGCATCGTCGTTGAGCTGCCGGAACGGCTCGAAGATCTCTTTGGTCTTGTCGGGCGCAATGCCGATGCCGGTGTCCCAGAACTCAATCCACGCCTTACCCTGCCGCCGGCGCGAGCCGATCAGCACGCCGCCATGCGTGGTGTAGCGGATCGCGTTGGAGAGCAGGTTGCCGAGGATACGCTGGAAGAGCACCGGGTCTGTCCGGGCAATCAGACCGGAGCGGACGCGCCTGAGCTTGAGGCCTTTCAATTCAGCCTCCGGGTCGTGCGCGACAAGCAAGGCATCCAGGATGTCGTCCACCGCGAAGTCCCGCACATGCGGCGCCTCGACTGCCGCATCGAGCTTGGACAGATCGAGCAGCTTGGTGAGCAGGTCGCTCAGGCCCGCAACGCACTCCGCCATCTTCGTGACGATGGTCAGGTTCTCCGCATCAAGCCTGTCCTCCAGCACTCCCGTATACAGCGACAGGGCGGTGAGCGGCTGGCGCAAGTCATGGCTTGCCGCCGCGAGGAAGCGTGACTTCTCCGCGTTCGCACGTTCGGCCTCGGCCTTGGCCGAGATCAGTTCTTTCTCGTACCGTCTGCGTTCGGTGATGTCGCGGATCGCCGACACCGTGAAGTCTTCCTCGCCATCGTTGACGAGCTGGGTGCGCGCTTCCACGATCATGCGCGAGCCGTCCTTGCGCACCATGTCATGCTCGATATGGCTATCCGCGTCTGCGGCCGATACACGGGCCCGCTGCGGGCCGGGCACGAAATCCTCGATCGCTTGCCCTAGCATCTCCCTTCGTCCGTACCCCAGCATACGCGCCAGTTGGTCGTTGACATCCACCAGCATGCCATTCGCCGTCACCGCGACCCCCTCCGACGTGCCCGCCGCGAGCGTGCGGAAGCGCCGGGCATGTTTCCGCTCGCGCCAGAGTTTCGCCAGCACGCTGGTGATCACCGTAAATACGATGCCGCGGCTGTATGTATTGAGCAGGAACGCCTCTACGGGAAAGTCGGGCCAGGCCGTGGCAAGCTCGGTCACACTGCAGGCGAGGGCCGCGGTGATTCCGACAATGGCGGCGGTCGGTGAGCGCAGGCCGGCCGTCGCGCGGATCGCGGCGAGGCGCGCCGCCTGGATGACCGGCAGGCAGTACAGAATATCCAGCGCGAGGTACTGGCCGATCGCGGAAGGCACCAGCCCGCGCGCCACGTGGCTTGCGTAGGCGATGAGCGGCAGTTCCAGCGCAATCAACAGAATGTTGACGTAATAGGAGGTCTTGCGTCTTACCATGGCAGGCGCCTTACCATGGCTGGTGAAAATCAGGTGCGCAGGAGCAGCGAAAGCGATGCCGAAGCGCCGGCTGTTCCTGACGCGCGGCGCGATGACGGGCCGCCAATCCTGCCAGCCGTTCCTCAGTATTCAAACTTGCTCTCCCCCAGCGTTCGCCGGCGAGCGGCAGCTTGTCCACCCCCTCGTGGGGCCGGCCCACCTGCTGACTGGCAATTGTTGCACACCTTCTCTCTGGAAGGTTATTGCGATTCGGATTATCGACGGCTTCGGAAGGGCGCGAAGGCTGCGCTTCCGTTGTGCAATCAAACCGCAAGTCCGTGGCCGTGTCAAGCGCATTGCGCGAGCGGGAAGCGTCCTTCCCCGGGCGGGCCGGCGCGGCCGACGCCGCGCCGAATCCTCCTGTGCTTTCGGCGCTCGAACGCGCGGGTGTAATGCGCTACACTTCTCCCGGAAAACAAGGCAAGGGATACCGGAAAGTGAAAGCATAATGTTCTCCTGGCTGGTCAGGCATGCCGGAAAAATCGACCACCCCATGTACAACATGGCGGAGGCCGGGAAACTGCTGGCCGAATTACCCGCGGACGATCCCTTCAAGGCGCTGGAAGAAATCACCGCCTGGCTGCAATCCATCACCGCCACGCCCACGTTCGGCGCCGAGCCGCGCATTGCCCTCATCAAGCTGCTGGACGAGACCGCCCGGCCCATACAGGCAGATCTGCTGAAGCAATACCTCGCCGAGCCGCACCTGCAGGATTTCCAGGGCACGCACCTGTGGAAGAACCTGCATGCCCATGCGGGCGACCTGGCGCGCGCCTATGCGGAATGTCTCGCCGGCTGCAAGCGCGAAGAACTGCTGCCTTACCAGCTTCACGAACTGCTGCCCCTGCTCAGCGTGCGCCTGATGCGCGCACTCGCCGAGCAGACGAAGCTCGAACTCATGCGCTACCTCGATGTAGGAAATGACACCTGGTCGCGGCTTTACCAGTGCTATACCGACGCCGAAGCCGGTCAATATGCGCACACCAACCTGTTTGCGTACCATGGTCATGCCGTCCACACCAGCGTGCAGCATGAGCTGCTGCGTATCCTGGTCTTCTACGCATCCTCGCCGGGCAACCTGGCGCCGGACCAGATAGAGGTCGCCTTCCGCATTGCCGCGCGCATGGTCAGCTTCTTCGACATAAGCGCCGCACCGGACGTCACCAGCGAATACTGGATAGACCTCGCCAACCCCGGCCCGCCCCGGCCGGTGGACGACACTATCGCGCCCACCCCCACCATGCGCTTCTTCACCCCGCTGCGCGCGCTGCCCCGGATTTCGGAAATCATTCATGAGCACGAGCGCGGCGCCATAGACGAAGAGCGCCGCTTTGGCAGCGAATTCACCCCCCGGGGCAAGCTTACCGTGCTCAAGCACCTGCTGGTGTACTGGAACAAATACCACCCGCGCCGCGCCGTCGAGCGCATGGGCATACGCGCCAGCGTAGACGTCGCCCACGGCTTCCGCGCCATCATCGGCCTGGTGCCGCGGGTGGATCTCGATCAGGCCAGCGGCCTGTCCAAAGAAGAGGCGGCCGCAGTCGCCTCGCGTGCGGACTTCGGCATCGTCAAGGAGGAAGAGCCCCCCTACGTTCCCGAAACCTGGACCGTCGTCGATGCGAGCGCCAGCGGCGTGGGCGGGCTCATCCCCAAGGGGACCGGCGCCTGGGTCAAGATCGGCTGTCTGCTCGGGATCAGGGCGCACAACGCTCAAGCATGGTGGGTGGGCGTCATCCGCCGCCTGCATACCGAAAAGCAGCACGCCGTGCGCGTCGGCATCGAAATCCTTGGCAAGAAATCCCTTGCCGTCTGGCTGCGCGTCCTCGGCAAGGGCGCCGAGCGCATCGAAAACTGGGAAACCAGCTCCGGCTCCTTCAAATACGACTACTACCCGGCCATCCTCCTGCCGGACGCGCAGAATTCCTACCTCCACGCCACCATGGTGCTCGAAACCGGCACCTATAGCGAAGGCAAGCTGCTTGAGATCATGCTTGGTGAAAAAAGCCGCACCGTCGAACTCACCAGCCTCGAAGCCGAGGGCGAAGACTACGAACTGGTCAGGTTCAACTGGCTCGCGCCGCCCGAGGAGAAGAAGCCCCAATGACAGTGTAATGACAGTGACAGTGTAATGACAGTGACCGACTGATGAGAAGGGATTGCGCGTATGCGCACGCCCCTGAACCAGGGAGGTGACGTGTACCAACTGATCGCCTATGCCATTCTCGCGCTTCACTTTGCCTACATCGCCTTCGTGCTGCTAGGCGGCCTGCTCGTCCTGCGCCATCGCAAGCTCGCCTGGCTGCATCTACCCGCGGTGGCATGGGGCGCCGCCGTCGAGTTCATGAATTGGTACTGCCCGCTGACCAACTGGGAAAACCACTTCCACGCCCTGGCCGGCGCAGGCGGCTACCACGGCGATTTCGTCTGGCGTTACCTGCTGCGCATCGTCTACCCCGCCGGGTTGACGCCCGGCGTGCGCCTGCTGCTGGGCGGCATCGTCGTCGCGCTGAACCTCGCCATCTACACTGCGGCTGTCATCGAATTCAGGCGCAGAACATCAAACGCCAGGCAGCAACGCCGGTCCCGTTAGGCAAATGACGCGGCATCCACCGCCAGCCATTGGCGCCTGCACCGCCCACGCCGCGCTTGCGCCCAGCGCATATAGGGTATATAAAAAACATCGGCATGCGCGTACCTGCAGTGAGGTTAATCTCAAAATGGAGAAGCGCCATGATGAGCGTTACGATTGATCGGGATGCCAGGTTTGACGGCCAAATATCGTCAGCGCGGCTAACCGGCCACGCCGGCAAAAATCGCGCCTCCGCCAGACTCCCGGCCGGAGCCAGCTTCCTCACCGCCGGCGAACCCCAACCCGGGAACATCCGCGCCCAGCGCCATCTCAACACGAACGATTTGCCGGCCAGCGAACGGAGTGCTTCGCCCGGCCGTTCATACACTCGCCCGCAAGAGTCGGCCGTGGGAGAACAGGCATCGAGCCTCCCCGGCAGGGAAAGCCTGAAATGCGTGATCCATGCCACCACCCCCATTCGTGAGGAGCAATAATCATGAAGCTCTATTTCAGTCCCGGTGCCTGTTCCCTTTCTCCGCACATCGTCCTCGCTGAATCCGGCCTGCCATTCGAACTCGAACGCGTGGATCTCGGCGCCAAGAAGACCGCCAGCGGCGCGGACTACTGGCAGATCAACCCCAAGGGCTACGTGCCCGCCATGGCCCTCAACGACGGCCAGGTGCTGACCGAAGGCCCGGCCATCGTGCAGTACATCGCCGACCTCGTGCCGGAGCGGCAGCTCGCCCCGCCTGCCGGCACCATGGCGTGCTACCGGCTGCAGGAGCACCTGAATTTCATCACCAGCGAACTGCACAAGGGCTTCTCGCCCCTGTTCAACCGCAAGGTTACGGAAGAATGGAAAACCGTGGTCAAGGAACTGCTTGGCCGCCGCATCGGCGTCGTGGCGAAGCAACTCGAAGGCAAGGCCTACCTCATGGGCGACACCTTCACCGTCGCCGATGCCTACCTCTTCACCATCCTGCGCTGGTCCAAGGGCGCGCACATCGACCTCGCGCAATGGCCTGGCCTCCCGGACTACATGGGGCGCGTCGCGGCCCGCCCGGCCGTGCACGAGTGCCTCGAGGCGGAACGCCTGCGGTAGCGCACACGCACAGGGCATCGCAGCACCGGCACGGCGCCGAATCTATTGCGCTCCGGCGCGGCGCAAATAGCGCCACTCGTGCCAGGTCAGGCCGATCACGACCAGGTCGACGATGGACAGCAGCACCAGCCACACGGAGCCCGTGAAAGACAAGCGATAGAGCTGGTAGACGATGAAAAGCCCGAAGACCGCCATCGCCACCGGGTAGTACCAGAGCCGCCTGCGCAGCAGCCCCGCGACCAGCCACAGCTTGATGACGCCGTGCCCCAGGAGATAGGCAGCCGCGAAATACCTCGCGTCGAGGGTCAGGCCCTGCGCCGCATGCAGAACGAAGTTGGCGATGATGTCGTGCGGATCCTCGGCAAGCTCACCCCGGGTGATCCACGCCGCAAACGCCACGAGAAACCGATTGGCGATGAAAAAACCCGCAATGCCGCCCAGCACCTCGGAAAGCGCCAGCACGCCTTTCAGCCACAGGCTCACCGCGAATATCAGGTGGATGTTCCGCTCTTCGCGGAAATATCCGGCAATCGAAGCGAGGCCGAAGCGGCGCGCCGTTCCAGCCGCCGGGTCCCTCGCGTCAGCCATTGCCTTCCAGCAGCGCCCTGGCGGCCATCAGATCGCGCATCACCCATTCCCCGTCGGCGGCAAACTTCTCATCGCTCATCCCCGGCTGGCGAAACAGCGTCAACACCAGCTCGCAGCCATCGCCATTGCGGATCACCCGCAGCGGAATATAGATCGCAGTCCCCGAGGCAGGCGTCACCCAGTGGTCCAGCACCCCCAACGCATTCCGCTCCGAAAAGCGCACCTTCATCGGCCCGTCGGGCATCTCCGTCAGCCATTCATCGCCGGACTTCGAAAGCTTCCCCAGCCCCGATGCCCACTTCGGAAAGTTTTCCGGCACGCACAGGAAGTCATACGCCTCGCCCGCATCGCGCGCGATGAAAATGCTCAGGTAGAGTGATTCAGCCATCTCTTGCATGGGGCGCGCTCCTGAAAGTGGAGAAAGAGAGCGAGGCAGGTGCAAAGCATAGCGCATTGCACCCCAAGGGAGTTGCGCAGGTGCGGGATAGCGCCATTGGGGGTAGCCCAGCTGGTGGATAGCGCACGGGACCAGCCGGTAGTAGAATTCCCGCCGTTCGTTCAACAGATTACATTTATCAAGGAGTTAGCCATGTCCATGTCCACCAGAATCCTCACCCTGATCGCCGCCGCCAGCCTGCTGAGCCTTGCCGCCTGCGGGAAGTCCCCCGAAAAAGAGACGGAACAAGCCGCCCCCGCGCCGGCCGCCGCACCGGCCGCTTCTGCGCCCGCTGCCGCCTCCGCCGCCACGCCCGCCGCCACGCCCGCCGCTGCACCCGCCGCCAAGGAAGACCCCATGATGGCCCTCGCCCGCCAGGGCAACTGCCTCACCTGCCACAGGGTCGACGTGAAGCTGGTTGGCCCTGCATGGAAAGACGTCGCGGCCAAATACCGCGGCAAGCCCGATGCCGTCGCCACCATCACCTCCCACATCGAGAAGGGCGGCAGCTTCGGCTGGAACTTCGGCGTCATGCCCCCGCGCGGCGGCAGCCAGCTCTCCGATGCCGACGTCGCCAAGCTCGCGAAGTTCATCGCCGGGCTGAAGTAAGCGCCTTACCGATCAAGCCCGGGAAGCGATGGGGGAGCGCTATGCTCCACCCATCCCCCCGCAGTGCCCATTCCGGCCTACGCGATACCCCGTATTGCCTCAACCGCCCCGAGGCGTAGAATGATTATCCCTTCCCTTTAATGCCTTGCACGGGCCAGAAAGGAGATCATCATGAATGTCGGGATCATAGGCTCAGGCGCGGTCGCGCAAACGCTGGGGGATGGATTCCTCCGTCACGGCTACGCAGTCAGGATGGGCACCCGCACCGCCAAGCACCTTGAAGAATGGTGCGACAAGCACCCCGATGCCCATATCGGCAGCTTCGCCGACGCCGCCAAATTCGGCGAACTCATCGTCCTCGCGGTCAAGGGCACCGCTGCCCTCGACGCACTCGCCCTCGCCGGCGCCGAAAACCTCAAGGGCAAGAAAGTCATCGACGTCACCAACCCCATCGCCGAGCAACCGCCCATCAACGGGGTCCTCAAGTTCTACACCAGCCTCGAAGAATCCCAGCTCGAGCGCCTCCAGCGCGCCTACCCGGATGCCCGCTTCGTCAAGGCATTCAACTCCGTCGGCGCCGCCAGCATGGTCAACCCGCAGTTCAAGGGCGGCAAACCCACCATGTTCATCTGCGGCAACGACGAAACCGCCAAAAAGACCGTCGGCAAGATCCTCGATCAGTTCGGCTGGGAAACCGAAGACATGGGCCGCGCCGAAGCCGCCCGCGCCATCGAGCCCCTGTGCATGCTCTGGTGCATCCCCGGCTTCACGCGAAACGACTGGGCACACGCCTTCAAGCTGTTGAGATAGGGGCCCCAGCCAGGCAGCCCGGATGAAAAGAAATGAAATCCGGGACTGGTGTTGCCGCACAAACTACCCGGATTTCGCTGCGCTCCATCCGGGCTGGTACGAATCAAGAGAGCCGTCGCGCCCGCGCCACAGCCCCATTGCGCCCGGCATGCATCAGGCATATAAAAGAGCCAACGCAAAAACACCAACTCACCAGGGAGGCAACACACCGACAAGGAGCACCGTCATGATTAGAGTCACCATAGACCGGGATGCCAAGGTAGACCACGACATCTCGTCCTCATGGATAACCGAACAGGTCAACCGCAAGCGCGCCACTGCCGGCTTCGTGTGCGCCAGCGTCCAGATAGACCAGGAAAACATCCACCTAACCCTCGCCACCCCCGGCTGCCCGGGCACGGCCAGCACCGCGCGCCCGCCAAACAGCAAGGAACGCCAGCTCCTCAACAACTGGGCCAGGCTCCACCTCGACACCAGCGAATTCGCCGCCAGCGAACTGGCCGCCTTCGTCCAGCCCTTCCTGCACTAGCGTTCAAGATGCGGTTAGGCGGCAATGCAGGATGCGATGCCGCAAGAACCGCATCTTTTGAATTCTTGTTGTCGCGTAGACCTGCTCTGTCGGGCGGGAGGACTGACCCGCCGCTTTAGTATTGGAGGGCTGACGGTAGTCGCGGAAAGGTGGAGTCTGAGCCTAATTGTTGATTATTTCAGGATCTTTTAGGGTATAGCCGAAGTTTGTCCATTTCAGCTTTATACGAGGAAACAATTGACTTCGCGACAAGCTTCTCGGCAAATGCTCTATTGCTGGCGCTATCCGCCCAAACTACTTGCTGGCTACTTAATAGTGGGGTTGCGTAATCTCCTAGGAGGGTGAGAATGGAAATGGCGGCCTCGTGCTCTAGGTGATCCAGTTGGGTAGTCAACAGCTTGATCTTCTTTGTTAGCTTTACGTCCTGCTTTAATAGGGTGCGCAAGAGTTCAGGATGCAGTTGAACCCTATCAGACTCCTCGGAAAACACCTGATAGGCGATTTTGGTGATCTCGTCGTTATTTTCAAAAACGGCAGCGTTGGCCGCTGCAATTGTCGCCTTGTCCACGTTGGATATCGAGTGTGATTCCAGTAGATAGGTTAGCGCGGGCGCGTCTAGTTCATACGAACTAAGATCCCCTATGAGATCGCCAATATTAAGCTCAAGCCAGCGCGGGTACTCATCGTTGAAGCCTGACTTGAGACTTTGAAAGTTATCTCTGGTAAGCGCTATCAACTGGTTATTAATCAACTGGGTTACCTGTGTGCCCCTAAGGTCATGAAAGTTGATGTCACCGTAATTGAATTGGATCGCCTTGACTAGGCAGCCGTAAGCGTCGTCTGTCAGCTGTGCACACTCAATGATGGATCGTGACAGCATATCGACGGCTTCGTCGTTCTGCTCATCCTTTAGCGGAATCGCTGATAGTACAGCGTAGTTATCCTTGCGATTCAAGTAGCTTATAGCATAGTCGTCGAGTGTTGGCCCTTCGCCAAAGTAAATTAGTACATTTTCCCACGTAGGTTGCACTCGCGACAGGAAAAAAATGTGGTGCCAGAGATCTGAGTCCTCTACGTTAGAGAGGTCACGTAACTGGGTTACCTCCTTTTCTAGTATCGATTGCTTTAGATTGTCATCTAGTCGCTTATTGTTTAGTAGGCGGACGATGGCACCCTCGGATTCGTGAGTGTTGGTTTCGATGGTGAGAAATACATCGCGGACGTAGTTGTCCACCGCCTCGTCAATGTGGCTAATCAGGGGAGTGCAGTTCGATTGGATAATTGCACTGTAGTTTGAGTTGTTGAGAGCGTTTGCGTCATACCCATCGGGGTTGGTGTACCGGATGATGGCTTCAATTGTTTGTGCGTTAATCTGGTACATGCTCATTTGGAGCACGAATGCAAAAAGGTCAGGATTGGTATCAGGCGAATTTATGCGATTGAGGCGGATTTCGAGCGCGGACAGAGCGTCCTTAATCTTGTCTGCATCTTCTGCGTCAGACATTAATGCGAGAAAGTCATCGCATTCTGAAATGGATAAGGTTAGGGATGAGTCGACGTTCATGCGGGATATATCTTCTATTTCCGCATACGTGATAATCATTTTCATATATTCGTCAAGCTTCCCCTTTGGGTATCCGGAATCTTGAGAAATGCTTTGCCAGAACTTTGGCCAGGACGCGCACAATTCTTGGATGAGCCTTTGCCCGCTAGCTCTCTTTCTTGCCAAGAAACCGTCAATGAACTCTAACGCGTCAGCCGCGGTGCTTACCTGGTTTAGAAGCGACTTCAAATCGACGGCGTGAATTCGATTCGCAAGAAGCGTCTCGAGCAAGTCAAAGTTTAGGCTTGCCCTCTTGGAGAAATCCGCGCCGCCGAGCCTCCCGATTACCTCTTCTCGATTAAATAATGGATATGAGAAATCAAGTGGCTCCTGATTTTTGACGCTTAGGATAAAGGCCATGTCTTGCTTTGTAAGGTTCCCCTCGTAAAAGTATGAAATGAAAGAGTGGTACATTTCATCTATATACCCGTATCGAATTAAGTACTGTAGAAGTTTCTTGTCAGCGTATCGCTTATCAGAGAATACGCTTTCCGCTCCGGATGTAGATTGTTCCAGCAGTTCTTTGACGCTCCATGAGTGCATGTCTTGGAGTTCTTGCGTCAGCCTTTGAATTTTATTCTTGACGCCTTCAACAGCGCTCATTCTTGAGTTAATAAGATGCTCTCTTTGGTCGTACGTGAGCCTGGAGTCTAAGGCTTTCTCAACTTCCGCAAATGAAATGGGAGGGGAAATTTGGAGGCCTTGGCTGTTGAGGAGCGAAAAGCTCCCTGCGCTTGATTTGAATTCATTAAAGGCGGAGTCTTGCAGGAGCCCGGTAATGGCGACCTGCTGATGCCCAAGGCGAAGAGACGCGACGCCCGGTCTCAATGCGGTAAGTTCACCTATGTAGCACAGTCGCAACTCCTTAATTGACTGAGCAATTTCGTTTTCCGCAGCCTCAAGATCTACTCTTAGTTTCTGCTTTTCAGCCTCTTTTTCTAATACGATTTCCTCGATGATCTTCCGCTTATTATTGAAGGTATCTGCGACCATCCCTTTGTCTACGTTCAGGATAGCGAAATCGTCCGGGTACTTGTTTTTGTAAACAATGAATCCAAGTAGCTTGTCCAAGGGTAAGTCAATGTCGCCGATTTTTCCGAGTTTGGCCCTGTAAATTTTGAACTCGTTGTAGATGTTCTTCAGCATCCTCATGTCGTCAATGTAAAGGGTGATGTCGCTGATGAATTGCCGGTCGATGGAGTTGGTCAACGAGGATAATTTTCGGAAAAGTATTTCGCCTGAGTTGGATGCGTTAATTACAGGGATGATAGGGAGAATGAAATCAAAGAACTTCGTGCGAGTGGAGTCGGTGAAAACCTCGTCCCTGATCGCGTAGATGAAAACGATCTTGCGCCGAACCTGGTCTGAGTTGTTTATTAGTGTGTTTAATTCCCGGAGTTTGATAAATATGTCAACTTCATCAAACCGATCTAGGTCCTCTATGGTAACGACGTCGAATTTCGTTTTCTCGAAGAAATAAAGGATTTCGTCTAAGTGTCTATTCAATATTGAAGTGCCGGAGGTATCGTCAAATTTGAGCTTTCCGGTTGATATGCTGATCTCATTAAGCCTCGAGTGCTTTAATATCCTGAGTGTCTTATTTACGAACGCAACGAGACCGATTGCAAATGTTAGGCCTAGTACCTGCGTAGGAATGGTTTTCGCCGTGATGCTGCGGGCAAGAGATAGATCGAGTTCAGTTCGATGTAGATATAAAAACAGGCATGCGCCGATCCACACAACTATCGCGACGGAAGAGGGCAGATAGCTAAAGAAGTTGTCATTGCTGATTCGGGCGAGCCTCGAGTACGGGATTGCGTCGCCTTGGACGCGATAGAAAATTTGCTGAAGAATGCTTTTCTCAATTAACGAGTTCCGATCTTCGTCAGAATTGTCTCTCTCCAAGTCATCCTTGAACGTTCCTAATGAAATGTTCAGGTATTTATATTTCTTGTGCTTTCCTTCGAATGTTCTCAGCACACTGCTTTTCCCGGATCCAAAGGGCCCGGTAATCGCAATGTTCTTTATCTTTTCATTTCCCAGTGCCCATTTCAGGGCTTCGCAGTACTTGTTGTCTTCGTCAGCATTATCTACCGGCGCCAAATCATTATACGGCGCCCCCTCGTCGGGCGGCGTGTTCTCCCTCCTGCGTTCATTCAGCCCCCTGAGCTGGCGAAAAAAGGAACGAATTGCGTTGTCCGCGCGCGAACTGCCAGTATTCATTTCAAGCCTCGTTTTCGTTCAACGTTGGGTTACGGGCGGTTCGTGAGATCTGTGCTGGTGTGCGGTTGAAAGATCGGCGCGATCTGGCTTCGTCAACTTCAAAATTCTTCGTCCCCAAGGCATAATGCACCCCTTGTTCTCCGTTTCAGCACGTCCCATTCCCGCGCTGTTGTTCCGGTTTAATCAAAACGCATAACTCTTTCAGTGCATTAGCATCAATATAACAGAAACAGACTCACATGCTTCCTTCCATCGAACACCGCATTGCCACCGAGATTTCCGCCAATCCCCGCCAGGTCGCCGCTGCCATCGCCCTATTGGACGAGGGGGCGACCGTGCCCTTCATCGCGCGTTACCGCAAGGAGGTGACGGGCGGCCTGGACGACACGCAGTTGCGCATGCTGGAGGAGCGCCTGCGCTATCTGCGCGAGCTGGAGGAGCGGCGTGCGGCGATCATCGCTTCCATCACGGAACAAGGAAAAATGACGCCGGAGCTTTTGCAGGCGGTGAGCACGGCGGAGGACAAGACGCGCCTCGAAGACCTTTACCTGCCTTACAAGCCCAAGCGCCGCACCAAGGCGCAGATCGCCATCGAGGCGGGGCTGGAGCCGCTGGCCACCGATCTGCTGGCCAATCCCATGCTGAACCCGGAAGAGGAGGCGGCGAAATACCTCAAGCCCGCCTTCACCACGGAGAATGGCGACAACCCCGGCGTGGCCGATACCAAGGCCGCGCTGGAAGGCGCGCGCCACATCCTGATGGACAAGTTCGCCGAGGATGCCGAGCTGCTGCAGGAGCTGCGCAGCTATGTGCAGGAGCATGGCGTGGTGGAAACGAAGGTGGCGGAGGGCAAGGAGGAGGCCGCCGCGAAATACGCCGACTATTTCAATTACGACGAGCCGCTCTCGGCCATCCCCTCGCACCGGGCGCTGGCCATGCTGCGCGGCCGCCGCGAGGAGATGCTCACCGTCACCCTGCGCCTGGATAGCGAAGCGGAAAAGCCCAAGTGGGATGCGCCGCTCAATCCCTGCGAGGGCCGCATCGCCAAGCGTTTCGGTGTCACTAACCAGGGCCGCCCGGCGGATAAGTGGCTGAACGAGGTGGTGCGCTGGACCTGGCGCGTGAAGAGCTTCTTGCACCTGGATTCCGAGCTGATGGGCGCCTTGCGCGAGCGCGCCGAGGCGGAGGCGATCAAGGTCTTCGCCCGCAACCTGAAAGACCTGCTGCTCGCCGCACCCGCCGGGCCGCGCGCCACCATGGGGCTGGACCCCGGCCTGCGCACCGGGGTGAAGGTGGCCGTGGTGGATGCCACGGGCAAGGTGGTGGATACGGCGGTGATCTATCCGCACGAGCCCAAGAACGAATGGGGCAAGTCGCTCGCCACGCTGGCCGGGCTGGCGGAGAAGCACAACGTCGCGCTCATTTCCATCGGCAACGGCACCGGCTCGCGCGAGACGGATAAATTGGCGCAGGACCTGATCAAGGCCCGGGCCGACCTCAAGCTCACCAAGATCGTGGTGTCGGAGGCGGGCGCCTCGGTGTATTCCGCCTCGGAATACGCCTCGCGCGAATTGCCGGACATGGATGTGAGCCTGCGCGGCGCGGTTTCCATCGCGCGCCGCCTGCAAGACCCGCTGGCCGAGCTGGTGAAGATCGATCCCAAGTCGATAGGCGTGGGCCAGTACCAGCACGACGTGAGCCAGGTGCAGCTTGCGCGCCAGCTCGACGCGGTGGTGGAAGACTGCGTGAACGCGGTGGGCGTGGACGTGAATACCGCTTCCGCGCCCCTGCTGGCGCGCGTGTCCGGGCTGACTTCTAGTGTCGCGCAAGCCATCGTGAGCTACCGCGATGCGCATGGCATGTTCCCCTCGCGCGATGCGCTGAAGAATGTGCCGCGCCTGGGCGACAAGACCTTCGAGCAGGCGGCGGGTTTCTTGCGCATCATGAACGGCGAAAATCCGCTGGACGCCTCGGGGGTGCACCCGGAATCCTACCCCGTGGTGGAGAAGATCCTGGCCGACATCCAGAAGAGCGTGAAGGAGGTCATCGGCGATTCCGCGCTGCTGAAGAAGCTGACGCCGGCGAAGTATGCGGACGAGAAATTCGGCGTGCCCACCGTCACCGACATCCTTAAGGAACTGGACAAGCCGGGCCGCGACCCGCGCCCGGAATTCACCACGGCGACCTTCAAGGAGGGCGTGGAGGAAATTCGCGACCTCAAACCCGACATGATCCTGGAAGGCGTGGTGACCAACGTCGCGGCCTTCGGCGCCTTTGTGGACATCGGCGTGCACCAGGATGGCCTGGTGCACATCTCCGCGCTGGCGGATAAGTTCGTGAAGGACCCGCACACCGTGGTGAAGGCGGGGCAGGTGGTGAAGGTGAAGGTGCTGGAGGTGGACGAGAAGCGCAAGCGCATTTCGCTGACCATGCGCCTCACCGATTCCGCCGCCGATGGCGCGCGCACCAGCGCACCCCGCGCCAGCGCAGGCGACAAGGCTCTGGACGCGAAGCGTAGCGCCCAGCATAAGCGCCATGAATCGAACCGCCAGGGATCGCAACGCAAGTCCGGGCAGCCGGAGTCGCAAGGGGCGATGGCTGCCGCTTTTGCGAAACTGAAGCAGCAATAGCGCAGTGCGCGCCCGGTTGCCCGCATCGTCACCGGGCGCAAGCTCGCCGCGTGTGGTGGATGACACACCTGCGGTTGCGCGTGTCCTGGAAATGGTTTAGCTTGCGAAAAATTAACCGAATAAACCATGTCCCGTTTTAGTGTGTTATGCATTTTTCGCCTGCCTGCGGTGCTTCTGGCGCTGCTGGCGCTGGGCGGCTGCGCCAGCCTGGCGACTTCCGCCAGCAACCGGCTGGCCGGTAACATTTCCACGGCAATCGCCAACGAGAACGATCCCGATACGGTAGCCGCGGGCATGCCTTCCTACCTGCTGATGGTGGACGGCACGATAGAGGGCGACCCGAAAAACGAGCACGCGCTGCTCACCGGCAGCGAGCTGTATGGCGCTTATGCCGGCGCCTTCGTCAAGGACCCGGCGCGTATCAAGCGGCTGACCCTCAAGGCGCGCGATTATGCAGACCGCGCGCTGTGCGTGCATGAGGCACGCTTGTGCGGGGTGTGGGCGCTGTCCTACGGCGATTTCGTGCGCGCCATCGGCGGGCTCAAGGCGGCGGATTTGCCGGTGCTGTTCGACGGCGGCGCGGCATGGGCCGGCTGGATACAGGCCAACAGCAGCGACTGGAATGCGCTGGCCGCGCTGCCCAAGGTGAAGGCGGTGATGGCCCATGTGGTGGCGGTGGACGAAACCTATAACCACGGCGAGGCCCATCTGTACCTGGGGGTCATCGACACGCTGCTGCCGCCCGCGCTGGGCGGCAAGCCGGAAGAGGGGCGCGCCCATTTCGAGCGGGCGCTGGCGCTTTCCGGCGGACGCGACCTGATGGTGAAGGTGGAATATGCGCAGCACTATGCGCGCATCACCTACAACCGCGAGCTGCACGACAAGCTGCTGAAGGAGGTGCTGGCCGCCGATCCCGACGTGCCCGGCATGACCCTGCGCAATGTGCTGGCGCAGCGCCAGGCGCGCGAGCTGCTGGCGAGCGCCGATTCCTATTTCTGAATCAACAACAATATAGCGGCCGTACGGCCCGAGAGGGACAAAAAATGCGTTTACTGACTTCGATCATGCTCATCGCGCTGCTCGCTGCGCCGCTGGCGCCTGCGCAGGCCGCGCTCATGAAGATCGCCACCCTGGCGCCCGACGGCTCGGAGTGGATGAACGAGCTGCACAAGGGCGCGGACGAGATCGCGCAGCGCACCGATGGACGGGTGAAAGTGCGCTTCTATGCCGGCGGCGTGATGGGCAGCGACCGCGTGGTGCTGCGCAAGATACGCGCCGGCCAGTTGCAGGGCGGGGCGCTCACCGGCGGGGCGCTGGCGGACATCTACCCCAGCGCGCACCTCTACAGCCTGCCCATGCTGTTCCGCTCCTATGGCGAACTGGATTACGTGCGCGCCCACATGGACAAGGAGTTGGCGCAGGGGCTGGATGCGGCGGGCTTCGTGACCTTCGGCTTCACGGATGGCGGCTTTGCCTACCTGATGTCGAGTTCGCCGATCCGCAGCATCGCCGACCTGAAATCGCAGAAGATATGGGTGCCGGAAGGCGACGAAATCTCGCGCGCGATGTTCGATACGCTGGGCGCGGCATCGGTGCCGCTGCCGCTCACCGATGTGCTCACCGGCCTGCAAACCGGGCTGATTACCACCGTAGGCGCGCCGGCAGAGGGTGCGATCGCCATGCAATGGCACACCCGCGTCAAATACCTGGTGGATGTGCCTACCGTGTATGTCTTCGGCGCGCTGGCGGTGGACAAGAAGTTCTTTGCCTCGCTGGCGCCGGCCGACCAGGCCGTGGTGCGCGAGGTGATGGAGCGGGTGTATGCCGACATGAACAAAAAGGCGCGCGTCGATGACCAGGCCGCGCATGAGGCGCTGCGCAAGCAGGGCATCGTGTTCATCGAGCTGCCGCCTGCGGAGGTCGCCAAGCTGCGCACTGCCGCCGACCAGACCATCAACAAGCTGGCCCGCGAGGGGGTGGTGTCGGCCGCGCTGGTGAAGGAACTGCGCGGCTACCTGAAGGACTACCGCCGCAGCCACCCGGGCCAGTGAGCGCACGCGCCGACCGTACACATACGACCGTTCGCTTATGACGCCGCGTCACCTGCCGCCCGCCATTGCGCGCCTGATCAACATCATCACCTGGACGGAAAACGTCCTGCTCATCTTCATGCTGGCGTTGATGGTGCTGCTCGCGGCCACCCAGATCCTGCTGCGCAATTTCGCCCATACCAGCATAGACGGGGCGGACGATCTGCTGCGCCTGCTGGTGCTGTGGGTGGCCTTCCTGGGTGCAGTGGCGGCAAGCCGCGAGGGCAAGCATATCCATGTGGACGCCGTCGCGCGCTGGCTGCCGGGCCGCGCCAAGCCGCTGGTCAACGCGCTCACCGACCTGTTCACCGTGGGCGTGTGCGCGATGCTGGCGTGGGAATCGGTGCGCTACGTGCTGGCCTCGCACGTCTCTGGCGAAATGGCGTTCGGCCGGCTTCCGGTGTGGGTAGCGGCCATCATCCTGCCCATGGCCTTCGTCCTGATCGGTCTGCGCTATCTGCTGCGCCTGTACCACCACGCGCGCCAGGCGCTGGGGATGGAGGGGCTGGAATGAGGGGCGGCGCATGCTGATCGTCGTGGGGATCGTGCTCATCCTGCTGGCGCTGCTGGGCGCGCCGCTGTTCGCCGTGATCGGTGCGGCCGTGCTGCTCAATTTCTGGCTGGAGGGCACCAACCTGACGGTGGTGCCGCTGGAGATATACAGCCTGGCGGAAATGCCGGTGCTGCTCGCCATTCCGCTCTTCACCTTCGCCGGTTACCTGCTGGCGGAGTCCGGCGCGCCGCAACGCCTGGTGCGCATCACCAATGTGTTCTTCGGCTGGATGCCGGGCGGACTGGCAGCGGTGTCGCTGGCGATCTGCGCCATGTTCACCGCCTTTACCGGGGCCTCTGGCGTGACCATCGTGGCGCTGGGCGGGCTGCTCTATCCGGCGCTGAAACAGGCGGGCTATCCCGAGCGCTACAGTCTCGGCCTGGTGACGACCTCGGGCAGCATCGGGCTGCTGTTCGCGCCCTCGCTGCCGCTCATCCTCTACGGGGTGGTGGCGCAGCAGCTCAATGTGGGCCGTGCGGTGTCGATCTCCGACCTGTTCCTGGCGGGCATCCTCCCCGGGGTGCTGATCGTGGTGATGCTGGCGGTGTATGGCCTGTGGCAGCGGCGCGGCGTGGTGCAGGCGCGCACGCCTTTCAGCATGCGCGAGGCGCTGGGGGCGCTGCGCGCGGCGGCTTGGGAGCTGCCGCTGCCCTTTGTGGTGCTGGGCGGCATTTACAGCGGCTTCTTTGCGGTGTCCGAGGCGGCGGCGGTGACGGCGATCTATGTGTTCATCGTCGAGGTGCTGATCCACCGCGAGATCAGATTCACCGCGCTGCCCAAGCTGATGCGCGAGTCCATGGTGCTGGTGGGCGCCATCCTGATCGTGCTCGGCATGTCGCTCGCTTCCACCAACTATCTGCTGGATGCGGAAATTCCCAGCCGGCTGCTGGGCTACATCCGCAGCCATGTGCACAGCGCGCTGGGCTTTCTGCTGCTGCTGAACCTGTTCCTGCTGGCGCTGGGGATGATGCTGGACATCTTCTCCGCGCTGGTCATCATGGTGCCGCTGATCCTGCCGATTGCGGTGGGTTACGACATCAACCCGGTGCACCTGGGCATCATCTTCCTTGCCAACATGGAAATCGCCTACCTCATGCCGCCCATGGGCATGAATCTGTTCATCGCCATGTACCGCTTCGACCGGCCCATGCTGGAGATCTTCCGCGCGGTGCTGCCCTTCGTCGCCATCCTGGCGACGGCGGTGCTCATCATCACCTATTGGCCCGGCCTCTCGCTCGCCCTGATCCGCCATTGAGCGCGCCCAGGCAGCAGTCTATCGGCGTCGTTGCAGCAGAAGGCGGTTGACCTCGATCACGCCGGCAGCCGGGGAAAGCCGCGCGGTGAGCGCCGTGAGTTTGTTCATCCAGCCCGGCAGGACCACCGCTGCGCCGCGGTGCAGGCCAAGATAGCCGGCGCGCGCCACGTCCGCAGCCGCCATCGGCCGGGTCCAGTGGAAGAGCAGGGTGTCCTGGGCATGGGCGGCAGCCTCGAAGCCGGTCGCGGTGGGGCCCGGGCACAATGCGGTGACGCTCACCCCGCTGCCTCGCAGTTCGCGGCGGATGGCGCGCGAAAAGGAGAGGACGTAGCTCTTGGAGGCGAAATATACCGCCATGCCCGGCCCGCCCGGCGTCATCCCGGCGAGCGAGGCGACGTTGAGGATGCGCCCGCGCCCGCGGGCCAGCATGCCGGGCAGCGCGAGGCGGGTGAGGGCGGTGAGCGCGGCGATGTTGAGCTGGAGCATGCCGTCTATGCGTTCGACCGGCTCGTCGGCGAAGGCGCTGGCGTCGCCGAAGCCCGCGTTGTTGATGAGGATGTCGACCGTGGGGGCGAGGCCGGTGACCGCCCGCCACAGGGCCGCAGGGGCGTCCGGCCGGGCGAGATCCATGGGCAGAATGTGGACGGTGACATTGCAGGCAAGGGTGAGTTCGTCGGCCAGCGCGCGCAGCAGTTCGGTGCGGCGAGCGGTCAGCACGAGGTCGTAGCCGTCGGCGGCGCACAAACGGGCCAGTTCCAGGCCGATGCCGCTGGAAGCTCCGGTGATGACGGCGGTTTTTGCGTCCATGGTGTCCTCCCTCGGGCGGGTCGTGGCCGGATTCTAGCAGGCGGCGGCCGGCCATGCGGGTTTGGTCGCGTAAGGCGGTGCGATTGGGGTAAAATGATTACTTCGCGTATTGTTGGCAGGGCATCATGATCAAGGGCAGTATCGTTGCAATCGTTACCCCGATGCTGGAGGACGGCAGCCTGGACATGGCTGCGTTCCGCGCGCTGATCGATTTCCATATCGAACAGGGCACGGACGGCATCGTGGTGGTGGGCACCACCGGCGAATCCCCGACCGTGGACGTGGATGAGCACGTCGCGCTGATCGAGGAGGCGGTGAAGCATGCCGCCGGGCGCATGCCCATCATCGCCGGCACCGGCGCGAATTCCACGCGCGAGGCCATCGAGCTGTCGAAGCAGGCGAAGAAGGTGGGCGCGGATGCCAGCCTGAGCGTGGTGCCGTACTACAACAAGCCGACCCAGGAGGGCCTGTACCAGCATTTCAAGGCCATCGCCGAGGCGGTCGACATCCCCCAGATACTCTACAACGTCCCCGGCCGCACCGTGGCGGACATGAGCAACGACACCGTGCTGCGCCTGGCGCAGATCCCCAATATCGTGGGCATCAAGGATGCGACCGGCGGGATCGAGCGCGGTTGCGACCTGATCCAGCGGGCTCCGAAAGACTTCGCCATTTACAGCGGCGACGATGCCTCCACCCTGGCGCTGATACTGATGGGCGCGGCGGGCACGATCTCGGTGACCGCAAACGTGGCGCCGAAGCTGATGCACGAAATGTGCGCCGCCGCGCTGGCCGGCGAGGTGGCGAAGGCGCGCGAGATCAATGACCGCCTGCTCGGCCTGCATCGCAATCTGTTCGTTGAGGCGAATCCCATCCCGGTGAAGTGGGCGGTGGCGCGCATGGGCAAGATGAAGAATGCGCTGCGGCTGCCGCTGACGCCGCTTGCGGCGGCGGCGCAGCCCGCGGTCGAGAATGCGATGCGCCAGGCAGGCATCATTTGACGGCCTGGTTAGACGAATGAGTGACAGGATGAACATGAAGACGACGATTTTGATGTGCATGGTGGCGGCCGCGATGCTGGCGGGATGCAGCAGCGACAAGCCGCGCGACGAATACGTGGCGGGTGCGGGGAAGGGCCGTCCGCTGGACATGCCGCCGGACCTGGTGATGCCCAAGAATGATGGCAGGTACGCCGTGCCGAGCGGTGCTGTGAGCTCCGCGACCTATTCGGAATATGCCAAGAGCGGCGCGCTGGGGGGGCAGACCTGCGGTTGCCCGACTACGGCCGAAGCGGCCGCACCTGCGACCGCGCCCGTGGTGGCGGCGGTTCCCCATCCCGCGCTGCAGGCCAAGCCGGGCGGCGGCAACAGCATCATGCTTGCCGAGCCGTTCGACCGTTGCTGGCTGCGCGTCAGCCAGGCGCTCGATGCAGCCAACATTACCCCGGAAGACAAGGATCGCAGCAAGGGCCTTTATTACCTGAAGGGCGGCGGCCAGTTGCACGTCCGGGGCAGCGTTCCCGGTTCTGCGCCGAGTTGCGAGATTTTCATTGCGGGCGGCAAAGGTCCGTCCAGCGATGCAAACAGCAAGACCATCGATGCGATATACAAGGCGCTGGGCCAGCAGTAAGCCCTGCGCCGCCCGGATTTCAGCGGACTGACCGAGAGAGCGCCTCTCATGCGCTTCGCCATGTTGGGCAGCGGCAGCGAGGGCAATGCGCTCGTGGTGCAGGCAGGCGTCACGGCGCTGCTGATGGATTGCGGCTTTTCCGTTGCCGAAACCGCCATGCGCCTGCGCCGGCTGGGGCTGGAGCCCGAACAGCTGGGTGGCATCGTCGTCACCCACGAACACAGCGACCACATCAGCGGTGTTGCGCGCGTGGCGCGGCAGTATGATCTTCCGGTCTGGCTCACCCACGGCACGCTGCGCGAGCACCGTAAGCCGCTGGCCGGCCTCGGCAAAGTCACCGAGATCAGTCCGCATGAACCGTTTGCCGTCGGCGATGTCGAGGTGCGCCCCTATATCGTGCCGCACGACGCGGCCGAGCCGGTGCAGTATGTGTTCAGCGACGGCGCACACAAACTGGGCGTGCTGACCGATGCCGGTTGCGCCACGCCGCACATCGAGGCCGTGCTGGGCGGTTGCGATGCGCTGGTGCTGGAATGCAATCACGACACCGAAATGCTGGCTAACGGCGACTATCCCTATTTTCTCAAGCAGCGGGTGGGCGGACGGCACGGTCACCTGAACAACGTCGAGGCGGCTGCGCTGCTGGCGCGACTGGATACCAGCCGCCTGCGGCACCTGGTGGCGGCGCACCTGAGCCAGAAGAACAACACGCCGGAACTGGCGGTGGCGGCGCTCAGCGGTGCGCTGGGCTGCGCGCCGGAATGGATCGCCGTCGCCACGCAGGACCACGGACTGGCCTGGCGCGGCCTCGCGGAGTAAGGCGTTTGGCCGCCGGGACGGGGGGCCGAATCTTTGACCGCCATTGCCGCACCCGGTATAATCCAACGCCTTCACTTGCGGCCCGGGCCGCATTTTTGTTTTGCTTTAACCACATTCTTTGCAGAGATCGTTTATGCCCGTCATCACCCTGCCGGATGGATCGCAACGCAGTTTCCCCCAGCCCGTCACGGTGGCGGAAGTGGCCGCCAACATCGGCGCCGGGCTGGCGCGCGCGACCCTGGCAGGCAAGGTGGACGGCAAGCTGGTCGACGCGTCGCACCTGATCGAGGGTGACGCCGGCCTCGCCATCGTCACCGACAAGGATGCCGAAGGGCTGGAGCTGATTCGCCATTCCACGGCCCACCTGCTGGCCTATGCGGTGAAGGAACTGTTTCCCGAGGCGCAGGTGACCATAGGCCCGGTCATCGAAAACGGCTTCTATTACGACTTTTCCTTTGCGCGCCCCTTTACGCCTGAGGATCTCGCGGCAATCGAAAAGCGCATGGCGGAACTGGCCAAGCTCGACCTGCCGGTGACGCGCCGCGTGTTGCCGCGCGACGAGGCCGTGGCGTATTTCAAGCGCATCGGCGAGCATTACAAGGCGGAGATCATCGAGTCCATTCCGGCGGATCAGGACGTTTCGCTTTACAGCGAGGGCGAATTCACCGACCTGTGCCGCGGCCCGCACGTGCCCTCCACCGGCAAGCTCAAGGCGTTCAAGCTGATGAAGGTGGCCGGCGCCTACTGGCGGGGGGATTCGAAGAACGAGATGCTGCAGCGCATCTACGGCACTGCGTGGGCGAAAAAGGAAGATCTCGACGCCTATCTCCACATGCTGGAGGAGGCGGAAAAGCGCGACCATCGCCGCCTCGCCAAGCAACTCGATCTGTTTCACATGCAGGACGAGGCGCCGGGCATGGTGTTCTGGCACCCCAACGGCTGGACGCTGTGGCAGGAGGTGGAGCAGTACATGCGCCGCAAGTTCATCGAGCACGGCTACCAGGAGGTGCGCACGCCGACCATGATGGACCGGGTGCTGTGGGAGAAATCCGGCCACTGGGAGAACTACCACGAGAACATGTTTACCACGGCCTCGGAAAACCGCGACTACGCGGTCAAGCCGATGAACTGCCCGGGCCATGTGCAGATTTTCAACCACGGCCTGCATAGCTACCGCGATCTGCCGCTGCGCCTGGCGGAATTCGGCTCCTGCCACCGCAACGAACCTTCCGGGGCGCTGCACGGCCTGATGCGGGTGCGCGGCTTCACCCAGGACGACGCCCACATCTTCTGCACCGAAGCGCAGATCGAGGGCGAAGTGGCCAGCTTCATCAAGATGCTGCAGGCCGTCTATGCCGATTTCGATTTCAACGACGTGCTGGTGAAGCTTTCCACCCGGCCGGAGAAGCGCGTCGGCACCGACGAGACCTGGGACAAGGCCGAGACCGCCCTGGCGGCTGCGCTCAGGCAGAACGGGCTGGAATTCGACCTGCAGCCGGGCGAGGGCGCATTTTACGGCCCCAAGATCGAGTTCACCCTCAAGGATTCGCTGGGCCGGTTGTGGCAATGCGGCACCATCCAGCTCGACTTCAACCTGCCGGTGCGCTTGGGCGCGGAGTACGTGGACGAGGACAACAGCCGCAAACCCCCGGTGATGCTGCATCGCGCCATCGTCGGCTCCATGGAGCGCTTCATTGGCATCCTGATCGAGCACTACGCCGGCGCCTTCCCGCTGTGGCTGGCCCCGGTGCAGATGGTGGTGATGAATATTTCCCAGGCGCAGGAAGGCTATGCGGCGCAGGTGGCGGGCCAATTGCAGGGCGCCGGCTTCCGCGTGCAAACGGATTTGCGTAATGAGAAAATTACCTATAAAATACGCGAACATAGCCTGCAGAAACTGCCGTATCAACTGATAACCGGCGATAAGGAGATGGCTGCAGGCCTCGTTGCCGTACGTTCCCGTAAAGGTGAAGACTTGGGCCAGATGCCGGTGCAGGCGCTGATAGCGCGCTTGCTGGCCGAAATGCATCCGGGTGGCGCGGCTTAATTTTTTGGAGAATACAAATAGCACAGGAAAAATCGCAACGCACCAATGAGCAAATAACGGCACCGCAGGTGCGGCTCATTGGCGCGGATGGTGAACAGGTGGGCGTGGTCGCAATTGCGGAAGCGTTGCGCATGGCCGAAGATGCGGAACTGGACCTGGTGGAAATCGCCCCCCTGGCGGAGCCTCCGGTTTGCCGAGTGATGGATTTCGGCAAGTTCAAGTATGCCGAGAGCAAGCGCCAGCACGAAGCCAAGCTCAAGCAGAAGCAGGTGCAGATCAAGGAGATCAAATTCCGTCCGGGTACGGACGAAGGCGACTACAACATCAAGCTGCGCAACCTGATCAAGTTCCTGGGCGAGGGCGACAAGACCAAGATCACCCTGCGCTTCCGGGGACGCGAGATGGCCCACCAGGAAATCGGCATGCGCCTGATCGAGCGCATCAAGGGTGACCTGGAGGAATATGGGGTTGTCGAGCAGTTCCCGAAGATGGAAGGCCGCCAGATGGTGATGGTGCTGGCGCCGAAGAAGAAATAGCGTTTTACCGTCGCGGCGGCCCAGGGGCGGCCGGCGTGGCGTGCAGTACCAGCCCCAGATAAGTGGCGAGCGGGTCAGCAAGCGTTCCTGTCAGGAAACACCCGGCGTCATCCAATAAATGTAAAGGAGCAGTCATGCCCAAGATGAAGACCAAGAGCGGCGCCGCCAAGCGCTTCAAGGTGCGCGGCAGTGGCAGCGTCAAGCGCTCGCAAGCGTTCAAGCGCCACATCCTCACCAAGAAAACGACCAAGAACAAGCGTCAGTTGCGCGGCACAGCCGAAGTCCACGCAACCAACACGGCGTCCGTGCGCGCCATGATGCCTTACGCCTAAGGAGTAGAAAATGCCAAGAGTCAAACGTGGTGTAACGGCGCGCGCGCGCCACAAGAAAGTACTGGAACAGGCCAAGGGTTACCGCGGCCGCCGCAAGAACGTATACCGCATCGCCAAGGAAGCGGTGATGAAGGCCGGGCAGTATGCCTACCGCGACCGCCGTCAGCGCAAGCGCCAGTTCCGCACCCTGTGGATCGCGCGTATCAACGCTGCTGCGCGCGAGCAGGGAATCACCTACAGCGCCTTCATGAACGGCCTGAAGAAGGCCGCGATCGAGATCGATCGCAAGGTGCTGGCCGACTTGGCCGTGTTCGACAAGGCTGCCTTTGCGCAGATCGTTGGACAGGCAAAAGCCGGTCTCGGCGCGTAACACTGGCGTGACGCAAAAAAGGAGGCGACAGCCTCCTTTTTTGTTTGAAAGCAACCATGCAAGAACTCCAACAAATACTCGATGACGCGCTGAAAACCTTCGCCGCGACCGATGAGCCCGCGGCGCTGGAAAACGCCAAGGCGCGCTACCTCGGCAAGGAGGGCAGCCTCACCGCCCTGCTCAAGGGGCTGGGCAAGCTTTCGGCAGAGGAACGGCCCAAGGCCGGCGCGCGCATCAATGAAGTGAAGCAGCAGATCGAGGCCGCACTGCAGGCGCGGCGCGATGCCTTGCAGCAGCAGGCGCTCAATGCGCGCCTGGCGGCCGAGGCGCTGGACGTCACGCTGCCGGGCCGCGGTGCTGCGAGCGGCGGCCTGCACCCGGTGACGCGTGCACTGGAGCGCATGGAAACCCTGTTCCACTCCATCGGCTTTGCCGTGGCCGAAGGGCCGGAGATCGAGAACGATTTCTACAATTTCAGCGCGCTCAACATGCCGGAAGACCATCCGGCGCGCGCCATGCACGACACCTTCTATGTCGATGGTCAGCATGTGCTGCGCACCCACACCTCGCCGATCCAGGTCCGCTACATGCAGGCCCATGTGGAGAAGCACAAGCACCTGCCGGCCATGCCGGACGTGCGCGTCATTGCGCCTGGCCGGGTATACCGCGTGGATTCGGACGCCACCCATTCGCCCATGTTCCACCAGGTGGAAGGCCTGTGGGTGGGCGAGAAGGTGAGTTTTGCCGACCTCAAGGGTGTGGTGGCCGATTTTCTGCAGCACTATTTCGAGTCCGATCAGCTGAAGGTGCGCTTCCGCCCCTCGTTCTTCCCGTTTACCGAGCCTTCCGCCGAGATCGACATGAGCTGGGGCGCGCGCTGGCTCGAGGTGGGCGGCTGCGGCATGGTGCATCCCAACGTGCTGAAGGCCGTCGGCATCGACAGCGAGAAGTACACCGGCTTCGCCTTCGGCATGGGCGTGGAGCGCCTCGCCATGCTGCGCTATGGCGTGAACGACCTCAGGCTGTTCTTTGAAAACGATCTTCAATTCCTGAAGCAGTTTTCGTGATGATGAAGACATTGAAGATCGCTTCAGTGGAGGCTTATGCGGCGCAGCCGCGTCACGCCGGAACTAAAACGGCATATTTGCTCCTCAACCAATTCAACTGATCATGCAATTCTCTGAATCCTGGCTGCGTACCTTCGTCAATCCGCCGCTCTCCAGCGAGGAGCTCTCGCACCTGCTGACCATGGCAGGGCTGGAGGTGGAGGAGATGGATATGGTCGCGCCCGCCTTCAGCGGCGTGGTCGTCGGGCATGTGCTCACCAAGGAAAAACACCCGGACGCTGACCGCCTCAATCTGCTCACGGTGGACGTGGGGCAGGGGCAGCCGCTGTCCATCGTGTGCGGCGCGCCCAACGTCAGTGTCGGCATGAAAGCGCCCTGCGCCCTGGTGGGCGCGCAACTGCCGCCGGCGCCGGGACAGGATAAGCCGTTCGAGATCAAACAGGCCAAGGTGCGCGGCGTTGCTTCCTTCGGCATGATGTGCTCGGCCAGGGAGCTCGGCCTGGCGGAAGATGCCAGCGGCCTGCTGGAACTGCCCGTGGACGCGCCAGTGGGCCAGGACATCCGCCGTTACCTGGATCTCGACGACCGCCTGATCACCCTCAAGCTCACCCCCAACCGCAGCGATTGCCTGTCGCTCAACGGCATTGCGCGCGAAGTGGCCGCGCTTACGGGCGCGAAGCTGGAGTCGCTCCCTGCACCCGCCTTCGAACAGACCGGGAGTGCGGCGCGCGCGGTCAAGGTGAGCGCGCCCGCTGCCTGCCCGCGCTATGCCGGGCGCGTGATCACCGGCGTGAACGCCAAGGCGCCCACACCGGCCCTGATGGTGCAGCGCCTGGAGCGCTGCGGCCTGCGCAGCATCAGCGCGCTGGTGGATGTCACCAACTACGTCCTGCTCGAACTGGGTCAGCCGCTGCATGCCTTCGACCTCGCAAAACTGCACGGCGGGATCGAGGTGCGCCATGCGCGCAAGGGCGAGCGCATGAAGCTGCTCAATGAGCAGACCATCGAGCTGGACGAATCCATGCTGCTGATCACCGATGAAAAAGGCCCGGCGGCGCTGGCCGGCATCATGGGCGGCGCGGACAGCGCCGTGGACGATGCCAGCACGGACATCTTCCTGGAAAGCGCCTTCTTCTCGCCGCACGCCATCGCCGGCAAGGCGCGCCAGCTGGGCTTCAGCTCGGACGCCTCCTACCGCTACGAGCGCGGCGTGGATTTCGGGGCCATCATCAAGGCGCTGGATCGCGCCACCCAGTTGATCCTCGACATTTGCGGCGGGGAAGCCTGCCCGGTCACCGAGGTGCAGGCCGCCCTGCCGTCACGCCATCCGGTTACGCTGCGCGCGGCGCGCGTGGAGCGCGTGCTGGGCATACGCTTCGCGGATGGCGAAATCGCCCGCATCCTGAACCGCCTGGGCATGCAGTGCACGGAGACCGAGGGCGTTTATACCGTCACTCCGCCGAGCTACCGTTTCGACATTGCGATCGAGGAAGACCTGATCGAGGAGATCGCCCGCGTCCATGGCTATGAGAACATCCCGGCGCTGCCGCCCCGGGGCATGCTGTCGATGCTGCCTCAGGCCGAGGGGCAGCGCCCGCTGGCCGTTCTGCGCCAGGCCATGGTGCGCCGCGACTACCAGGAAGCCATCACCTATTCCTTCGTGGAAGCTGAATGGGAGCGCGACCTGTGCGGAAGCGAAACGCCGGTCGCGCTGCAGAACCCCATCGCCAGCCAGATGAGCGTGATGCGCAGCAGCCTGCTGGGCGGCCTGCTGGATGCCCTGCGCACCAACTTGGCGCGCCGCCAGCCGCGTGTGCGCCTGTTCGAGATTGGCGGCTGTTTTGCCGCGGCCGAGGGTGGTTACACGCAGCACGACCGGCTGGCTGGCCTGGCCTATGGTCCGGCGCTGCCTGAGCAGTGGGGCGTGGCCGCGCGCGATGTGGATTTTTTCGACCTGAAGGGCGACGTTGATGCGCTTTTCGCTCCTGTTGGACTCAGTTTCGTGGCAAAGCCACATCCCGCTTCCCATCCTGGCCGTTCCGCGCAGATCCTGTGCCAGGGCCGGGCGGTCGGCTGGATAGGCGAACTGCACCCGCAATGGCAGCAAAAATACGAATTGCCGCAGGCCGCGGTGTGGTTCGAACTGGACCTCGCGGCGTCGTTGGCGAGCGGCGTGCCGCAGGCTGCGGAAGTGTCTAAATTTCCGCCGGTGCGGCGCGACCTGGCGGTGCTGGTGGAGGAGGCGGTCGCCGTTCAGACCCTGATCGAGGCCATGTACGGGGCGCGTGCACCCGCCGTGGCGGAAGTCGCACTGTTCGACGTGTATCGCGGCAAAGGCGTGGAGGCTGGCAAAAAAAGCCTTGCATTCCGCGTGTTATTGCAAGATACTCACAAGACTTTGACTGAAAGCGAAATTGACAAGAGCATTGCGCGGCTGGTTGGGGCTTTGCAGGGTGCCGGGGCGCAGTTGCGTGCATAGGTAAGGGGGAGCAGTATGACAACATTGACCAAGGCCGAACTGGCCGACCTGTTATTTGAGAAAGTGGGCCTCAACAAGCGCGAGGCCAAGGACATGGCAGAGGCTTTTTTCGAGGAGATTCGTTCCCAATTGGAGCGCGGCGAAACCGTGAAATTGTCGGGATTCGGCAATTTCCAGTTGCGCGACAAGCCCCAGCGTCCCGGGCGCAATCCCAAGACCGGGGAAGAGATACCCATCACTGCGCGGCGTGTGGTGACTTTTCACCCCAGCCAGAAACTCAAAAGCATGGTAGAGAAGACCTATCATGGAAAGCCACAACCACAAGAGTAACGCGGAACTGCCGCCCATCCCGGCAAAGCGTTACTTCACCATAGGCGAAATGAGCGAGCTGTGCGGCGTCAAACCGCACGTGCTACGCTACTGGGAGCAGGAATTCTCCCAGTTGAAGCCCGTCAAGCGGCGCGGCAACCGCCGCTATTACCAGCACCACGAAGTGCTGCTGATCCGCCGCATCCGCCAGTTGCTGTATGAAGAGGGCTTCACCATCAGCGGCGCACGCAGCCGCCTGGAAAATCAGGCGCTCCTGGGGGAAGAAAAAGCCGCCTTGCATCCTTCCGATTTCAAGCCCGGCAGCCTGCGCGAGGAGATCTCCGAGATCATCGCCCTGCTCGATGCATGAGCCGGATGGGCGGGAAGCCGGGCCGTCCTTCCATCCGTACTACCCACAAAAAAGATTCCAAATTGCTTACCACTCTCGCGCGCTCTGCTATAATGCGCGGCTCGGGGCGTAGCGCAGCCTGGTAGCGTACTTGCATGGGGTGCAAGTGGTCGGAGGTTCAAATCCTCTCGCCCCGACCAGACAATCTGGTGAGCGGCCCAACCCTGCTGTCACTCTGATAGCAAGCCGCTCATCCTCACCTTCATTCCCTTATGATTGCTTTTGATGCCCGCGCAAGGGCAGGGCCGGTTTCGGGTGTCATTCCCGGCAAGGGGCATTTCGTCCCAAATTGACAAAAGAACGAACGTTCTGTATTGTGGGGGTGACCGTTTTTGTTCCGGGCGCACCCCGTCGAAATCATGAATCTGGAAGTCGAACACTCCCCCCATGCCGAGGCGGAGGGCTACCTTGCCCGCCTCAATCCGGCGCAGCGCCAAGCCGTGGCGCATGGCGCGGGCGGCGATGAGGCCCGGCCGCTGCTGGTGATCGCCGGGGCGGGCTCGGGCAAGACCAACACCCTGGCGCACCGCGTCGCCCATCTCATCGCCCAGGGCGCCGATCCCGGCGCCATCCTGCTGCTGACCTTCTCGCGCCGCGCGGCGGACGAGATGGCGCGGCGCGCCGAGCGCATCGTGCGCCAGCTTGCGGCGGAGCGTCCGGTGCTGGCCGGTGTAAAGCTGAACTGGACCGGCACCTTCCACAGCGTGGGCGCGCGCCTGCTGCGCGAATATGCAGGCAGGATAGGGCTGGACCCCGCCTTCACCATACACGACCGGGGCGACTCCGCCGATCTCATGAACCTGGTGCGGCACGAACTGGGGCTGTCCGAAAAAGCGAAGCGCTTCCCGTTGAAGAACACCTGCCTCGCTATCTACTCAGCCGCGGTCAACACCCTGGCGCCCCTGGAAGAGGTGCTGCAGCAGCGCTACCCGTGGTGCAGCGAGTGGCATGATGAATTGAAGCAACTGTTCCTCGCCTATGTGGAAGCCAAGCAGAAGCAGCATGTGCTGGACTACGACGACCTGCTGCTGTACTGGGCGCAGATGGCTGCCGAGCCGGTGCTCGCCGCCGAGATCGGCGCGCGCTTCGAGCATATCCTGGTGGATGAATACCAGGACACGAATGCCCTGCAGGCAAGCATCCTGCTCGCGCTCAAGCCCGCGGGGCGGGGACTTACCGTAGTGGGCGACGATGCGCAGTCCATCTACGCCTTCCGGGGTGCCACGGTGCGCAATATCCTGGATTTCCCAGCGCACTTCGAGCCGCCCGCGAAGGTCGTTACGCTGGAGCAGAACTACCGCTCCACCCAGGCCATACTCGCCGCCGCCAATGCCGTGATCGGGCTGGCTGTGGAGCGCTACAGCAAGGAACTGTGGAGCGAGAAAGCATCGGGCGCGCGCCCGCAACTGGTCAACGTGCGCGACGAGGCCGATCAGGCCGCCTTCGTGGTGGAGGAGGTGCTGGCGCGGCGCGAGTCCGGTGTGCGACTCAAGTCGCAGGCGGTGCTGTTCCGTGCCTCGCACCACAGTGCGGCGCTGGAGATAGAGTTGGTGCGGCGCAACATTCCCTTCGTCAAGTTCGGCGGACTCAAGTTTCTCGAGGCAGCCCACGTGAAGGACGTGCTCTCGGTGCTGCGCTGGATAGAAAACCCGCGCGACCGCGTGGCCGGCTTCCGCGTGCTGCAGCTCATTCCCGGCATCGGCCAGAAGACCGCGGCGCAGGTGCTGGACAATCTCGCCAGGGTAGAGGACGTGATGATGGCGCTGCGCGAATCGCGCATGCCCTCCGCCGCCATGGAAGGCTGGCGCGATTTTCTCGAACTGGCGCAGAGCCTCCACCTGCGCATCGTGCCCTGGCCGGTGGAATTCGAGACGGTGTGCAAGTGGTATGCGACGCACCTGGAGCGCCTGTACGAGGATGCGCCCATCCGGCAACTGGATATAGACCAGTTGCAGAAGATCGCCGCCACCTATCCCGGACGCCAGCGCTTCCTCACCGAGCTCACGCTGGACCCGCCCGATGCCACCAGCGACGAATCAGGCGCGCCGCTGCTGGACGAGGACTACCTGATTCTTTCCACCATCCATTCCGCCAAGGGGCAGGAGTGGAATGCGGTGCACCTGCTCAACGCGGTGGACGGCTGCATGCCCTCCGATCTTGCCACCGGCAATGCGGCCGAGATCGAGGAAGAGCGCCGCCTGCTCTATGTGGCGATGACCCGGGCCAAGGAACACCTGCAGATCGTGGTGCCGCAGCGCTTCTATGTCACGCAGCAGGCGCAGTATGGCGACCGCCATGTCTACGCCGGGCGCACCCGTTTCATTCCTCCGGGCATCGCGGACAAGTTCGAGATGCGGGCCTGGCCGGCGGCGGAAGCCGCACCGGCGGGCACCAAGTCGCGCGAGGAAGTGGTGGACCTGCTGGCCAAGATGAAAGAGATGTGGAGGTGAGGCCATGGGCGCATCCCTCGAAGCACTGTTGCAGCACCCCGGCATCTGGCGGGGCGACCGGCTCGCGCAGACGGAGGCGGATACGCTGCCGAGCGGCTTCCCCGAATTGGACGAACAATTGCCGGGCGGCGGCTGGCCGCGCGGCGCGCTCACCGAGATCCTGCTCGCGCGCGAAGGCATAGGCGAGCTGCGCCTGCTGCTGCCTGCGCTGGCGCGTGCCTCGCAAGGAATCGGCTGGCTGGCCTGGGTCGCGCCGCCGCACCTGCCCTATGCGCCCGCGCTGGGCGCGGCGGGCGTCCGGCTGGAACACCTGCTGGTGGCGCAGCCCAAATCCGCGGGCGATGCCTGGTGGACGGCGGAGCAGGCGCTACGGTCCGGCGCATGCAGCGCCGTGCTCGCATGGCTCCAGTCGCCGGACGAGCGGCGCATGCGCCGCCTGCAGCTTGGCGCGGAAACAGGCCGTGCCTTCAGCGTGCTGTTCCGCTCCGCCGCGGCCGCGGGGGAACGTTCGCCCGCCGCCCTGCGCCTGCAACTGGAACCCACCCCGCAGGGGCTGGCCGTGCACATCCTCAAGCGGCGCGGCGGGCGCCTGGAGCGGCCGGTGCCGATCGATCTGTCCCGGCCTGCCGCTGCCCAGCCCGCAACGGCACGGCTCACTTGGCCTGCCCAACTGTCCCTTGTGTCGCAAAAGGCGATAGAGGCCGCCTAGCCCTCATTTCCGGGGCGCAGCAGATTCTTCGAGGTACCCGCCACATGCTGTGGATTGCGCTTCATTTCCCCGTGTTGTCACTGGAACTTTTTTCCCGCGGTGCGGCCGCGCCCGCGCCGCTCGCGGTGTTCGAGAAGCAGGGCAATCGCTCGTTGATAGTTGCCTGCAATGCATCCGCGGCCGACTGCAGTGTGCAGGTCGGCATGGCGCTCTCCGCTGCCCAGGCGCTGGCCGATGGCCTGATCGTGCGCGCGCGCGACGCGGCCGCCGAGAGCGAGTCACTGTCCGGCATCGCCGCCTGGGCGGGGCGGTTCACGCCATCGGTCAGTATCCAGCCCCCGCACGGCCTGCTGCTCGAGGTCGCCAGTTGCCTGCGCCTGCATCGCGGCCTGGCCAGGCTCTTGCATCAGGTGCGCGCCGGGCTGGACGAAATGGGTTATTCCTTCACCATGGCGTGCGCGCCCACGGCGCACGGCGCCTGGCTGTTGGCCCTGTCGGGCGCACGGACCGTGTCCGGCAGAGAAGTCGCCATTCGTGAACTGGCCGAACTGGAAAAGATTCTCGACCAGTTGCCGGTCGGCTTGCTGGCTCAGCCGCCGGATGTCTTGTCCGGGCTGGAGATGGTGGGGGCGCATACCGTGGGCGACTGCCTGCGCTTGCCGCGCGCCGGCATGGCGCGGCGTTTCGGACAGGCGTTGCTGGATGAGCTGGACCGGGCGCGGGGGGCGCTGCCCGAGGCGCGCGAATTCTTCGTGCCGCCGGCGGAATTTGCACGCAGCCTGGAACTCCCCGCCACGGTGCATGAGGCGGGAGCGCTGCAGTTTGCCGCCTGCCGCCTGCTGCCGGAACTGGAAGGCTACCTCAGCCTGCGCCAGGCGGGCGTGCAGGAATGCGACCTGGTATGCAGCCACGAGGCGGTGCGCGCCGGCGCGGTGGCGCCGACCGTGGTCAAGCTCGGCTTTGCGAAACCCACGCGCGACTTGGCACGCATGCAGCTCCTGCTGCGCGAGACCCTGGCGCGCACGCATTTGTCCGCCCCTGTCTATGCCATCGCGTTGCATGCGCGGCGCATCCTGCCGCTGGATGGCGCCAACGGCGACATATTCCAGGAGGGAGGAGAAGCGGAAGACGGCAGCCTGCTGCTCGAACGTCTGCGCATCCGCCTGGGCAAGGAGGCGGTGTTCGGCATCACCCCCCATGCCGACCACCGGCCGGAGCGTGCGTGGAGACGTTGTGAAGCAGGGGCGGCTGGTTCGCCGCTGCGCGATCTGCCGCGCCCGCTGTGGCTGCTGGCGCGGCCCGTTCCCTGCCGCGAGGGAAGGCTGGTGCTCAAAAGCGGGCCGGAGCGCATCGAGAGCGGCTGGTGGGACGGCAGGGATGCGGTGCGCGATTACTACGTCGCGCAGGACGGCCAAGGCGCGCGCCTGTGGGTGTATTGCGACCGAATCAATGGCGAGTGGTTTATCCACGGCCTCTTCGCTTAAAACTTCAATCTTCGTTGCCATGCTGCGTTGCTCACAAAAAATTGCTCCTTACATATCAACCCATATGCTGCGTCGCAATTTTTTGCTCACGCCTTGCCTGGCTTAGAAGATTGAACTTTTTGGTATGAGCTACGCAGAACTGCATTGCGTGTCTAACTTCACCTTCCTGCGCGGCGCATCGCACCCGGAGGAACTGGTGGCGCGTGCGCACGAGCTGGGCTATGCGGCGCTGGCGGTGACGGACGAATGTTCGCTGGCCGGCATCGTGCGCGCCCATGTCGCGGCCAAGGCTTGCGGGATAAAACTCATTGTGGGCAGCGAGTTCCGTGTCGAGGAGGGGCTGCGCGTGGTGCTGCTGGCGACGGATCGCAGCGGCTACGGCCATCTCTCCGCGCTGATCACGCGGGGCCGGCGCAATGCACTCAAGGGCAGCTATCGCCTGGCGCTTGCCGACATTCTGGATGGCGTGCCGGGCTGCCTGGCCCTGTTATTACCCGAGCCCATGCCCACGCTGGCGCAGGCGAAGCAGTTCGCAGCGGCGTTTGCGGGCCGCGCCTGGCTGGCAGTGGAGCTGTTGCGCGCCGCGAATGATGCGGAACAGCTCGCCACCCTGCGCGAACTGAGCATGGCATCCGGCCTGCCGCTGGTCGCGGCGGGCGATGTGCACATGCATGTCGCAGAGCGCCGTCCCCTGCAGGACACGCTCACCGCCATCCGCATCGGCCGGCCAGTGGCGGAAGCGGGAGACGCGCTGCACCCCAACGCCGAGCGTCACCTGCGCAACCGCGCCGATCTGGCGCGGCTCTATCCGCCGGAACTGCTGGAGCAGACGATGGCCATCGCCGACCATTGCCGCTTCTCGCTGGACGAACTGCGCTACGAATACCCGGAGGAGGTCACGCCGCCGGGCGAGACGCCAGCCTCCTGGCTGCGCAACCTGACCGAGGCCGGGCTGGCGCAGCGCTATCCGCCTGCCAGCCATCCGCAGGGCGTGCCGGACAAGGTGCGCGCCATGGTGGAATACGAACTGGCGCTCATCGCAGAGCTGAACTACGAGCCGTATTTCCTTACCGTGCACGACATCGTGTGCTTCGCGCGCAGTCGCGGCATCCTGTGCCAGGGGCGGGGTTCAGCGGCCAATTCGGCGGTGTGCTATGCGCTGCACATCACCGAGGTGAACCCGGCGTGCATGGAGATGCTGTTCGAGCGCTTCATCTCCAAGGAGCGCAACGAGCCGCCGGACATCGACGTGGACTTCGAGCACGAGCGGCGCGAGGAGGTGATCCAGTACCTGTATGCGAAATACGGGCGCGAGCGTGCCGCGCTGGCCGCCACCGTCATCAGCTACCGGCCCAAGAGCGCAATGCGCGACGTGGGCAAGGCGCTGGGCTTCGACCTGGAGCAGGTGGACAGGCTGGCCCGCTCCATGTCGTGGTGGGACGGGCGCAACGTGATGGGCGAGCGGCTGGCGGAGGCCGGCTTCGATCCCGCCAACCGCAAGGTGCGCCTGCTGATGCAACTGGTGCAGGAATTGCTGGGCTTTCCGCGCCATCTATCCCAGCATGTGGGCGGCTTCGTCATTGCGCGCGGTCCGCTTTCGCATCTGGTGCCGATCGAGAATGCCGCCATGCCCGAGCGCACCATCATCCAGTGGGACAAGGACGACCTCGACGCCATCGGCCTGATGAAGGTGGACGTGCTGGCGCTGGGCATGCTCTCCGCCATCCGCCGTGCGCTGGACGAGATCGGCCGCCTGCGCGGCGAAAACTTCACCATGGCGGATGTTCCTTCGGAGGACCCGGCGGTGTATGAAATGATCGGCCGCTCCGACACCGTGGGCGTGTTCCAGATAGAGTCGCGCGCACAGATGTCCATGCTGCCGCGCATGAAGCCGCGCTGCTTTTACGACCTGGTGATCGAGGTTGCCATCGTGCGCCCCGGCCCGATACAGGGCGGCATGGTGCACCCCTATCTGCGCCGCCGCGAGGGCGTGGAGCCCGTCACCTATCCCAGCGAAGACGTGCGCGGCGTGCTGGAGCGCACCCTGGGCGTGCCCATCTTCCAGGAGCAGGTGATGCAGCTAGCCGTGGTGGCCGCCGGGTTCACTCCGGGCGAGGCCGACCAGGTGCGCCGTTCCATGGCGGCCTGGCACCGCAAGGGCGGGCTGGACCGCTTCGAGCGCCGCCTCATCGGCGGCATGCGTGAGCGCGGGTATGACGAAGGGTTCGCGCGGCAGATATTCCAGCAGATCCAGGGCTTCGGCGAATACGGCTTTCCCGAGTCGCACGCGGCCAGTTTCGCTCTCCTGGTGTATGTCTCCGCCTGGCTCAAGCGTCATCATCCGGCGGCCTTCGCCTGCGCCCTGCTCAACAGCCAGCCCATGGGCTTTTACAGCTCCTCCCAACTGGTGCAGGATGCCCGGCGGCATCATGTGCAGGTGGTGCCGGTGGACGTGAATGTCAGCGACTGGGATTGCACACTGGTGGCAGACCAAATGGGGCAGAGCGACGCGGGCCGGGGCAAACAGCCCAGGCTGCGGCTGGGTCTGAGGATGGTAAAGGGCCTCACCCTGGAAGGCGTGGCGCGCATCACCGCGGCGCGGGCGCAACGGGCATTCGACGGGGTGGAAGACCTCGCCGCGCGCACCGGCCTGGAGCAGCGCGACCTGAGAAGCCTTGCCGCTGCGGGCGCTCTGGAAACCCTGGCCGGGCATCGCAGGCAGGCCTACTGGCAGGTGGCCGGCGTGGAACGCAGCCTGCCATTGGCCGCAGTACCCGCAGAAGAGATCCAGCCCGAGCTATTTCCCATGACGGAAGGACAGAACCTCGCTGCCGATTACGCCAGCCTGGGCCTGACCTTGGGCCGTCATCCGCTGGCGCTGCTGCGCGAGCGGCTGCGGCGCCAGCGCCTGGTCACGGCAGCCGAGCTGCACGGCTTTCCCCACGGTCGCCTCACCCGCGCCGCCGGCCTGGTCACCACCCGCCAGCGCCCCGGTACGGCGAGCGGCGTAACCTTCCTCACCCTGGAAGACGAGACCGGGCAGATCAACGTCGTGGTGTGGCGCGACCTCGCGGACAGGCAGCGGCGCGAGCTGCTGGGCGCGCGCCTGCTGGCCGTTTACGGCGTGGTGGAGCGGCAGGGCGAGGTGGCGCACCTGATCGCCGGGCGGCTGCGGGACTTGACGCCCCTGCTCGGCAGCCTGGTGACGCAGTCGCGGGATTTTCATTAAGCTAGCGTGAGTTAAACTGCCCAATCCCGCACTCCGGCTCCGGGGCGGCGGGCTGCCGTGCCCGGCCCAGCGCTTTCCAGCTTCCTGCGTCGCGGCGTCCGCCCAGCATCGCCGCCGCCGCAATTGCGTTGCGCGGAACGCCGCGCGAGTTGAGCTATAATACCCGTGGCTTTAAATACAGTATGTTTGAATCCTGGAACCCGACATGAAAAAAATAGAAGCTGTCATCAAACCATTCAAGCTGGAAGAAGTGCGCGAGGCGCTGGCTGCGCTGGGCGTCAGCGGGCTGACCGTCACCGAGGTCAAGGGCTTCGGGCGGCAGAAGGGACATACCGAACTCTATCGTGGCGCGGAATACGTGGTGGATTTCCTGCCCAAGGCCAAGGTCGAAGTCGTGGTGCGGGCGGACATGGTGGACCTTGCCGTCGAAGCCATCGTCAAAGCGGCGCACACCGGCAAGATAGGCGACGGCAAGATCTTCATCACGCCCATCGAGCAGGTCATCCGCATTCGCACCGGGGAAACCGGCGAAGCCGCGATTTGACGCACCGGCACACAAACCGGCCGCATGCTTCCTGCATCGGTCCGGCCGCTGTCCATCTCCCGCCCGGCGATCCGGCGGGACTTGTTTTTTTGCCGATTTCCCCGGGCGCTGTACTCTCTCCGCGCTAGCGCGTCCACGTGACCCGCAGCAGGTTCTGCTCCGGGTTGTAATGGAATTCCAGCTCTCCCTGGTAGGCGTGATGAACCGCCTCGCCGATCGAGCGCGCCAGATGGATGTCGGTGGTTGTCACTGTCACGCTGCCGTCTTTTTCCTCCGTTCCCATGATGCGCTTCAGCGGATGTTCCCCGCGTTCGTGCTTTTCCTCATTGTGCACCAGATTCATGATCTCGCTGCGATGCGAGGCAAGGAAAGAGCCGGATAGCGTGACGAAGCCCGCGGGATAGTGGTGTTCGATGCGCATGCATGCGGGACAGGGATGCTTGTGCCCGTCCGCAGGCGGCGTCGCCATCCATTGCCAGCGTCCCTGATGGAACACCGCGCCGCACGTCGGGCAGATCGTGGGTTCGTGCAGCTTCCCCTTTATCTTGTAAGAATCGTGAACCTGTTCCTGCAGCAGACGGTCGCGGCGGACGGGATGGAAACCAGCGGGAATGGAGTTACTCATGATAGCCTCCTGTGGGTTGGTCTTTTTGCATTGTAGTACCGTCCCCCCGGCTTCGCACGATTTTCCGCGTGCGGGGCGCCGTCTGTTGGCTTGCCAACATAATAATGTTTAGGTAAGGTGATATAGTGTTAACCACGCTGGGGCATCCGACAAATGACAACTACGTTGCACAGCAAGGCGACCTCGCTTGAGGCGGCGCAACTCTATACGTACTGCGATCCCGCACACCTGGATTTCACCACGACGGCCGAGCTGGAGGATTTGCCCGGCATCATCGGCCAGGGGCGCGCCGCCGAAGCCATCCGTTTCGGCGTTTCGTTGCGCCGCGACGGCTATCATGTCTATGTATTGGGCCCCGCAGGCTCCGGCCGCTATTCGCTGGTAGCGAGGGAGCTGAAGGGCCGCGCCGCCGCCGAGCCTTCCCCGGACGACTGGTGTTACGTCAATAACTTCGAGGCGCCGCACAAGCCCACGGCGATACGCCTGCCCCCGGGGCGCGGGGAGCAATTGCAGCATCACATGCGACAGTTCGTCGAAGAACTGCGTAGCGTGATTCCCGCCGCCTTCGAGAGCGAGGAGTATCACAGCCGCCTCGAAGCGATGAACGAAGACTTCAAGCGCCGCCAGGAAGAGGCCGTGGAGGAAATCGGCAAGGCCGCGCGCGAGAAGGGCATCGCCCTCATCCAGACGCCGACAGGCTTTGCGCTCGCGCCCATGAAGGGCGATGAGGTCATCACCCCGGACGAATTCGACGCTTTGCCGGACGAGGAAAAGCAGCGCTTCCAGGCGGAAATCCAGAAGCTGGACGAGCAACTGCACAAGGCCGTCCACCATTTTCCGGGCTGGCGGCGCGAGCATCACGCGAAGATCCGCGACTACAACCGCGAGACGGTCGCCACGGCGGTCGGTCACCTGATAGAGGAGTTGCGCGCGCATTACGAAGACCTGCCGGAAGTCATTGCCTATCTGGAGGCGACGCAGGCGGACCTGATCGCCAATGCGGCGGAGTTGCGAGAACCGGCCACGGGCGAAGGCATGGAAGGTGTCGCCACGGTCAATCCGCTGCAGCGCTATCAGGTGAATTTGATGGCGAAGGACGGCACAGCCGAAGGCGCCCCGGTCATTACCGAAGACCACCCGACCTACCAGAACCTGATCGGGCGCATCGAGCATATCTCGCACATGGGCACGCTGGTCACCAACTACACCCTGATCAAACCCGGCGCACTGCACCGCGCCAACGGCGGCTACCTGATCCTGGATGCGGGCAAGGTGCTGACCCAGCCCTATGCGTGGGAGGGACTGAAGCGTGCGCTGCAGACACGGCATATCCGCATCGAGTCGGTGGGAGAATATTTCGGCTTGGTGAGCACGCTGTCGCTGCAGCCGCAACCGATACCGATGGACGTGAAGCTCGTGCTGTATGGCGAGCGCATGTTCTATTACCTGCTGCACCAGCTCGACCCCGATTTCCCGGATCTGTTCAAGATCGCAGCCGACTTCGAGGACGAAGTGGCGCGCAATCCGGAAAACAGCAAGCTTTACGCACGCATGATCGCCGCGCTGGTGCGCAAGAACAATCTGCGTCCGTTCGGGCGCGATGCGGTCGCCCGGCTGATCGAGCACGCTGCCCGGCTGGCGGAGGACGCCTCCCGCCTGTCCACGCATATGCGCAGCCTGAACGATCTGCTGGTCGAATCCGAGCACTTTGCGCGCGGCGCAAACCGGGATACGGTGGGAGCGGCGGATGTCCAGATGGCGATAGACGGCCAGATCCATCGCGCCAGCCGCCTGCACGAACACCGTCTCCGGCAGATTCTCGAGGGGACGATGCTGATAGCCACCGATGGCATGCACGCCGGGCAGGTGAACGGCTTGGCGGCAACCATCCTCGGCAGTCATGTGTTTGCGGGCCCCACGCGCATTACCGCGACTACGCGGCTGGGCGAGGGCAACGTGGTGGACATCGAGCGCGAGGTGGATCTTGGCGGGGCCATCCACTCCAAAGGCGTGCTGATCCTCTCGTCATTCCTCGCCGCCCGCTATTCTCACAGCACCCCGCTGTCGCTCAACGCCAGCCTGGTGTTCGAGCAGTCCTACGGGTCGGTGGAGGGCGACAGCGCCTCCATGGCCGAATTGTGCGCGCTGCTTTCCGCGCTGTCCGGCCTGCCTATCAACCAGGGGCTCGCGCTGACCGGCTCGGTCAACCAGTACGGGCAGGCGCAGCCCATAGGCGCGGTGAACGAAAAGATCGAGGGTTTCTTCGACGTGTGCAAGGCGCGGCGACTCACCGGCAGCCAGGGTGTGCTGATCCCCGCCAGCAACGTAAAGCACCTCATGCTGCGCCGCGACGTGGTTGAGGCGGTGCGCGCCGGCACATTTTCCATCCACGCCATTGAAGATGTCGATCAGGCAATGGAATTGCTGACAGGGGTCGATGCCGGCGTGCCGGACGAGGATGGCAGCGTGCCGGAGGGGTCGGTCAACTACCTGGTGTCGGCGCAACTGCTGATGCTTTCGGAAATGCGCAGGGCCTTTGGCGCGCACCCGCAAGACAAGGCGCCCGACGGCAAACGCAAGGCCGCCGCGAAAAAGCAGAAGCCGCCCTCCAAGCCCTTGCCGAAACGCAAGTCGCCGCCCAAGCCCGGCAAGTCCGGGGCGGGACCGAAACACAAGCAAGCGCAGCCCGCGTCCGGGCGGAAGGAGACGTAGCACCCGTCGACAGAAGGAGGCATCATGGCCATCATTGGCATTGATCTCGGCACATCGAATTCCGCAGCCGCCGTGCTGCGGGGGGGCAGACCGGTCATTATTCCCAGTGCGGAGGGCGTGAGCCTGGGCGGCAAGGCATTTCCCAGCTACGTGGCCGAAACCGCGGACGGCCAGCTCATCGTGGGCGAACCGGCGCGCCGCCAGGCCGCAGCCAATCCCGAGGGCACTACCACGGCCTTCAAGCGGCGTATGGGCCAGCGCGAGAAAATCCGCCTGCGCAGCCACACCTACTCTCCCGAGCAACTCTCCGCCTTTCTGCTGCAGAAGATCAAGCGCGATGCCGAGGCCTTCCTCGGCGAGCCGGTGAGCAAGGCCGTGGTGACAGTGCCGGCGTATTTCGACGACAACCAGCGCTCCGCCACCAAGGACGCCTGCGGTATTGCCGGCCTGGAGGTCGTGCGCCTGGTCAACGAGCCTACCGCCGCCGCGCTCGCCTACGGGCTGGACCGGGCGGGCCAGGAGTTGCGCATCGCCGTGATTGATTTCGGCGGCGGCACGCTGGATGTCACCGTCATGGAATTCGGCAAGGGCGTGTTCGAGGTGAAGGCCACCAGCGGCGATACTCAACTGGGCGGAACCGACATGAACGTGGCGCTGTTCCGCAGCCTCGTGGAGCGCTTCCAGAAAGACACGGGCATCGACCTCGCCCAGGACGACAAAGCGTTCGCGCGGCTGATGGAGGCTGCCGAACTGGCCAAGATCGAACTGACCACGACCACGTCCACCCATATCAGCCTTCCCTATATTGCCGCAGCGGCGGGAGAACCCAGACACCTCGACATGGACGTAACGCGCACCGATCTGGAGCGCGTGGTGCGGCCCATCATCGAGCGCTGCCGCGGGCCGGTGGAGCAGGCGCTGAAGGATGCGGGCATCACGCCGGACAAGGTAGACAAAGTCGTGTTCGTCGGCGGGCCGACGCGCATGCCCAGCGTGCGCAGCTATTTTGAGGGCATCTTCGGCAAGAAGTCCGAGTCCGGCGTGGATCCCATGGAATGCGTCGCCAGCGGCGCCGCTATCCAGGCCGGCGTGCTCTCGGGCGAGGTGAGCGACATTGTGCTGGTGGACGTGACACCGCTTACCCTGGGCGTAGAGACCCTGGGCGGCGTGGCCACCGCGCTGATCTCGCGCAACACCCCGGTGCCGGTGAGGAAGGCGGAAACCTTCACCACCGCCGCCGACATGCAGACCAGCGTCACCATCCACGTGTTCCAGGGGGAGCGCCAGATGTCGGCGGACAACACCAGCCTGGGCGAATTCAACCTCGACGGCCTGCCGCCGGCGCCGCGCGGCGTGCCCAAGATAGAAGTCACCTTCGACATCGACGCCAGCGGGATACTCAACGTTACGGCGAAGGATATGGCGACGAACAAGTCCCAGTCCATACGCATCAGCGGCTCGACCCGGCTGAAGGCGGAGGACAAGGAACGCATGATCCACGAGGCCGAGCAGCATGCCGAGGAGGACAAGAAGCGGCGCGAAGAGGTGGACAAGCTGAATGCCGCCGATTCCATTTGCTATGAGGCGGAGCGCATGCTGGCCGAGTTCCCGGACAAGCTCACCGCGGACATGAAGGGCAAGATCGAGGCGGCGTTGCGCGATGCGCGCGGCGCGCTGGCGAAGCGCGATGTCGCCGCCGCAAGCGAAAAGGCCGATGCGCTGCGCAAGCTGGTGAAGGAAGCGGGCGTGGCCATCTATTCGCAGCAGCCCGGCGCGGGCGTCTATACGCAGACGCCCTACGCCAAGACGGAAGCCGGCAAGGAAACGGGCGAGCGCGTGGTCGACGCCCAGTTCCGCGAGGCCAAATGATGTGACAGGATTGCGGACAATGATGTGGCCGTCAGGCGTCGCCGTTCAGGCCCGGTTTTGGAAGGGGCGGTGGAAGCAGCCTGCAGTGGCGACGGGATTTTCCCCGGCCCGTGCGTTGCAGCCTCAAGGAAGCCAAATGCAATCGCACATGTTGTCGGGGTCATGGTGATGCTCCTTGCGGGGCATTGCCGCAGATCTGTAAAGGAGACGATCATGAGTACCGTAGACATGCTGATATATGTTCACCCCGAGTTCGATCACGATGCGCGTGCGAACCTGGAAAGAAAGGTGGAAGGCTGCGTGGGCGTGGACTGTGCGGAATTCGAGCATAAACCGCACCCCCATGCGCTGGTGGTGAAATACGATCCCGAGGCGGTCGAAGGCAGCAGGATACTGGACATCGTCCGCGGCGTCGATCCGCAGGCGACCAAGGTCGGTCTGTGAGATGTCCGCCCATACCTAGGGAAGCGCTGAACAAGTCCTTCATGAGCCGCGTTGCCGGCAAAATCGCGATGATCACAAGGCGCGCGACGAAGGTGGCGGCTGTGACACGTTACTGGCGAAGCCAGCCGTTTGCGGGAGCAGCCGCCTGCTGCGATTCCCGCACCAAACGCTTCGCGCGCCGTGTCATCGCAGCAGTCATTCTACGACGCCGAGGAGCGCAACGCCGGGAGCACGCGATTCTGCCGCAACCCGCACGGGCGCTGGTTTTGCGGGTGGTCTGCTGCGTTGTGCTCCTTGCGAATGGAATGACCATTCGCCGTGTCGCACGCCTTGCATCCCACCCCGCAAAGCCGAGCGCGCGGCCATGCGGGACTTATTCAGTGTTTCCCTAGGGCCGCAATCGCCAGGAGAACGCCATTTCCGATGCAAAGCGCGATTACTACGAGGTGCTGGGCGTGTCCCGCGATGCGGATGCAAAGGCCATCAAGGATGCGTTCCGCACGCTTGCACTGAAGTACCACCCCGACCGCAACAAGGCGGCCGGGGCGGAGGAGCGTTTCAAGGAGATCGCCGAGGCCTACGCCGTCCTGTCCGATCCCGCGAAGCGGGCGGAGTACGACAACCGCGGCTTTGCCGGCGTGTCGGGCTTCTCGGCGGAGGATCTGTTTGGCGGCATCGATTTCGGCGACATCTTCGGCAGCGGAGGACTCGGCGGCATCGGGGGCATCGGCGGCGGGCTGTTCGACCAGTTATTCCGCCATCGCCGGCCCGGCCCGGCGAAAGGCCAGGATGTCGAGATCGCGATGACGGTTTCCCTCGAACAGGTCGCGCGCGGCGGCGAGGAGCAGGTGCGCTTCATGCGGCAGGCCGTGTGCGAGGCGTGCAACGGCAGCGGCGCCGAAAAGGGCACTCGGCCTGTGACCTGCGCCACCTGCCATGGCACGGGGCGCATTACCCACGCCCGGCGTGAAGGCGGCGGCAACATCTATATTCAGCAAACCACCATTTGCCCCGCCTGCAGCGGTCGCGGCGTCACCATCGAAAAGCCGTGCAAAATATGCGGCGGGCTGGGGCAGGTCGAGAGGGCCGAGTCGCTCGGCATCACCATTCCGCCCGGCATAGAAGACGGCATGGTGCTGAAAGTCGCGGGTAAAGGTGAGGCCAGCCCGGAGATCGGCGGGCCACCCGGCGACCTGTTCGTGATGGTGCGCAGCGCGGCGGACGCGCGCTTCAGCCGTTCGGGCGCAGACCTGTGGCGGGAAGAGACCATTTCGATTACAGACGCGGTGCTGGGCGCCCTGCTCACCGTGCCGACGCTGGAGGCCGACGCAGCCGTGACCGTACCCGCCGGCACCCAGCCCGATGCCGTGCTTCGCTTGCGCGGCAAGGGCTTGCCCCGCTTCAGGGAAAAGGGCAGGGGCGACCTGCTGCTGAGGATAAGGATTCATGTGCCGGAGCATCTCTCGGCGAAGGAGCGCGATTTGTATGACAAACTGCGCGAAATGGGGGATTGAGGCGAGCGCCATGAATCGCTACGAGCACTTCGAGCACCGGGCCGACATCGGGGTGCGCGGGATGGGTTCAACCTGCGCCGAGGCATTCGAGCAGGCCGCCATGGCGTTAACCGCCGTGGTGACCGATCCGGACACGGTGAGGGCGCAGGAAATGGTCGAACTGCACTGCGAAGCGCCTGATGTGGAACTGCTGCTGACGGACTGGCTGAATGCCGTCATATTTGAAATGGCGACGCGCCACATGCTGTTCGCCAGGTATGAGGTGCGAATCACGGATGGCGGTCTGCATGGCGCGGCATGGGGCGAGGCGGTGGACGTGGCGCGTCATCATCCCGCGGTCGAGCCCAAGGGGGCGACCTACACCGCGCTTTCGGTGCGCGAGGAAGGCGGGCAATGGATAGCCGAATGTGTGGTGGACGTATGAAAGGATGGACATGAACCTTTCCGGCTTCGACCGAATATCGGCGTACGAGTGGCGGCTGCCCGCGACCGGTGCGATGCGCGTGCCTGCCGTGATCTACGCCGACGAGGCGCTTATGCGCGCCATGGACGACAAGGTGCGCGAGCAGGCGGCAAACGTCGCCATGCTGCCGGGCATCGTGCGCGCGTCCTATGCCATGCCGGACGCGCACTGGGGCTACGGCTTTCCCATCGGCGGGGTGGCGGCATTCGACGCAGAGGAAGGAGGCGTGGTCTCGGCCGGCGGCGTGGGCTTCGACATTTCCTGCGGGGTGCGCTGCCTGCATACCGGGCTGAAGTCCGACGAGGTGGAGGCGCACAAGGTGCTACTGGCCGATGCGCTGGCGCGCGCCATTCCCGCGGGCCTGGGGAGTACCGGTGGCCTGCGGCTTTCGGGCCAGGAAATGGATGCGATGCTGCAAGGCGGCGCCCGCTGGGCGGTGGCCCAAGGCTACGGCACGGAGGCCGATCTGGCGCGTATCGAGGAGGGCGGCTGCATGGCGGGCGCAGAGCCTGCCGCAGTGTCGGATCACGCCAAGAAGCGCCAGCGCGACGAAATGGGGACGCTGGGCTCGGGCAACCATTACCTCGAAGTGCAGCGCGTCGCGGAGATCTTTGACGAGAAGATTGCCGCGGCCTTCGGGATCGCGGCGGACGATGTGGTGGTCAGCATACACTGTGGCTCGCGCGGGCTGGGGCACCAGATCGGCACCGAGTTCCTGAAGCAGATGACGGTTACTGCGCCACGCCACGGCATCGTCCTGCCTGACCGCGAACTGGCGTGCGCGCCGATCGCGTCGGATACCGGGCGGCGCTACCTCGGGGCAATGCGCGCCGCCATCAACTGCGCGCTCGCCAACCGGCAGATTCTCACCCAGTTGCTGCGCGACGTATTCGCGCAGTTGCTGCCCGGCTCGCGCCTGCCGCTGCTCTACGACGTTTCGCACAACACCTGCAAGGTGGAGGAGCATGAATTAGACGGACGCCGACGCCGGCTGTACGTGCATCGCAAGGGCGCGACGCGCGCCTTCGGTCCGGGCCATCCCGATATTCCCCCCGCGCTGCGCGAAGCGGGCCAGCCGGTGCTGATCGGCGGCAGCATGGGCACTGCGTCCTACATTCTGGCAGGGACGGTGCGCGGCATGGAACTGGCCTTCGGCTCCGCCTGCCACGGCGCAGGCCGCGCCATGAGCCGCCACGAGGCGATGCGCCGCTGGCGCGGCCGCGAGGTAGTAGACGAACTGGCTGGCCGCGGCATCCTGATCCGCAGTCCTTCCTGGCGCGGCGTGGCCGAGGAGGCGCCGGGCGCATACAAGGATGTGAGCGCGGTGGTGGACGCGGCGGATCGCGCGGGGCTGGCGCGCAAAGTGGCCCGGCTCGCGCCGCTGGTCTGCATCAAGGGGTGAACCCATGGAAGAAATCCGCTTGCAGAAGGGTGATGCGCTGCTGGTTGTGGACGTTCAGTACGACTTCTTGCCCGGCGGGGCGCTCGGCGTCAAGCACGGCGACGAGGTCATCCCTCCGCTCAATCTTTGCGTGGCGCTGTTTGAGGGCAAGGGCCTGCCGATCTTTGCCTCGCGCGACTGGCATCCAGCCGGCCATTGTTCGTTCCGCGAGCAGGGCGGCCCGTGGGCCGTGCATTGCGTGCAGAATACGCATGGTGCGGAATTTTCGCCTGATCTCAGGCTGCCGCCTGGCGCGGGGATCGTCAACAAGGGCGATTCCCGCGACCGTGAGGCCTATTCCGTGTTCGGCGGGACCGATCTGGATCAGCGGCTCAAGCGTGCCGGGGTGCGGCGGATTTTCATCGGCGGGCTCGCCACCGATTATTGCGTGCTCAATACTGCCATAGACGCGCACGCGCTGGGGTACGAATACTTTGTGCTCGTAGACGCGGTGCGTGCGGTGGATGTGAAGCCGGGCGACGGCGCGCGGGCGCTTGCCGAGATGAAGCGGCTGGGGGCGCACCTCATCGAATCCGGGGCGTTGACGCCATGAACAGCGAATCCAGCCTGCTGCTGACCGACCTCTATCAGCTAACCATGCTGCAGGGCTACTTCGAGCGCGGCATGAATGACATCGCGGTGTTCGAATTCTTCGTGCGCCGCCTGCCCGCGGGGCGCAATTTCCTCGTGGCCGCGGGATTGGAGCAGGTGCTGGATTTCCTGGAGCAGGCGCGGTTCACGGCGGAGGAACTGGCGTGGCTGCGCGGTACCGGACGCTTTTCCGGCGCGTTCATCGACAGCCTCGCCGGCTGGCGCTTTACGGGAGAGGTGGACGCATTGCCCGAGGGCACGCTGTGCTTTCCGGATGAGCCGCTGCTGCGCGTGGTCGCGCCTCTGCAGCAGGCGCAACTGGTGGAGACGCGCATTATCAACCTGCTGCACTTCCAGACCATGCTGGCCTCCAAGGCCGCACGCTCGGTGCTGGCAGCGCCCGGCAAGCTGCTGGTGGATTTCGGCTTGCGCCGGGCGCATGGCGCGGAGGCCGGTCTGCTGGCCGCGCGCGCAGCCTATCTGGCGGGATATTCCGGCTCCTCCACGGTGCTCGCCGGGCAGCGTTTCGGCATCCCCTTGTTCGGCACCATGGCGCACTCCTTCGTCCAGGCGCACGATTCGGAAACCGCGGCGTTTCGCGATTTCGCTCATGCGCAGCCGGGAAACGTGATCCTGCTGATAGACACCTACGACACCGTGGCGGCGGCGCGCAAGGTGGTGCAACTGGCGCCGGAACTGACCGCAGCAGGCATTGCGGTAAAGGGCGTGCGTCTGGACAGCGGCGACCTGGGCGATCTCGCCAGGAAGGTGCGGCGCATACTCGACGAAGGCGGGCTGCAGGCCACGACGATTTTTGCCAGCGGGGACCTGGACGAATACCGATTGCGCGACCTGCTTGCCGGCGGGGCGCCGATAGACGGATTCGGCGTCGGCACGCGGCTCGATACTTCGGCCGATGCGCCGTATCTCGACTGCGCCTACAAGTTGCAGGAGTATGGCGGCAAGCCGCGCCGCAAGCGCTCGATCGGCAAAGCCACCTGGCCGGGCCGCAAGCAGGTGTGGCGCAGCCTTGACGGCAATGGGCGATTCACGGGCGATGTGGTCAGCCTGCACGACGACGCGCAGCCCGGCACGCCGCTGCTCGTAACCGCAATGCACGATGGCCGGCGCCTGCCGCAGCCCGCGTTGCCGCAGGCGCGTGCGCGTGTCCTGGATCAATTGCAGGCGCTGCCGGCCTCACTCGCCACGCTGGAGCGGGGAGAGGATTACCCCGTGACCATTGCCCCGGCCCTGCGCGCGCTGGCGGAAAAGGTCGACCGCGGTTCGTAGCGCGCGGCGCACCTGTGCGTCAGGGGGATATTTCAGTCGCGCCGTCTGAGGCCCGGAGCAGCACCGAGACGGCGCCGCTTCCGCCCGCCTTCGGCGGCGCCTCGCAGAATGCGAGCACCTCCGTGCGCTGGGTCAGCCAGTGGCGGGTGAGGGTTTTCAGGATGCCTTCGCCGCTTTCGGTATGCCGTCCCTTGCCGTGGATGATGGCGACGCAGCGCAGGCCGCGCTGGCTCGAATCGAGCAGGAATGCGAGCAGCAACTGGCGCGCGCCGTCGGTGGTGAGTCCGTGCAGGTCCAGGCTGTCCTCCACCGGGAATTGGCCGCGCTTCAGCTTGCGCAGCGTCAGGCGCGAGATCCCGTTGCGCGCGAATTCGGTGAGCGGGATGCCGCCTGCGCCGTGATCGGACAGGTTGTCCCCCGCCGCGGGCGCGACCGGCTGGCGTCCGCCCACGCGGGCTGCGGGTTTGGGTTTCGAGGGGGCGATGCGATCGGATGGCGGAAGCGGGGTCACGCCCGCCAGCGCCTGCCGGAGCAGGTCGGCGTCGGGCGCGGGCGGCTTCTTGTCTTCGCTCAAACTGGGTGATGGCTGGACAGGTATTTATCCGCGTCCAGCGCGGCCATGCAGCCGGTTGCGGCGCTGGTGCAGGCCTGGCGGTAGATG
>DATFUZ010000039.1:0-6330 GCA_035260545.1 Gallionellaceae bacterium | reverse complement strand
CGGGCTATGAACCCGTCTACCTTGCTGCGGAGCTGGGCTACCTGCAGGGCGCCAATGTCCATCTGGATGCCTATAGCGATTCGGCTGCCGTTGAGAGCGCATTTCGCAGCGGCAAGCTCCAGCTCGCGGGCCTTACCCTGGAGCGCGCATTGCTGCTGCGGCGTGACGTGCCGGACCTGAAGATCATCCTCCTGTTCAGCAAGGGTCCCGGCAATCGGCTGGACGTGCTGGTGACGCGCGATCCGGTCATAGGTCAATACCATCGCGAGTTGCAGCGGTTGCTGCAGGGCTGGCACAAGGCGCTGGACTATGTGCACGGCAACCCGGACAAGGCGGCCCAGGCCATGGCCAGGCATGAAGGCATGACGCTTGCGCAATACCAGGCACAGGCGCAAGGTGTGACGCTGTACACCTTCGAGCAGGACCAGCGTGAGATGATAGGGGAGCCGCCGCCCATCGGGGGGCTCGTTGATGCCGTGCAGCGCGACCTGTTGTCGCGCGGCGTGCTGCGCATCGGCATGGATACCTCCATGCTGTTCGACTCGACCCTGCTTGCCGAATCGCAAAAATGACGCCCGCGGCGCCCGGCAGGGTGCCGGCGAGGCGCAGCGGAGACCGGCAACTGCGGCGGCTTTTGCCATTTCTGCGCGCCCTTGCGATAATCCTGATTTGCAGGCCCGCAGGCGTCCGCTGCGCTGTGCGGGAGGGCAGACGGAATTTTTACGTGACTATTGTGCATGCGGCAGAACACGGGATTTTACGGTGATTCGAGATGAGTGAACTGCAGATCAGCCTGTTGGCCATCGGCGTTCTGGTGGTGCTGGCCGTGTACCTCTATGGGGCATGGCAGCACAGGCGCTACCGAAACCGGTTCGGCGCTGCCTTCAAGTCGCCCGGGGAAGATGTGCTGTATCAGGGTGCGGTGCCGGCGGACCCGAAGCGGCTTGACGATACGGCGGATGCCGCCCGGGAACCTCTGCAGCAGGGCCTCTTTTCGGGCGATGTCGCGGATGCCGCGGACGAGCGGGAGGATCTCTGCACCACTCTGGGTGCCGAGACAGACTTCGTCGCCGCCCTGTTCGGACCTGCCCCCCTGCCTGCGAAGGTGCTTGCGCCCATCATCGCCCGCCGTTTCGACTTCGACAAGCCCGTATACATTTGCGGCGTCCCTGCCTCGGGCGGCACGTGGGAGAAGGTGGTCGAGGACGGCAAGCATACCTACCACACATTCCGCATCGGCCTTCAATTGGCCGATCGGAACGGTCCCATCAGCCGGGCCCGGATCGAAGATTTCCGCGACATGCTGCGCGATGTGACCGGTCTGCTGAAGCAGGCCGAATTGAACGTGCCCGGCGTCGAGGAGGCCGCCGCGCACGCCCAGCGGCTGGACGCATTTTGCGCCGAGGTCGACCAGATGATAGGCCTCAACATCCTGCCTGCCGGCGACAATCTGTTGATGGGCAGCGATGTTGCGCGGATCGCCGGCCGCCGCGGCATGGCGTTGCGGGCAGACGGCAGATTTCACCTGCCCGATGCCAACGGCCACACCCTGTTCACCCTGCGCAACTTCGACGAGTCTCCCTTTCTCGAACATGAACTGGAGGGCATGCCGGTCATCGGACTTTCACTGGAAATGGACGTGCCGCGCGTGGAGAATCCGGCTCGCCGCTTCGAGGAAATGGTGGTGCTGGCGCGCGTCCTGGGTGAAGATCTCGAGGCCGATGTGGTCGACGATCACCGCATGGCGCTGGGCGACCCTGGCATTGCCATGATACGCAAGCAGGTGGCCGCCATAGACGCGAAGATGCAGGCTTATCCCATTCCACCCGGCAGCGCCCTGGCGCGCAGACTGTTTTCCTGATGGTGATTCCCAAGGATGTGACCGCCCGCGCCGCCTGGTTGCGGGCCGAAATCGCCAGACACGACTACCACTATTACGTGCTGGACGCCCCGCTGATCCCCGATGCGGAGTACGACAAGCTGTTCCGCGAACTGCAGGCGCTGGAGGATAAGCATCCGCAACTGCGCACGCCCGATTCGCCCACGCAGCGGGTGGGGGGCCGGGTGCTGGAAGGCTTTGCCCCGGTGCGCCACACCGTGCCGATGCTGTCGATCCGCACCGAGACCGACATCACCGACCAGGGCGCGGTGGCGTTCGACGCGCGAGTGCGCCGCGAACTGGGACTGAAAGAAAACGATCACCCGGTCGAGTATGCGTGCGAGCTGAAATTCGATGGCCTGGCCATTACCCTGCGCTATGAGCAGGGCGTGCTGGTGCAGGCGGCGACGCGCGGAGATGGCGAGACGGGGGAGGACGTGACCCAGAATGTGCGTCATGCCGTGCACCAGATTCCGCTCTCGCTGAAGGCGGGTTGCCCGCCGGTGATCGAGGTGCGCGGCGAGGTCTACATGTCGCGCCCGGATTTCGAGCGTTATAACGAGAAACAGCGCGCCCAGGGTTTGCCTACCCTGGTGAATCCCCGTAATGGCGCGGCGGGGAGCATACGCCAGTACGATCCTGCGCTGGCCGCGCGCAGACCGCTCCGCTTTTTCGCATACGGCTTGGGCGAGGTGCAGGGCTGGGAGCCGGCCACGCACAAGGAACTGCTGGATCAGCTGGAAAAATGGAACTTTCCGGTCAACAGCGAGCGCCGCGTGGTGCACGGCGCGAAGCATCTGGTCGAATATCACCGGCGGATCGCGGAAAAGCGCGACAGCCTGCCTTTCGACATCGACGGCGTGGTGTACAAGGTCAACAGCCTGGCGCTGCAGCGCCAGCTCGGCTTCGTTTCGCGCGAGCCGCGCTGGGCCTGCGCCCACAAGTTTCCGGCCGAGGAACAGATCACCGTCGTGCGCGCCATCGACATCCAGGTGGGCCGCACCGGCAAGCTCACCCCGGTCGCCAAACTCGAGCCGGTGTTCGTCGGCGGCACCACGGTTAGCAACGCCACGCTGCACAACGAGGACGAGACGCGGCGCAAGGATGTGCGCGTGGGCGATACCGTCATCGTGCGCCGGGCGGGCGATGTGATCCCGGAGGTGGTGGGCGTAGTGCTGGATCGCCGCCCGAAGGATGTCGGTGAACCATTCGACCTGTCGGCGCAGTTGAGAGGCAAATGTCCGGTGTGCGGCAGCGCCATCGTGCGCGAGGAGGGCGAGGCGGACTGGCGCTGCAGCGGCGGGCTGTTCTGCCCCGCGCAGCGCATCCAGGCTTTGCTGCACTTTGCCAGCCGGCGCGCCATGGACATCGAGGGGCTGGGCGACAAGCTGGTGGAGCAACTGGTCGCCCAGGATCTGGTCAGAACGCCTGCCGACGTCTACCGCCTGGACCTGGAAGCACTTTCCGGCCTCGAACGCATGGGCGAGAAGTCCGCGAACAACCTCCTGGATGCCATTGCGAAAAGCAAGAGCACCACCCTTGCGCGCTTCGTCTACGCGCTGGGCATCCGCAACGTCGGGGAGACAACCGCCAAGGACTTGGCACGCCACTTCGGCTCGCTGGACGCGCTGATGGCTGCGGACGAGACCCGGCTGCAGCAGGTGCCGGACATCGGGCCGGTGGTTGCCGAGAGTCTCACCGCGTTCTTTGCCGAGCCGCATAACCGTGAGGTCATTGGCCACCTGCGCGAGGCCGGCGTGCAGTGGCCCGAGCATCAGCCTGCGGCAGGCCAGAGCTTGCCGCTCTCGGGCCGCACCTTTGTGCTGACCGGCACGCTGCCTACCCTGTCGCGCGAGGAGGCCAAGGCGCTGCTCGAAGCGCAGGGCGCGAAAGTCTCCGGCAGCGTTTCGAAGAAGACCAGCTACGTGGTGGCGGGCGCTGAAGCCGGCAGCAAGCTGGACAAGGCGCGCGAACTGGGGGTGGCGGTGCTCGACGAAGCAGAGATGCTGAACCTGCTTGCGCAACATTCGGGCAACAGCGGGGCGACTGACGAATCCTGAGATGTTAAAATGCGCCCGGACGCGCTGTGCGAAGCGTGCAAGTATGCCCTGCGGCATGCACCTTTTTCATCAATTTCAGCGCAAGGGAGAGAACAGGCGATGAAGCCGATCACCAAAGCAGTATTCCCCGTAGCCGGATTCGGCAGCCGTTTTTTGCCGGCCACCAAGGCGAGCCCCAAGGAAATGATGCCGGTGGTGGATAAGCCGCTGATCCAGTATGCGGTGGAAGAGGCCGTGGCGGCCGGCATCACCGACATGGTGTTCATCACCGGCCGCAGCAAGCGCGCCATCGAGGATCACTTCGATAAGGCTTACGAACTGGAAGCTGAACTGGCCGCGCGCGGCAAGACCGACTTGCTGCGCATGGTGCAGGATGTCATCCCCGCCAATGTCAATTGCATCTTCATCCGCCAGGTGGAGGCACTGGGCCTGGGGCACGCGGTGCTGTGCGCCCGGCCTGTGGTCAATGATGAGCCGTTCGCGGTTATTCTTGCGGACGACCTGATAGACGGCAAGGTGCCCGTCGTCAAGCAGATGGTGGATGTCTACGACCGTCACGGCTGCTCCGTGCTGGGCGTGGAAGACGTGCCGCGTGATCAGACCCACCGCTACGGTATCGTCAAGGCCACGCAACTCGAAACCCGGGTAGAGCAGGTCAGCGCCATAGTCGAAAAACCCAGGCCCGACGTTGCGCCGTCGACACTGGCCGTGGTCGGCCGCTACATCCTTACGCCGCGCATTTTCCACCACCTCGCCCGGGTGCAGAAGGGTGCGGGCGGCGAGATTCAGCTCACCGACGGCATCGCCGCGCTGATGGCCGAGGAAAAGCTGCTCGCCCACCGTTTCGAGGGCGTGCGCTACGACTGCGGCTCCAAGCTTGGCTATCTGCAGGCGCAGATCGCCTACGGCGTGAATCACACCGAAGTGGGCGAGGAGTTTGCGGCCTATCTCAAGACTCTGAAATGATCGCGCCCGCGCAGGCGCGCGATTTACTGCGCAATGCGGAAGTCATCTGCACCGCCGAGCAGGTCCAGGCGGCGGTGGCGCGCATGGCGCGGGAGATCAGCGCTGCCCTGGCGGACCGCCATCCGCTGCTGCTCTCGGTCATGGGCGGGGCCGTGGTCTTCACCGGGCAATTGTTGCCGCTGCTGGACTTCCCCCTGGACTTCGACTATCTGCACGTCACCCGTTACGGTTCCGCGCAGCAAGGCGGCGCCTTGACATGGAAGGTGGCGCCGGGCGAGAGCGTCGCCGGGCGCGTGGTGCTGGTGCTGGATGACATTCTCGACGCGGGCGAAACGCTTGCCGAGGTGCGCAGGCGGGTACTGGAACTGGGGGCTGTGTCCTGCCATTGCGCGGTGTTTGCCGACAAGGCGAATGGCAGGACCAAGCCGATTCGCGCCGATTTCACCGGCATCGAAGTGCCGGACCGGTTCGTGTTCGGCTTCGGCATGGACATCGAGGGCGCCTGGCGCAACCTGCCCGCCGTTTACGCCCTGAAAACCTAGCGGGCAGTACGCGCTCAGGGCCGGCGCGCGCTGGCCTGCTGGCGCTCGTGCATTGCCATCTCACTCAGCAACAACAGCGAGGATGAATAGTAACCTTCTGTTTTTTCCGGTGTGTCGGGCAGAGCGGCGGGCACGCGGGGATAGTCCATCACCCATTGCGCCAGGCGATGTATGCCGAGCGAGGCGTCATAGGAATCCACACAGTCGCTCTTGAGGTTGGTCCAGGCAGGAAGAAACCTGGCTCCTCCGAAATAGCTCCAGAAGTCGCGATAAGGCTGGAGCAGGGCAGGCGTTTCCCGCCGGCTCCACAGCAGGTATAAGGGGATGCGCAGGGCATTGTAGCTGAAGCGATCCGAAAGTCCGTCGTCGGGCACGGATGTGGTCTTCAGCGTCAGCCAGTCGGGCGGCAGGCCCCACCTGCCGAAGCGGGCATATTTCAGCACAGCGATGCCGTTGTCGGCCAGCGCCTTCCATTGCGGCGACGGATCGGCCTGGCCGATCTCGTCCAGCGCCGGGAACACCCAGTAGGAAAGGTTGATGGCATCCCCATCCCGTTTGCTGAATCCTTCCGCCGCCGGCAGCAGGATGACCCCGTGGGTGGTCTGCTGCACCAGTTTCGCGCGTATGTCCTGCGCCATGGCGCGGCTGGCCGTCAGGAAGTCCGCCGCATGCCACTTGTTATACGCCCGCAGCAGCGCCCATGCCACCAGCAGGTCTCCGTCACTGGCATTGTTCTTGTCAGTGACACCGTCTTTGGGCGTCCAGCGCCACGCCAGCAGCTTGTCGCCCCGGACCTGCAGGTTCTGCCGGGTCCAGCGCCAGAGCTGTTCGAACGTTGGGCGGTCGCCGTAATTCACGGCGAGCAGCATGGCGTATCCCTGGC
>DATFUZ010000038.1:0-13501 GCA_035260545.1 Gallionellaceae bacterium | reverse complement strand
AACAAGTACGCCGAAGGCTATCCCGGTAAGCGCTACTACGGCGGCTGCGAATTCGTCGACATCGCCGAATCGCTGGCGCTCGCGCGGGTCCGCCAGCTGTTCGACGCCGACTATGCGAACGTGCAGCCGCACTCCGGCTCGCAGGCCAACCAGGCCGTCTACGCCTCTGTGCTCAAACCCGGCGACACCATCCTCGGCATGAGCCTGGCGCACGGCGGCCACCTCACCCACGGCGCTTCGGTCAATATCAGCGGCAAGCTGTACCACGCCATCACCTACGGCCTGAACGACAAGGAAGAGATCGACTACGACCAGGTGCAGCAACTGGCCAACGAGCACAAGCCCAAAATGATTGTGGCGGGCGCCTCCGCCTACGCCCTGGTCATCGACTGGAAGCGCTTCCGCGAGATCGCCGACAGCGTGGGCGCGTACCTGTTCGTGGACATGGCGCACTACGCCGGCCTGGTGGCCGCGGGCTACTACCCGAGCCCGGTGGGCATCGCCGACTTCGTCACCACCACCACCCACAAGACGCTGCGCGGTCCGCGCGGCGGGCTGATCCTGGCCAAGGCGGAGCACGAAAAGGCGCTGAACTCGGCCATCTTCCCCTCGCTGCAAGGCGGCCCGCTGATGCACGTGATCGCCGCCAAGGCCATCGCATTCAAGGAAGCTGCGAGCAAGGAATTCAAGGACTATCAGATGCAGGTAGTAGAGAACGCGCGCGTGATGGCGCGCGTGCTGCAGGAGCGCGGCCTGCGCATCGTCTCCGGCCGCACCGACAGCCACGTGTTCCTGGTGGACCTGCGCGCGAAAAAGCTCACCGGCAAGGACGCCGAGGCAGCGCTGGGCCGCGCCCATATTACGGTGAACAAGAACGCCATCCCCAACGACCCGGAGAAACCCTTCGTCACCAGCGGCATCCGCATCGGCTCGCCGGCCATGACCACCCGCGGCTTCAAGGAACTGGAAGCGGAAAAGCTCGCCAACCTGATCGCCGATGTGCTGGAGGCGCCCAACGACGACGCGGTGATCGCCCGCGTCACGGGCGAGGTGAAGAAGCTGACCGACGCGTTTCCGGTTTACGGCGACTGAGCTTCGAGCGAGAAATGACGTTCACCCCCGAAAATCGCGGCGAGCGGCCCGAGTGCAAGGAGCCGCGCAGTGAATGATGAGACATACCGCGCTGGTAGGCGAGGAATGAACGAGCACGCGACACGGCAATCGGGCCGCACAGCCGATTTACGGGGGTGAATGATGAGATGTCCGTTCTGTAAACACCCCGACACCCAGGTGGTCGATACCCGTGAAAACGAGGAAGGCGACAGCATCCGCCGCCGCCGCCGCTGCCTGTCGTGCGACAAGCGCTTCACCACGTATGAGGTGATCGAGCTGCGCATGCCGCAGGTGGTGAAGCAGAACGGCACGCGCACGGAATTCGACGAGGACAAGCTGCGCACCAGCTTCACCCGCGCGCTGCACAAGCGCCCGGTGCCCACCGACCTGGTGGATGCGGCGATAGACCGGGTGACGCAGAAGATCTTCGGCCTGGGCGAGCGCGAGATCGGCTCGCGCCAGATCGGCGAGATGGTCATGAAGGAACTGCTGAAGCTCGACAAGGTCGCCTATATCCGCTTCGCGTCTGTGTACAAGAGCTTCCAGGACGTGGGCGACTTCACCGAGGCGGTGCAAGCCGTCAGCAAGCCGTCCGGCAGGCGGCGCAAGACGGACAAGTGACCATGTTCGCGGCGGCGGACAGTCTGTGGATGGCGCGTGCGCTGCGCCTGGCCGAGCTCGGCCTGTACGGCACCAGCCCGAATCCGCGCGTCGGCTGCGTGCTGGTGAAGGACGGCGAAATGGCGGGCGAAGGCTGGCATGCGAAGGCGGGCGAGCCGCACGCCGAGGTGCACGCGCTGCACATGGCGGGCGCCAAGGCGCACGGGGCGACCGCCTACGTCACGCTGGAGCCGTGCAGCCACCTCGGCCGCACCCCGCCCTGCGCCGACGCGCTGATCGCGGCGGGCGTGGCGCGCGTGGTGGCGGCGATGCAGGATCCCAACCCGCTGGTGGCAGGCCAGGGCCTGGAGCGCCTGCGCAAGGCCGGCATCAAGGTCGAGTTCGGCCTGATGGAAGCCGCAGCGCGCGAACTCAACATCGGCTTCCATGCGCGCATGACGCACGGCATGCCCTGGGTGCGCAGCAAGATCGCTGCCAGCGTGGACGGACGCACCGCCCTTAACAACGGCGAGAGCAAGTGGATCACTTCCGCGGATGCGCGGCAGGACGTGCAGCACTGGCGCGCGCGTTCGTGCGTAGTGCTCACCGGCATCGGCACCGTGCTCGCGGACGACCCGCAACTCAATGTGCGCGGCATGGCCACGCCGCGCCAGCCGCTGCGCGCGGTGGTGGACAGCGCGTTGCGCCTCCCGCCCGATGCGCAACTTTTGCGGCAGCGCGGCCTGCTGGTCTACACCGCCGCGGAGGATGCGGCGAAGGCCGCCTTGCTGGAGCAGGCCGGAGCGCAGGTCGTGAGGGCGCCGGCAGCAGCCGGGCAGGTGGATCTGCAGGCGGCGCTGCGCGACCTGGCGGCGCGCGGCGCCAACGAAGTGCTGGTGGAGGCCGGGAGCAAGCTCAACGGCCGCCTGCTGAAGCAGGATCTTGTCGACGAGCTCCTGCTCTACCTGGCGCCGCAATTCCTCGGCGATCTTGGACGGGGCATGGCGGCGCTGGGTGAATTGACCGCCCTGGAGCAGCGCATCGAACTGGAGTGGCGGGACGTGCGGCATGTGGGGCGCGACCTGCGCATAATGGCAAGACTCAAAAAGGACTGACATGTTTAGTGGCATCGTTGCGGACGTAGGCACCATCAATAAGTCCGAGGACCGCGAAGGCGGGCTGCGTCTCATAATAGCCACCGAGGCGCTGGGCATGGACGACGTGCAGCTCGGCGACAGCATTGCGGTGAATGGCGTGTGCCTGACAGTGGTCGAAAAGGAGGCGAACGCTTTTACCGTGGACGTGTCGCGCGAGACGCTGAATTGCACGGCAGGTGTCGACCAGCAGGGTGCGCGCGTCAATCTGGAAAAAGCGCTGCGCCTTTCCGACCGCCTGGGCGGCCATCTGGTGAGCGGCCATGTGGACGGGGTGGGTGAGGTGGTTTCGTTCACCGACCTGGGGGAGAGCTGGCGGCTGGCGATACAGGCGCCACAGGCGCTGGCGAAATATATCGCAGCCAAGGGCTCCATCACCGTCAACGGAGTCAGTCTGACGGTGAACCGGGTGACCGGAATGGCGTTCGAAGTGAACCTGATCCCCCATACGCTGGCGGTGACCACCCTCGGCGAATTGCGCGCCGGCAGCCGGGTGAACCTGGAAATCGACCTGATCGCCCGCTACGTCGAGCGCATGATGGCGGCCGACCGCGGCTGACGCATCGCGCCCCGGCGGTGGCGACGCAGGGACGGAGATGCTATCCTTCACGAAACCGGTCGCGCCAGCCGCCAGATGAAAAACGCCCTGCTCGCCACGCTCCTGCTGCTTATTGCTCCCGCGTATGCCCGCGCGCCGGGCGGAATCGATGCGCCCGCCGGCGCCGATGCGGCATTTCTTGCGGCGCGCGACGATTTCCGCACCGGCGACGCAGCCGGGCTCGACCGCCTCTATCCGCGCCTGAGTTCCACCCTCTACGAGCCCTACGTCGCCTACTATTCGCTGCACATGCACCTGAGCACGGAGAATCCGGACGACATCCGGAAATTCCTCGCACGCCCCGCCGATACGCCGGTGATCGACAAACTGCGCGGCGAGTGGCTCAAACAGCTCGCGAACAACCAGCAGTGGGACGCCTTCACCGACGAGTACCCGCATCTGGTGAACGAAGACCCCGAATTGCTCTGCGACTCGCTGCAGGCGCGCCGCACGGTGCAGCCGCGCGGCGCACTGATAGAAGCGCGCCGGCTGTGGACCACGGGGGAAGCCAACCCCGAGGACTGCATGCCCCTGTTCGACGCCGCGCTGGCGGCCGGCGTGATCGGCGAAAGCGACGTGTGGGCGCGCATCCGCCTGGCGCTGGAAGCGGGCAATGTGACGCTGGCCAAGCAATTCGCCACGCGGCTGCCCGCGCAATATTTCCGGTTTCCTCCCATGCTGGACCAGGCCTACGCCAATCCGGGCCGCTTCCTGTCGACGGCCGACCTGGCGCACGCTGGCCCTGCCGAGCGCCTGGCGGCGCTGTTCGCCTTGCGGCGGCTGGCGAAGCAATCGCCGGACATCGCGCTAGCGCGCTGGGACAAGATCGCTTCCTATTTCGCCGAAGCCGAGCAACTGTATTTTTACGGCTGGCTCGGCTATGAAGGCGCCCGCGCGCAGGACGACCGTGCGCTGCAATGGTACCAGCAAGCGAAAGATGCGCCGCTCGCCCCGCCCCAGCTTGCGTGGCGCGCCCGCGCCGCCCTGCGCGCGCTGAACTGGCGCGAGGTGGTCACCAGCATCAATGCCATGCCCCCCTACCAGCGCCAGCGCGAGGCTTGGCGCTACTGGAAGGGACGCGCGCTGGAAGCCCTGGGCTGGCGCGACCAGGCCGCCGACCTGTTCCGCGGCCTGAGCAGCGGGTACGGATATTACGGCCAGCTTGCGGCCAACGAACTGGCCCAGCCGGGCGACACACCAGGCCCGCACCGCGCCGACCCCGCGATCGTGCAGCAGGTGCAGGCCCAGCCCGGCATCCAGCGCGCGCTGGCGCTGTATCGGCTGGCCCTGTACCCGGAAGCGGCGCGCGAATGGGCGTGGGCGATCCGCGACTACGACGACAAGCATCTGCTGGCGGCATCCGAGATCGCGCAGCGCAATGGCGTCTATGACCGCTCGATCGAGGCGGCCGAGCGCACCCGGCAACTGCATGATTTCAATCTGCGCTACCCCGCGCCCTACCGCGCCGAAATGCAGCAGCCGGTGCGCGACAACGACCTGGACGAGGCTTGGGTATACGGGCTGATGCGCCAGGAAAGCCGTTTCGCACTGCACGCGAACTCGGTGGTGGGGGCGTCCGGCCTGATGCAGATCATGCCTGCGACCGCGCGCTGGGTGGCTCACAAAATGGGGCTGAAGCATTACCACAACGCCCTGCTCACCGAACTGGGCACCAACCTCAAGCTGGGCACATATTACCTGAAGAGCGTGCTTTCGCGCCTGGACAACAACCCGGTGCTGGCGTCGGCCGCCTACAACGCGGGACCCAGCCGCGCCGACCAGTGGCGCGACGATCGCCGCCCCCTGGAAGGCGCGATCTATATCGAAACCATTCCCTTCGACGAGACCCGCGACTATGTCAAGAAGGTGATGAGCAATACGGCCTACTACTCGCGGCTGTTCGGCCAGCCCGCGATTTCCCTCAAGCAGCGCCTGGGCGTCATTCCGCCGCGTACGGCGGGCGACCCCGCCATGGCCGATGAACGCTGAGCGTCCGGCAGTCTATTGCGTGGGAGGGGCGGTGCGCGATGCGCTGCTCGGCCTGCCGGTGCGCGACCACGACTGGGTGGTGGTGGGCAGCACGCCGGAAGAGATGGCGCGCCAGGGCTACACGCCGGTGGGCAAGGATTTTCCGGTGTTCCTGCACCCCGAGACGCACGAGGAATATGCGCTCGCGCGCACCGAGCGCAAGACCGCGCGCGGCTACAAGGGCTTCGCCGTGTACGCGGCACCCGACGTGACGCTGGAACAGGACCTGGCGCGGCGCGACTTCACCATCAACGCCATGGCGCAGGCCGCGGACGGCCGGCTGATCGACCCCTACGGCGGCGAGGCCGACCTGCGCGCCGGCGTGCTGCGCCACGTCAGCCCCGCTTTCGGCGAGGACCCGGTACGCATCCTGCGCGCCGCGCGCTTTGCAGCGCGCTTCGGCTTCTCCGTCGCGCCTGAAACGCGCGAGCTGATGCGCGGCATGGTGGACAGCGGCGAAGTGGATGCGCTGGTGGCCGAGCGCGTGTGGCAGGAACTGGCGCGCGGCCTGATGGAGCAGACACCCTCGAAATTCTTCACCACGCTGCGCGAATGCCGCGCGCTGACGAAAATCCTGCCCGAGGTGAACGCCCTGTTCGGCGTGCCGCAGCCGGCCCAATACCACCCCGAGATCGATTGCGGCGTCCACACCATGATGGTGGTCGACGACGCTGCCCGCCACGGCTACGCGCTGGAGGTGCGGTTCGCCGCACTCGTGCACGACCTTGGCAAGGGCAATACGCCGGCGGATATGCTGCCGCACCACGGCGGGCACGAGGAACGCGGCGTGCGCCTGCTGCACGGGCTGTGCGATCGCCTGCGCGTGCCCAACGAATGCCGCGACCTCGGCGTGCTGGTGGCGCGCCATCACGGCACGGTCCACCGCAGCCGCCAGTTGCGGCCGGAACCCGTGGTCGAACTGCTGCAGGATTGCGATGCGCTGCGGCGCCCGGAGCGCTTCGAGCAGATCCTTGAGGCGTGTTCCTGCGACGCGCGCGGCCGCAGCGGCCACGAGGGCGACGCCTATCCGCAGGCCGATTTCCTGCGCGCGATGCTGCGCGCCGTGCAAGGCGTGGACGCAGGCGCCATCGCGCAAGGCTGCAGTGACCGCAGCCTGATCCCCCTCAGGATACTGGAGGCGCGCATCCTCGCGGTGGAGCATGCACTCGCGGAATGAGCGGCTGGACCGGCTGCTGCGCGAGGTCCGCGCCTGCACCGTATGCGCGCCCCATCTCCCGTTTGCGCCGCGGCCGGTGGTGCGCGCCGGGCATACTGCAAAGCTGCTGATCGTGGGCCAGGCGCCGGGACGCCGCGTGCACGAGACCGGCATCCCCTGGAACGACCCCTCCGGCGACCGCCTGCGCGACTGGCTGCAAGTGCCGCGCGAAGTGTTCTACGACGAGAGCCGCATTGCGATCATTCCGACCGCGTTCTGCTATCCCGGGACGAGCAAGGGGGGCGATCTGCCACCGCGTCCGGAATGCGCGCCGCTGTGGCACCCAAGGCTGCGCGCCGAACTGCCGGGCATCCGCCTGACCCTCCTGGTGGGCAGCTATGCCCAGGCTTACTACCTGGGCCGGAACGCGCACCGCACACTCACCGAAACCGTGCGCCGCTTCCGCGACTACCAGCCCGCGTTCATTCCGCTGCCGCACCCCAGCCCGCGCAATCAGATCTGGCTGAGGCGCAACCCATGGTTCGCCGAGGAAGTGATCCCGCTGCTGCGAGAGGAAGTGGCTGACTGCTTGAGATAGGCGGAGGCGCAAGCCACCGCCGTAACACTGAAGAAATGGGGCCCAGGCGCCGGCGCTGCCACTACCGATCTCAGCGGCCCGCTACGGTCATCCCGTCTACCAGTATCGACGGACACTGGCGCGAGCCCTGAATCAGCACGTCGCTCCCGATTGCAACAATGTTGCGGTACATGTCCTTGAGGTTGCCGGCGACGGTGATTTCTTCCACCGGATACTGGATCTCGCCGTTCTCCACCCAGAAGCCCGCCACGCCGCGCGAATAGTCGCCGGTGACGTGGTTCACACCCTGCCCCAGCAGTTCGGTCACCACGAGACCGCGCCCCATCAGTTTCAGCAGGCCGTCGAAGTCCCGTTCGCCGGGACGCAGAATGAGGTTGTGCGTGCCGCCGGCATTGCCCGTGGTCTTCATGCCCAGCTTGCGCGCGGAATAGGTGGAGAGGAAATAGCCTTCGAGCACGCCACGGTCGACAACGGTGCGGCGTCTGGTCACCACGCCCTCGTCGTCAAACGGACCGCTCGCCAGGCCGCGTGAAATGTCAGGCACATCGCTGATCCGGACGATGTCGGAGAACACCTGATCGCCGAGGCGGTCGAGCAGGAAGGAGGACTTGCGGTACAGGCTGCTGCCGCTCACCGCGCCCACGAAATGGCCGAGCAGGCTGGCCGCCACCGGCGCCTCGTACAGCACGGGCACCTGCATGGTGCCGAGCTTGCGTCCGTTCAGCCGGCGCAGCGCACGCTCGGCGGCAATGCGCCCCACCTCGTCCACGCGCAGCATCTCCTCGGCATTGCGCGCCTCGGTGTACCAGTAGTCGCGCTGCATGCCCTCGCCCTTGCCGGCGATGACGGCACAACTCACGCTGTGGCGCGACGCGGGATAGCCACCCGCGAACCCCAGGCTGTTGGCCAGCACGAACTGCGATTCCATCACGCTGACCGTCGCACCCTCGGAATTGCTGATGCGCTTGTCGCGCCCCGTCGCTGCCTGCTCGCATTCGCGCGCCATGGAAATGGCGTCCTCCACCTCGATAGGCCAGGGATGGTAGAGATCGAGGTCCGCCACCGAACCGGCGAGCGCCTCCTCGTCCGGCAGGCCCGCCGCCTCGTCCGCCGCGGTATGGCGCGCAATTGCCAGCGCCGCATCCACCGTATCGCGCATCGCCTGGCTGGAAAAATCCGACGTGCTCGCATTGCCGCGGCGCTGGCCGAGATACACGGTAACGCTCAGCCCCTTGTCGCGGTTGTATTCTATGGTTTCCACCTCGCCGTGGCGCACCGTGACCGTCTGCCCGAAACCGTCGGAAACCTCGGTCACGCTGGCGCTGGCCCCCTGCTTGCGCGCATAGGCAACGATGTCGCGCGCGATCTGGTTCAAATCATCGGCGGAATGGGAAAAACGATGCCCGCTGCGTACCGGGATTTTCCCGGCGGATACTGGGTTTTTCATTGGACAGGACAAACGGATGGTTCGGAAAGGCGTATCATAGCAACATCCTCTCAATTTTTCGCTACCATGCCCCACGAACACCACGACAGGCCGGAGGCCGACGACGAAGAACGGCCGCTCAGCAAGACCCGGATCAAGCAGCAGATGCACGACCTGCAGGCCGTCGGCGAGGAACTCGCCGCGCTGGGCAACGACAAACTGGCCGAACTCGACCTGCCGGAAAACCTGCTCGACGCCATCCGCGAACTGAAGCGCATCAGCAAATTCGGCGCGCAAAAGCGCCAGCGCCAGTATATCGGCAGGCTCATGCGCGACGTCGATGCCGGCCCCATCATCGCCAAGCTCGAAGCCTGGAAAGGCGTCTCGCGCGAGCACAACGTCTGGCTGCACCAGATCGAACGCTGGCGCGACCGCCTGCTGGAAAGCGACGACGCCCTCACCGAACTCCTCGCCGCCCACCCCACGGCCGACGCCCAGCACCTGCGCGCGCTTATCCGCAACGCGCACAAGGAAAAGGAACTGAACAAACCGCCGAAGAGCTTTCGGGAAATCTTCCAGGTCCTGCGCGAAATCATGCCGGAGCCCTGACATAGCACCATAAACCTGCTGCGCGGGCCGCGCCAATTGGTTTCCGATGCCACCCGCCCACATGGGGAAAACGCCTCGTCACCTTGAGTACCGCCCTGTCGCCTGTGCGCCGTCCCACTGATCGGGTGCAGGTGGGCGCAGGTTTGGGGCGAGCACTGTTCGAGTTCCGCAGCCCCCGCGAGCATGCGACCGAGCAAGGGTCCGCGCCAGCGGCGGCGCGCCGGGGGCGCCGTCTTTTGGTTACTTTTCTTGGCAAGGCAAGAAAAATAACTTGCCGCCGGGCAACCCCCGGCAAACTTGCCTTGCAGTAATGACTGAGAAATATGGAACTGCTCCCCCACATCCAGCTCGAAACCGGCAAGAACCCCAATCACGCGATCATCTGGCTCCACGGCCTGGGCGCCGATGGCGAGGACTTCGTCCCCGTCGCCGGCGAAATGAACCTCCCGGTGCCGGTGCGCTACATTTTTCCGCACGCCCCCAAGCGCCCAGTCACGCTGAATGGCGGCTTCGTGATGCGAGCGTGGTACGACGTCTATGCCGCCGCCCCCAACGGCGGGCTGGATCTCGAAGGCGGCCGACCCCAGGACGAGGCGGGCATTCGCGCCTCGCAGGCGGAGATCGAAAAGCTCATTGCGCGCGAGCAGCAGCGCGGCATTGCGGCGGGCAACATCTATCTGGCGGGATTTTCCCAGGGCGGCGCGGTGGTGCTGCATACCGGCTTGCGTCACGCGGCGCAACTGGGCGGCATCATCGCGCTGTCGACCTATCTGCCGCTTGCCGCGACGCTGGCGCAAGAGGCAAGCAGCGCGGCGAAAAGCACGCCCATCTTCATGGCGCACGGCCGGGGCGATCCGGTGATTCCCTATACGCTGGGGCGGGCCTCCGCGCAACAGCTCGATGCCGCCGCCTACCCGCTGGAATGGCACGAGTACCCGATGCCGCACTCGGTGTGCGCGGAAGAGATAGAGGATATTGAGCGCTGGCTGGAGCAGCGCCTCGCGGGCGGCTAGCCCTCAGTCGGCGGTCTGCTCGACGGCCTGGTAGCGCAGCAGGTCGAAATCGTCGCCTTTTTCCACCGCGCCGTGCGGCATCAGCATGTAGCGCTTGCCGCCGGCGCGCATGCGCAACAGCCGACCCTCCGCCACGCTGCCCGCCTTGACCAGCAAGCGGGCACGGCCCGCGCCGTCGGTCTGGCCGAGCCAGATCGCCAGCAGGTCGTTCGCGCCCTCCGGGCCGCCCTCCTCACGCACGCCGACCCCGGTCATGCGATTGGTCAGCACTTCGATGCCGGCGTCCATTTTGTTCTGATCACCACGGCGCAGGCGGCGCACGATGCCGATTCCCCAGTGCTGGACGTTCTGCGGGCGAAAGCCCACCAGCGAGCCGACTGCAATCCCCGTCGCCTGCGCAACGTCCAGGTTGCAGCGGAAACCGGTGGCGCTGATGTCTTCCGCCACCCAGGTCTTCCCCGGGCCTGAATCGGCGACGGCCGCCCCTGCCGCCACTGCCAGCACCTCGCTCATGCCCTTGAGGATGGCAAGATTCACGGAGATACTGTGGCGGATGTTGCGGCGCGAGGGAGGTGCGGATTGCCAGCCGGACGCCAGGCGCCGCGCCATGTCCAGCACCGGCTCCGTGGGATACGGCCCGCCCAGGCCGAGCTCCGGCGGCAGCACGCCTTTTTCCAGCCTGGAGATCATGCCTTCGAGCTGCGAGAGGCCCTCGCCCAGGCCGACAAAGCGCAGGTTGGGGTGAGCCGAGGTATCGCCGTTGTAGCGGGCCGGCGGGTTGGCCTGCGACAGGTCGAACACGAACAGCGTGTCGTCCGCCGGCGCCGCGCCCAGGCTGAGCCCGCCGCACACCGCAGCCGTCAGCCGCTCCGAAAGATGGATCTGGTCCGGTTTCAGCGTCCCGGTGCCGGAGCCCCACCACAACAGTATCCCGGCCAGTTGACGACGAATGGACTGCCCGGGCAGTCCCGCATACAGTTCGATGTCGTCGTCCAGGAAGTCCTGGACTTCCGCATCGGCGTAGTAGTCCGCAAGCTGCGTCCAGACTTCCGGAGCAACCGGTGCGTAATGGGCAGCGGTGCACTTGAGCTGCTCCGCCACGGCGCTGACGCCGCGCGCAACGATCAGCGGCCGCAGGGTTTTGAGGGCCGCCGCGCCTTTTTCGCCGTTGTGGCAGCCGACCAGCACGCTGTAATAGGCCGCCGCCAGCGCGGTGTAGAATTCGGTGAGTTCCCGCCACAGGCGCTTTTCGCGCGCAGAGGCGGCAAGGTTTTCCGGCGAAAAATATTCGCGGCGCAGCCTGGTTTCGTAAGGCCGCGCCGTCTCGTCCAGCAAGCGCAGCACGCCAAAGCGCTCATCCAGGCGAATGTCGGTATCGGCGCGCACCGACTCTATCCACCCCGCAAGCTCGTGCAGCGCCTTGAGGGCATCGTCCTTGGGGAGGTCCGCCAGCAATAGCTGGGCCGACTTGACGTCGGCCATAGGATGATCCGATTTCTTGCCAAACAATCCCAACATGGATGCAGTTCTCCGGTGGATGATCGCCGCAAAGGCGCCTGGATACGGTGTAAATATACGCCCAAGTCAAAGAGTTGGCTATACGCGGCGCAATCCGCCCGGCAAAATGTGTATCATCCGGACAATAATCCATGTTCCCCCCCATGCATCACGACACCGCGTTTCCGCCGGTCGAGCAGGCGCTGCGCGAGCCCAATGGGCTGCTGGCCGCCGGAGGCGACCTCAGCCCGGCGCGCCTGCTGGATGCCTATCGCCACGGGATTTTTCCCTGGTTCAACGCCGACGAGCCCATCTTGTGGTGGAGCCCCGACCCGCGCATGGTGCTTTTCCCGGCGGAATTCAGGGTTTCCCGTTCACTGCGCAAGACGCTGGCAAAGCACAATTTCGAGGTGCGCACGGATTTTGCTTTCGAAAAAGTGATGCGCGCATGCGCAGCACCGCGGGCGGGGCAGCCCGGCACCTGGATACACGAGGAAATGATCGCGGCCTACACCGCCTTGCATCGCATGGGTTATGCCCACTCGGTGGAAGTATGGATGCCGGGGCCGGAAGGCCGGGGCTCGGGAGCGCTGGAACTGGCAGGCGGCCTGTACGGCATCAGCATAGGAAGAATGTTTTACGGTGAATCCATGTTCAGCCGGCGGACGGACGGGTCCAAGATCGCGCTGGCGCACCTGTGCGCCCAGTTGGTGCGGTGGAACTTTGGCATGATCGATTGTCAGATGAATACGTCCCATCTCGCGTCGCTGGGCGCCCGCGAGATTCCGCGCGCGGAATTCATCCACCGGCTGCAGGAATTGGTACACTACGAGAACAAAGGATCGCCCTGGGAATTCGAGCATGACCTTATTGCGTGATATTCCGCTTTCCACGCTGCAGTTCTACCTGACAGCACCCTACCCGTGCAGCTACCTGCCCGGACAGCACGCGCGTTCCCAGGTGGCCACGCCGAGCTTCCTGATCGGAGCATCCCTGTATTCCGAACTGGTGCAGCGCGGCTTCCGCCGCAGCGGCACTTTCACCTACCGTCCGCGCTGCGACGCTTGCCACGCCTGTGTGCCGACCCGCATCCCGGTGGCCGACTTTGCGCCCAACCGGACGCAGCGCCGCGCCGAGCGCCGTCACGCCAGCCTCGAAGCCACCCTGCACGATCTGGAAGACAAGGAGGAATACTACGCGCTCTACCAGCGCTACCAGGCGGCGCGCCACCTGGAGGGGGCACCCGAGGACGACAGCCGGGAGCAATACCGCAATTTCCTGCTGCAGACACATGTGGATTCCGTCCTTGCGGCGTTCCGCGAAAACGGCGTATTGCGCATGGTCAGCATCATCGACATCCTGGATGACGGCCTGTCCTCCGTGTATACCTTCTACGATCCCGATGTGGCGGGCGCCAGCTATGGCACCTACAACATCATGTGGCAGGTCGACCTGTGCCGCAAGCTGGGGCTGCCCTACCTCTACCTCGGCTACTGGATAAGCGAATGCCGCAAAATGTCCTACAAAGCCAATTTCCGGCCCTTGCAGGGGCTGGTGCAAGGCGTGTGGCAGACGCTGCCCGAAGGGATGCTCGAAAGACGGGGTGCGCCGCCGCAGCCCTGAAGGCGCGGCCGGTGCGCGATGCAGCAGCGGCGCGGCGGACGGATACCGACTACAATACCGCACCCGGACCAATAAAGAATTTCAGA
>DATFUZ010000037.1:0-60582 GCA_035260545.1 Gallionellaceae bacterium | reverse complement strand
CCCCTATGCCGCAAATCAGCATCATTACCCCCACCTTCCAGCGTGACGACTTCCTGCCCAGGATACGGCAGTGTGTACAGTCGCAGACGCTGCAGGACATCGAATGGCTGATTGCGGACGACAGCCCGGAGAAGTCTGCGCATTTCGATCCGCCCGGCGACCCGCGCATCCGCTACATCCACCTGCCGCAGAGAATGAGCGTGGGCGAGAAGCGCAATCTTCTGGTGGAGCAGGCGCAAAGCGAGGTGATCCTCCATTTCGACGATGACGATTACTACGCGCCGGGCTATGCGCACACCATGCTCAATGCGCTCACCAGCGACGGCTACGACATGGTCAATCTCAGAGCGTGGTTTCTGTTCGACCTGCGTCATCGCTTCTTCGGTTTCTGGGACATGATGCTGAAGGATGGCCTGCACTTTGCGCTGGGGCGCGAGCGCGCCGAGCTTATGGTTTTCGACTCCCGGACCGACGACAGTTTCAAGGACAACCACCTCGGCTTCGGCTTCGGCTGGATCTACCGCAAGGCGGTGTGGGCGCGCGCACCGTTTTTGCATCTGGACTGGAACGAGGACGGCGCGTTTGCCCTGCAGGCGCGGGAACATTTCCGCCTGGGCGGGCACGCCGACACCAAGGGCATCTGCCTGCACATCCTGCACGGCGGCAACACCTCGCGCGCGTTTCCGCAGTATCAACTGCCGCTGTTCATGCTGGAGCAATATTTTCCGCAGATGGACAAGCAGCGCTTCCTCAACGCCTAGGCTGCCGCCGAATGCCGGGGCGGGGCCGGCGCGCCCTGCGGCATTATGTCGCATTCCCTGCGAGTGATTCCGGCGCTAAAGTGCATCCTGTCAGGCGGCGCTGAATCCGGCAGCAACCCCAACCGCAATCTCCCCGCTCATCGGCTTCATCTGGAGCGTTGCCTGGCCCTCTTAACTTTCAGGCCTCCGGGCCCCGGCGCTTCACGGCATCGGGGCCTTTTTTTCGGGCCTGTTCTGCGCGGCCTGGGCGCGATCATTCCTCGGGCGTCACGGCCACATGCCAGCTCGAATCCGGGTCGTAGGCGGTCATCTTGCGCGCGAGCTGCGCGGTGTCCTTGCCCAGATTCTTCTCGAAGACGATGCCGTTCTGGTTGACGATGAAGGTCATCACGCCGGAGTTGGCGTATTCCGCCGGCCACGCCACCAGCGCATAGCCGCGGGTCATCCGGCCATGCACGATGTAGCTGTGCGCCCGGCCCGGCGCGTGCGGACCTTGGGCGGTCAGGATCTTGTAGCGATAGCCGTGGTAGGGCGCGAGCACGGCGCCCTTGCCCGCATCGCGATAGCCCTGGTCCGACGCCGCCGCGATCAGCGGGCCGAAGGGGCTTTCCGGCTCGCCGGGCTGGGCGGGCCAGTAGAGCCCGTCGTGTTTGTCCTTCGAGCTGGCGATCTTCATGGCGTAAATGCCGGGCGGCTCGCTGCGCGCGGCATAGTCGCGCTGCGCATCCACATAGGCGCGGCAGACCCCGATGGCGTCCAGCTCGTTGCGGCCGATGCGCCGGTCCAGTATCTCTTCCGCGCCCGCCCGGGTGTCGAAATACCAGGCCGAGCCCGCTTTCCCCGTGTCACGGCGCGCCAGCGGTATGGGGAAGGAAAACCCATTCTTGCCGATCACCAGCAGTGCGCGGTCCGCGCCCAGGCTCACGATGCGGTGCTGGGTGTCGTAGGCGGCGGCGAGCCGCGACTGCACATTGCGGTCCGCCACCGGGTCGCCCGAGTTGACCAGCTTGGCGCCAGCCGCGCCGAATATCCTGGCGAGGTCCGGCTTGCTGTTGTCGCGCCAGGCGGCGGCAAGCGCATCGGCCCCCTGTTCCGGGGTAGCGAAGGTTTGTTGAGCCTGTGTCTTGGCGGCAGGCGTCTTGGAACCTGGCGCCTTGTGCGTGGCGGCAACCGCGCCGCCAGCCAGCAGCAGCGCGAACAGGCCGCCCGCCAGCGCGAGCAGGCTGGCCGCAAGCGCGGCAGGACGCGGGCGGCGTAGGGTATGGATAGAAATCATGGCCGTCTCACCTGTGTGTATGTGCGGCTTGCGCCGTTATCTGCGGCCCCGGCCGCCGCCCCCACCGCCCCGGACCTCGCCGCCCAAACCGCCGAGGCCGCCGCCGCGGAAGTAACCGCCGTCGCCGGGCGCAGAGCGGCGGCTGGAGAAGCCGCGCTGCGATTGCATGCGCAACTCAGGGGCGCTGCGCCCGAACGATTCGAACGCGGGCGAGGGGCGGGGCGCCTGGAAGCGCTGCTGGCCGCCGAATTCGCGCCCGCCAGGCCGTGGCTGTTCGCGTTCGCGGAACTGGGGCTGCTCGCGTTCGCGGAACCGGTTGGCCTCGCGGCGCTGGGTTTCGAACTGGCGCTGGCGCATCGCGCCTGCAGTCCCGCCGCCATACACGCCGGCCGCCGCACCCGCGGGCGTATTCGGCGCGGGCGCCATGGGATAGCCGCGGAAGCGGCCCAGCTCGCCCACGCCGCCCGGCCTGTAAAAGCGCTCGCGCAGGTCTGCGCTGGGGTAGGGCACGCCGTGGCGGTGGTAGGGATCGTGATACCAGCGGTCGCCGCGGATGGGCGGGCCGTACATGTCGAGGTCGTTGTAGCGCGTGGGGTTGACGTAAACCGAGTAGGCCACCCAGTTCAGGTTGGACCAGCCCCACAGCGGCTGCACGATGGAAAAGCCGAACCAACCGAAGCCGCCGACGATTCCCACATTGAAATAGCCGGGGAAGTAATAGGGCGGATAGGCCGGATACATCCACGCGCCGTAAACGAAGAACGGATCGTACACCGGGACGTAGACGTAATTCGCCATCGCGGGCACGATGACGATCTGCGAATTCTGGTCTTCCACGTCGGCGTACTGGTTGGACTTGAGGTGCCCGGCCTCCTGGGCCTGCTTGCGCAGGCGCTGCACCGAGGCCATCACCGCCTTCTCGCTGGAAAGAAAGGCGTCGCCCATCTGCTCGGTCCAGGTCAGGTTCTCGTCCATCATGTGCAGCACCTGGGGAAACGGCACCAGCGATTTCACGCTGGGCGCCCACGGCTCCGACTTGAGGGCATTGGCCAGCGCATCGCCGGTGAGCGCGGCATTGTCCGGCTTGCGCACCCAGCGCGCGGCTTCCACCACTTCCAGCGGATAGGTGGAGGCCATCAATATCTGCGACAGCAACTGGTCCGGGTAGAGGGCAACCGGCGCCAGCATCTGGTCGAGCTGCGCATCGGTGTAGGTTTTCGCGGGGGCGGATTTCGCCGCGGCGGGTGCGGGCGTGGCGGCAATCGCCAGCGGCGGCATGGCCGCGAGCGCCCCGGCAAGAACCAGCATGACTCCAATCCTTATCTTCATCATCGGCTCCGTGCAGCGCGGGAGGCAAGGCCCGCGCGAATTGCAATACCCATTCCAGATGCGCAAGGTGCGGCGTCTGGCCGGCAGAGTGAAATCACCAGACTGAAATCAAATATACGCCGAAATTCCGCAAAAATAAACGGCGCAAAAACTTCCCCGCAAAAAACCGGAACCAATCCGCGCGGCCGCTGTCGCCGCGGCGCGAAACGGCGCGGCTCAGTAGCTCTTGCGAAAGCGCGTGCCGCCGCACTTGGGGCACTCGGGCACCACCGCGGTGTGGCGCAACTGAACCTTTTCCCCGCAGGCCAGGCAGGTGAGCGTGCCGGCCATCGTCACCTCGCCGCTCTCGTACTCGAGCGCACTTTCCGCCTTCGAGGAAAGCTCGGCCAGCGCGTGGCCCGCGGCCTTCATGATCTTCGAAAGCGAGGACAGCGCGCCCGCGCCCAGCCGCGCCGGGTGCAAAGTTTCCTTCGCGCTCTCGCCGAACTGGCGCATCTCCTCGCGCGTCTGCTCCAGATCGCGGCGCATGTAGCGCTTGAATGTCTCGCCCTGGTCGGAAGTGAATTCGCCCGCCGCCGTCATCTGCTCGCGCGCGCGCTCCATCGCCTTTTCCATCGCCTCGCGCCCCTTGTCCTGGCCGGCCGCGAAGATGTCGCGCGAAAGCTCGACAAAGCGGTCATAGAGCCCGGCCTTTTGCTCGGCTTCGGGCGTGGCCTGGGTTTCAGGACGGCTGGCCGTTTCCGGTGTATCGGGCCTTTCCAGTGTGGCTGGTTTTTCGGGATTGTCCATGATGAGATCTCCTCTGCGTTGATTAACGAATCAGAATGAGTCTGGTCCGGTCCCCGCAGCAGCTGAAGACGTGCTGCGGATGAAGCATGCGTGGTGCATGGTGCGGGAAGCGGCCGGCGCGGATTGAGGCGCCGGCTGCCGCCGGCGTGTGCCGTATCGAAAATACTACGCCCATCAAGCGCGTCATGCAAGGGCGCGGATGGCGCCTGCCATCTATGCATTTATCGCAAGCGCACTTTGCGCTACAGTATGCGCATGTGCGGACGCTACGCCAACACCTGCGGTACGGAAGAACTCAACGCGCGGTTCGACGTCGGGTGGGTGGAGACTGCGCCGCCGCATTACAACATCGCGCCCGGCCAGCAGGTCGCCATTGTGCGTGAGGGGGAGCGCGCGGGCGATGGCGCGGAAGCGAAACGCGAGCTCGCCTTCGTTCGGTGGGGGCTCATCCCCTCCTGGGCGAAAGACCCCGCCATCGGCCACCGCCTCATCAACGCCCGCGCCGAAACCCTGGGCGAAAAGCCCGCCTTCCGCAATGCCTGGCGCCGCCACCATTGCCTCATCCCCGCCACGGCCTTTTATGAATGGCAAGGCGCTGCCGGCCACAAGCAGCCCTGGTGCGTCGCCATGGCGGACAACAGCCCCTTCGGCATGGCCGGCCTCTGGGAACGCTGGCGCGACCCTGCGGGCGAGGTACTGGAAACCTGCACCATCATCACCACCGACGCGAATGCGCTGCTGTCACCCATCCACGACCGCATGCCCCTCATCATCGCGCCCGAAAACTACGCGGCCTGGCTCAACAGCGCCAATCCCCACGCCGAGAAGCTGGTGCAGCCCTATCCCCCGGAACGCATGCGCGCCTGGCGCGTGAGCATGCGGGTGAACACGGCGAGCCACGACGACCCGGCCTGCATGGATGACGTGGAAGACGGAACGTGAAAGCTGGCGCGACGCGCCCCTGCGCACTTCGCGGCGGAAATGTGATCGCGGCGCACCGGCCGCCCATCAAACGGAAAGGATGACCATCATGCCCCACGCGACGCTTGACCCGGCCACCGGCCGGCTGATCGAGATCTTCCCCAGTTGGGATGCCGCCCGTCTGCGGCAGGCGCTGGCGCAAGCGGGCCGCGCGCAGCAAGCCTGGGCGCAAACCGCCTTCGCCGAACGCGCGGCGGTGCTGCGCGAGGTATCCGCCCGCCTGCATGCGCAGCGCGACCGTTTTGCCGCGCTGATGACGCTGGAAATGGGCAAGCTGCTGCGCGAGGCGCGCGCCGAGGCCGAAAAGTGTGCGCTGGCCTGCGACTACTACGCGCAGCATGCGGAGGAATTCCTGCGCGCCGAGACCATGGAATCCGACGCCGGCAAGAGCTATGTCGCCCACTATCCGCTGGGCGTTGTGCTCGCCATCATGCCGTGGAATTTCCCGTTCTGGCAGGTCATCCGCGCCGCGGCGCCGGCGCTTATGGCGGGCAATGCGCTGCTGCTGAAACACGCGCCCTCGGTGCCGCAGTGCGCGCTGGCGCTGGAGGCCCTGTTCCGGGAGAGCGGCTTGCCGGAAGGCGTGTTCACCACGCTGATGATAGAAACCGCCCACGTGCCCGAGGTGATCGCCAGCCCGGAGGTGCAGGGCGTCACGCTCACCGGCTCGGAAGCCACCGGGCGCAAGGTCGCGGCCTGCGCCGGAGAGCATTTGAAAAAATGCGTGCTGGAGCTGGGCGGCTCCGATCCCTTCATCGTCCTCCACGATGCGGATCTCGAACAGGCCGTCACCACCGCGGCCGCCTCGCGCTTCCAGAATAACGGCCAATCCTGCATCGCCGCCAAGCGCTTCATCCTCGTGCCGGAGATCGCCGACGAATTTCTCAGCCGCTTCAAGAGCCGCGTGGAGGCGCTCACGCTGGGCGACCCCATGGACGACGCCACGCAGATCGGCCCCATGGCGCGTGCAGACCTGCGCGATGCCCTGCACCGGCAAGTGACCGACTCCATCGCCCAGGGCGCTGTCGCCGTGACCGGCTGCGCGCCCGATGCCCGCGCGGGATTTTTCTACCCGCCTTCCATTCTCGATCGCGTCACCGCACAGACCCGCGCCTGGCGCGAAGAGCTGTTCGGCCCCGTCGCCGTCATCATCCGCGCCGCGAGCGAAGATGACGCCGTGCGCATCGCCAACGAAACGCCCTACGGCCTCGGCTCCTCCATCTGGAGCCGCGACACCGCGCGCGCCGAACGCCTCGCCGCCAGCGTCCAGGCCGGCTGCACCTTCATCAACGGCCTCGTCAAATCCGACCCGCGCCTGCCCTTCGGCGGCGTGAAGGCTTCCGGCTACGGCCGCGAGCTATCCCGCCAGGGCATACTCGAATTCGTGAACGCGAAAACCGTGTGGATCAAATAGCTCGTTGGGCGTCATTTCATTCAGCCCAACCGCGCTGAAGGGCAAAGGAGAATCGCCATGAGAAAGATCATCGCTCTTACATTCGTGACGCTGGACGGAGTCATGCAGGCGCCGGGCGGGCCCGAGGAGGATACCGAGGGCGGCTTCAAGTATGGCGGCTGGACTGTGCCGTTCGCCGACGAGCGCTCCGGCGCAATGATGCGCGAGGAGATGGAGCAGACGCGCGCCGTGCTGCTGGGCCGGAAGACCTACGAAATATTCGCCGCCTATTGGCCGCGACACGGGAGCATATGGCCCGGCATCAATCCGGCGGCGAAGTACGTCGTGTCGAGCACGCTTGCCGAGGCGAAGTGGGAGAATAGCGTCATCATCAAGGACAACGCCGCGCAGGAAATTCGGCGGCTGAAACAGCAGGATGGCCCCGATCTCCAGGTATGGGGCAGCAGCGGCCTGCTCCAGACGCTGCTCAAGCATGACCTCGTCGATGAGCTATCGCTCAAGATCCATCCCGTCACCCTGGGGGCGGGCAAGCGGCTTTTCGGCGCAGGGACCATCCCGGCGGCATTCAGGCTCACGCACTCGGACATCACGTCCAGCGGCGTCATCTTCGCGCGTTACGCGCGTGCCGGAGAGGTGAAGACGGGCTCGTTTGCCGATTGATCTGCTGAACACGTCCGCGTCGTTCACAAACCGCGCTCCCTGCTGCGGACACCCAGCGCACGCGGGAACGGCGTACAATCGATCCGGCTGTCCATCATTATCGGAGCGCTTGCCTCATGCGACCCCTCAGGTACTCCATCAACGTCACATTGGACGGGTGCTGCGATCATCGCGCAATCATCCCGGATGAGGACCTGCATCGTCACGCGGCCGAAACCCTCTCCGCGGCCGATGCGCTCATATTTGGCCGGGTGACTTACCAGATGATGGAGGCGGCGTGGCGGCCGCAGGTGCGCGGCGGCGAGTGGCCCGACTGGATGGAATCCTTCGCCCGGACGATAGACGCCGCAAAGAAATACGTCGTCTCGAGCACCCTGGAACGGGTCGACTGGAACGCCGAGCTTTTGCATGGCGATCTCGCGCAGGCCATTCGGCAGCTCAAGCAGCAGCCGGGAAAGGGCCTGCTCGTGGGCGGCGTCAAGCTCCCGCTGGCGCTGGCGGAGCTGGGGTTGATCGACGAATACGAGATCGTGGTCCATCCCCGGCTGGTGGGGCACGGCCCCACCTTGTTCGCGGGGCTGCCGAGGCCCATCGACCTGAAGCTGGTCAGCCGGCTCGAATTGCGCTCGGGCGCCGTGGCGATGCGCTATGAACCGAAGAATTAATCAATCCTTCCGCCGCCCCGCCGGTGTGCTTCAAACAACGCAGCACTGATCGAAGAGGCATGCCATGGCTTACTACCTCGCAAAAATCATCATTACGTCCGTCCTGATCGTCGCGATTGCGGAGATTTCCAAGCGCAGCACCCTGGCCGGCGCGATATTGGCCTCCATTCCGCTCGTCTCCGTACTCGCCATGATCTGGCTCTACATCGGCACCCGCGATGTGAACAAGATAAGTGCCCTGGCCACCAGCATCTTCTGGCTTGTCCTGCCGTCGCTCGCGTTGTTCATCTCGCTGCCGCTGCTGCTGAAGCACGGGCTGAATTTCTACCTCAGCCTCGGCCTTTCCATCGCACTCACGGCGGCATGCTATTTCCTGATGATTGCCGTGCTGGAAAATTTCGGGGTGAAATTGTAGCGGCGCCGGTTTGGGCATGACGCTGCCCAACCTGCCGTGCCGGGGGGCGCAGTGTTACCCACGCTGCGATCTAATCGCCCCATTCCAGCCACAGCTTGCCATCCGCCCGCCGGACCTGCGTGCCCAGCGCGGCGCATAGCGCCGCCGCGCGATTGGCGATGTAGTCGAACGCCGCGCCGCCCGCCGGCGCCACGCGGCAATCTTCGATCAAGACGGGATGCAAGCGGATCGCGCGCAGCGCACCGCGCGTGAGCGTAAGCTCAAACAGCAACTGATGATCGTTGCGAAACACCGGGCCGACGTAATAATCGTCCACCAGATCGCCCGCCGCGTAGAAAATGGGCCAGCCGCGATACACCTCCACCCCCTGGAACACATGCGCGCTGTGGCCGAACAGCAGGCGAAAGCCCATGTCTATCGCCGCATGCGCCAGCTCGCGGAAATAATGCGCCGGACGGTCCGCCATGTTCGGCCCCCAGTGCAGCGAAAGGATGGGCCAGTCCGCGCCGCCCTTCAGGATGTGCGCCAGCCCGCGGCGAAAGGCCGCCAGCGCCGCCGCCCTGTCCGTCAGGTCCAGGTAGGCCATCCCCGGCGTGTGCTCGGCCGCCGCGAAATCCGCCTGGTGGTCGCAAAAGGCCACCATGCCGAATTTAATGCCATTGCGCGCAAGGAATAGCGGCGCATAAGCGCGGTCCGCATCCTCGCCCGCGCCCGCATAGCCTATCCCCTGCGCGCGCAGGGCGCGCAGCGTATCGTGCAGGCCCGCCACATCGAAATCCAGAACATGGTTGTTCGCCAGGCTCACGCAATCCACCCCCGCCCCCGCGAGGGATAGCGCGGCCTCCGGCGGCGCGCCGAAATAGAAAGCCTTGGGCGCGCCTCCCCATTCCCCACTCGCCCCGGTGATCGCGCATTCCAGATTCACCATGGAAAGATCCGCCCCGCGCAAGAGCGCCGCCACCCCGCCCAGCGGATAGCCCCGCCCCTCGCAGCGGATAGCCTCGCCCACCAGGCGGCCCAGCATCACATCGCCGCCCAGCATCACCTGCACCGTGTCCTCCTGTCCATCGGTCATCGCGTCCTCCATGGGAGCCGGCATCGCATCCGCCTCGATAAAGCCCATGCCTGCCCGGCCATCCTAGCGCAAGTGGGCCAGGAGCGGGGAGGGGGCGCCGCGCAAACGTGTCGCATTCCAGCCCGGCGGAATGTGATGGGGGACGAACCGCCTTCACCCTTTACCCGCTTGCCTCGCTGAATTATGCTTGTGGCCTCTGGGTGGTATTCATCCAGAGCCGCTAGAACAATCACAGGAAGCACCCATGGCTACGGACTATCGCGAGTTGGCGGCTTACCGCAGGTGTGTGGCGCAGGTCACTTCGCGCTGGCCGGATTTCCTCAAGCTGCGCCAGGAGATGTTCGCGCAGCAGGCGCGCTTTGACAAAGCGCCGGAGAAGGTGGCGGAGAACATCGTGGGCTCGCTGTTCACTTCCGTTCTCGATTGGACCGACCACGACCTCAACTGGCAGCTTGATCGCGCGGACCTCGTGGTGACGCGCAATTTCGTGAAGTATCTTGTGGTGGAGACGAAATCTCCCGGCAGCCTCAAGAGCAGGAAATCACTGGATGCGGCGCTGGAGCAGGCCTGGGGCTATGCCGCCGAGCAGCGCGTGAAGCAGGTGGCCGTGTGCGATGGCCTGCTTTTCTACGGCGCGGACATCGAGGGCGGCGGGCTCAACCCGCGCGTCCGCTTCGACCTCACGCTGACACAGGCACCCCATGATTCCCTGTGGTGGATCAGTCTGGACGGAATCTACCGGCCGTGTGAATCACGGCCCGACCTGCCGGCCTATTCAGAGCAGGCTGGCGAACTGGCGGACGGGAGTCCATCCTCGCCCGACGGCTTGATCCTCCATCCGAAATACCAGATTCCCGCGCGGTGTTTCGCCTATGTCGGCGACCCCGCCAAACCGGCAACGTGGAAGCTCCCCTATCTGCTGGCCGATGGCAGCGCCGATCTCAAGCGTCTGCCCAAGGCGATACAGGCGCTCGCCAGCAATTATCGCGGCGCAAAGGTCGGCGGCATTCCGGAGCCTGCGATTCCCGAGGTATTCAGGCGGCTTGCGGAGGCCGCAACGACTGCCGGCAAGATGCCCGCGCCGGGAGTCGCCGTGGCCGCTGCCTACGAGCAACTCGCCGAAATACTGAACCAACTCGAAGCGGCGGGGAAATAGCTTGTTGGGCTTCATATCATTCAGTCGAACCTACCACGCTATCGTCGAGGCGTGTATTGGGCATCGTCCATGCACGTGTAGACCACGCATTCCAACGGTCATTGCACTCTGCGCGCGCGAAAGGAGGGGAATGTAACTTGGCTAGAGCAAGTCACAATTGGAGAACAATTGCCGCCATCGCAATAGGGCTTGCGTTGTTCTTCATTGCCCTTGCCGCTGGCCAGTACTTTTACACCGCGAATGAGATTTACGCGACGACGCGGCAACAGTTGCAGAGTAGCGCTGACGACGCGGTGGCAAGCGTGTTGGGCGTGATGGTTAAGGCGGAAATCGTTCCCACCCAGATTGATAAGGCCTCGCTCAAGGCGAAGAACTATATAGTCTTGTCAAGCGATGGTCACGTGGAGGTGGTTCTTTCTGACGATAAGTCGAATCTCATTCCGAGGGGGATGCTCTCTGAGGTCGTTCCCCCTGCTGGAGATTTTTCCACTCCAAAGTTATTTTGGACGCCCTCTGGCGACGGGTGGACTGTGCTTATCAGGAAGATGCAAGGTGGGTACGTAATACTCGCAGTCAGCAAGGATAGCGATGTCTCGTCACCGGGCGCGATGCTTAGGAAGAATGCAAACTACTTCCATTCTGTTGACGGCACAATTCAGACGAATGTCAGCCTTCTGGATAATGCCGTCGATTACGCGATAGTCGATGAGTCCAATACGGTTGTCGCTGCGGCTGGTTATGTTCCGCTAAGGACTAACCTGCCCGCCGTTACGGCGCAACTGGCATCCCTCAGGAGGAATACCGCAATCCTCCCGCTGCGGCGTGACGTTCTTTCGCCACGATACGGACACGTGGGCGTTGTAATCGTTTGGGCTGACCTGAGCAAAGAACAGGGTGTGCTGGATCATGAATGGCGCTTCCTGGGGGTTCTGGCCGTTGTTTCGTGGATTATTGCGCTCAGCGTCGCATTGCGCTATTGGAGTCGGTCAGAAACCACGAAGCGAGATTTGCGGAGCGCCTTTCAGAACTATCTCTCGCCTCAGGTAATGGAGGCGATTCTGAAGGACCCGGCCAAGGTGACTCTTGGCGGACAGCGCAGGGAGGTCACGATTTTGTTCAGCGACATTCGGTCATTTACCAGTCTGTCTGAAAGCCTGCCGCCGCAGCAGCTTACACATATTCTTCAGGAGTACTTCGATGAGATGACGGCGGAGGTTATTGCGAATGAGGGGGTTGTGGACAAATTCATCGGGGACGCCATCATGGCGTTTTGGGGCGCGCCCATTGATCAGCCGGATCAAGCAGATCGAGCTGTCAGAACCGCCGTCAACATGATTAAGCGATTGAAGGTGCTGCAGGAGAAGTGGTCCAATGAGGGATACCCGGTCATCGATATTGGAGTTGGCATAAACATCGGCGTGGCGACCGTCGGAAATTTTGGGTCCAGACAACGTTTCGATTACACGATAATAGGTGACGCAGTTAACACGGCGTCAAGAATCGAGGGGCTCACGCGGCAGTTTGAAAGCCACATAATCATTTCAGAGTCTACGCTCAAACAGCTATCCATCAAGGTCGAGACAAGGGACTTGGGAACCGTGGCTGTTAAAGGTAAGCAAGAGCTGCTACGGGTTTACCAAGTGTTGACCTAGTCGCTAAAGTCGGGGCGAATTGATTCCTTGTTTCAGACGACTTGAGAACAATCGGCGGCGCGCTTTGCTTAGTTGCATCATACGAGTGCAACGAAGCGGGAGGTAATCGCTCGTGGGATGCACTATTAGTTAGTGAGCAAAGGCGCCAGGCTCGCATTTTTTCGGAATAATAAGCGGAGGTTGGCCCCTTTACACAGTCAAATTGGCAGTTCGATGACATCTGAGGATATTGTATGAAAGAAATTAAGCTTCCGATAAATCAGACCTATTCCATGCGCCTGAAATTTGACCCGGCTAAGGCAGTTGACCTCGGGAATGGCGTAGTAAGGCACACCCTTGGCACATTCTCTACCGAGGACGCGGCGCCGAGTCTTGAAATGGCTAGAAAGAACGGCGGGAACATTCTGTACGCAACAACATCGGTCGAACAGCAGCTCGAAAACATATTGATGCTCTATTTTATGGGCCCGTTTATCAAACACGAGGAACGCCGCATATTGTTCGAACGTGAGATTCTTCAATCGTCTGCGCTTTCATACAACGCCAAGAAGGAGCTTGTGTCGAAAATACTGGCTCATAATGAGGTCGTCGATAACAAGGTACTCAACAAACTACAACAGAAGTTGAAGCGGATTATGGAATGGCGCAATGCGTTTGCTCATGGGAAGCTCATATACGATGCGGATGCGGGGTGCTCGCTACAATATTATTCTGGCAGCGCGAAGACGTTGTCGCTGACTGACGACTTGTGGTCCGAAGTTGAAGAATGCTTTCTCGAATGCACGGAACTGTTAAAAGCGGTGCAGCTCTCTGTTGAGAAACATGTAAGTGAATCGCGGGGGCTGCCCGGATTTGACTGACGCAGAGGCAATTAGCCAGAATTGATGGGGGTAAGACTGAGCTGACCCCAATTCCTCCGGTGCGGATTGCATTGCCCGCGGGGCGGGCTATGCGGCAGGCAGATGCAGCTATGCCTAACGGCATATTGTGTGTTCGTTATGTGACTGATAGAGTCTGCGCACGAATCACGAGGGAGGATGTTATGCAATATGAATCGAAAGTCATCGAGCAATTCGCCGAAAGGCTATACGGGAGAGCCAAGTCGATCATTATCAGATACACAGTATTCGGGGTTTTGATTGGGGCGGGTGTCGGCTACGCGGCCATGCATAGCCCGGTAGGCACGGGAATCGGAGCCGTGATCGCGGGTATCTTGGGATATTCGCTGGGAGTTGAGAAAGCGTTTCTGCTTAAGCTGCAAGCGCAAACTGCTCTCTGCCAAGTACAGATTGAGCGGAATACCGCTGGTGCGGGCTAAAGTCGCAGTTGAATCATGCAAGCCCGGATGACACGCAACGGGATCCTGGATCTAAACAATTGGGGGGAGATTCGATTTAATTGCGCCATGATGCCCGTGTCAACTTGACAAGAAGTGGGATCACGCTGGGCCAAATTAAATCGAATCTGCCCCCAATTGTTACCAGAAGCGGACGTGTACTTGACTCTACTGGAGGGCTGCATTGGAGGCTCGTGACGACAAAGCAAATACGCTATACAAATTCATGAAGTATCCCGCTGACGGACCGTCTCCCGCAGAAAATGCCGAATATCGCAGGCGGGTGGAGGCGCTATTGAGAGGCGGAGAATTATATTTTGCAACCGCGAAGGAGCTAAATGACCCCTTTGACGCGGCTCCTCATTTCCGTATTCCCAGCGCACATGAAGAGCTGCTAAAGGCTGTGGAGAGGGGTCTTGCAGTATTTGGCGAGAGAAACGGCCTACGTCCGGAACAAATCGAGGCACGGCGTGAAGAGCTGAAAGCCAAGATCAAGTCTGGCGAGTACGAAATCGAGATGACGGGCGTTGCTCACGGATGGCGCGAGGAATTTAGATCAAAATTTCCTATGTGTTGCCTAACTGCGGAAAGAGGTAGTACTCTGATGTGGTCGTATTATGCCGAGGGGCATACCGGTATTTGCGTTCATTTCGATGCCACCCAAGTGCCATTTGGCAACGCCGAGAAGGTGGTCTATGTACGAGATTATCCGGAAATTCCTTTGCCTCTTGGTGGTCACGACCCAAATGAGTTCATAAGAAAAGCGTTATATACCAAATCCGATGCTTGGAGTCACGAACGAGAGTATCGCCTAGTTAACCTGCCATACGCCGTAGATGGAGCACCTGGGCACATCTTGGACGACATCTTTGGATGGAAAACTCCCCAGCTAGCGATTATTTCTCCGGCATACATTGAAGGCGTGACTGTTGGTGCTGCTATGCGTGAACATGAAATTGAAGATATTCTGCGGTTATGCGCCGACCGCGCACGAAGAATTCCAGTGTTCAGGGCAAAGTGTAGCCGCGACCATTTTGAATTGGAGTTCGAACGCATATCCGAATAAGCTAGGTAGAGCGGGCAACGCTGCGCCTTTTCGATGGCGTCCGTTCTTCTAAATCGCTAACGGCCGGTTTGCACAACTCGGAAGTTAGCCACCCCACCCCGAACATCGGATAAGCTGCACATCGCGGACATTGCCGCCGGGCGATAGAGTTGCTCGCGGAGCGATTGCGTTCAGGCGCTATTCACTTCGCCAATCCAATCCACCTTTCCACTCCCCCATGCCGCGAGCAGGTGCCCCTGCGGTGGGTGCTGAAGCTGTATGAGCCGTCGCGGCATTGGGCGCTGGCGCCCGGCGGGGCGTTGCCGGATAGGGTGTGGGCGGGGGCGTGGATGCGCTGGCCGCTTGAGTTGGTGTAGTACTTGTGTTCGATGAGGCCGTTTTTGTCCGGCGCGCGCTGCACGGATGAGGCGGGTGCGTCGCTGGGGCGAGTCCGGGCCGGGGCGTTTCCATCGCGGGCAAAGCCGGGTGCGGCGGGGCCGGCGAGGAGGCAGGCGGCGAGCAGGGTGAGCAGGGCTTTGTTCATGGCGGCATTTTATCGCGTGCGGGGCGCGGCATTCTGTAATACTGTTGATGGCGAAGGCGCGGTAGAATCGGGCGGGTGCGGGGGCATTTCCGCGTTTGCTTTGCAGGGGGGCGATGATCTGTACCATTTCCATCCGGCGCGAGGGTCCATGCCGTGCGGCGCTGCTGCTGGCGGCGGCGCTGGCGCTGCTTCCTTTGCGCGCTGCGGCGCACGGCTTTGCGGGCAAGCGGTTTTTCCCCGCGACGCTTGCGGTGGATGATCCCTTCGTCACCGATGAGGCGGGCATTACCTTCAGCAACCGCAATACGCCGAACGGCGATGGCACGAGCACGGACACGAGCGACCTTGCGCTGGATTACGCGAAGAGCATCACGCCGCGTTTTGCGCTTTCGGTGGGGGCGGATTATCTGCACCTGAGGCCGGATGGCATGCCGGCGCAGAACGGCTTTGGCAATACCGTGATCGGCGCGAAATACCGGGTGTATCTGAACGAGGAGGGGGAGTCGCTGGTTTCCATCGGCGCGAATGTGGAGCTGGGCGGCAGCGGGACGCCGCGCGTGGGCGCGGCTTCCGGCTCGACGGTGTCGCCGACGCTCTATTTCGGCAAGGGTTTTGGCGGTCTGCCGGATTCGCTGCGATACCTGCGGCCCTTTGCGGTGACGGGCACGCTGGCGCCCAACCTCAGCGCATCGGACTGGGCCGCGCAAAGCGCGACCACGGGCCTGAGCATACAATACAACCTCGGTTATTTGCAGGACTTCGTGCAGGACTTCGGCTGGGGCGCGCCCTGGAATCGCATGCTGCTCATTGCGGAATTCCCGCTGCAGACGTGCACCGCGCCTGGCTGCGGCGGGCAGACCACGGGGACGGTGAACCCCGGCGTGATCTGGGTGGGCAAGTATTACCAGCTCGGGGTGGAGGCGGCGATTCCGTTCAATCGCGCCAGCGGGACGCACACTGGCATCATGGCGCAATTGCATTTCTTCATCGACGATATTTATCCGCACAGCCTGGGGAGGCCGCTATACCCATGAACCGCATGAATCCGCTCCGCCTGCTGCTCGTCCTGTTCGCCCTGCTGTTGCCGGCGCAGGCCCTGGCCCACGCCTTCCCCGACCATGCGGCGCCCGGGGCGGGGGCGGTGCTGGCGCAGGCCCCGGGCGCGGTCACCATCCATTTCGATTCGGAACTGGAGCCGCTGTTCAGCACCGTGGTGGTGAAGAATGAGCAGGGGGTCCAGGTCAGCCAGGGCAAGGGGCAGGTGGATGCGCACAATCCGCGGGTGCTTTCGACCAGGCTCACCAGCGAACGCAAGGGCACCTATCACGTTTACTGGAGCGTGGTGGCGCGCGATGGGCACCACACCGAAGGCGATTACACGTATACCGTTCAATGATGGCCGCCGGAACATTGCATGCGCTGCACGTTGTTCTGAGCACTGTTGATTTTTTCGCATGGCTCTGCGCGTGCGGCCTGGTGATGGCGCGCGCAGGTCTGGTGCCCGGCGCCGCATTCGAATTGCCCGGCGTGGCGGGACGCTTGCGATCGCGCCTGCTGGGCTACCTGGCGCTGCTGGCGATAACGGGGGGCGCGCTGCTCGCCGTGCGCACCGCGGACATGAGCGGGCTGCCGCTCGCACAGGCAATTGCGATAGTGCCCGAGGTCCTCCTACGCACCCACTTTGGCATGGTGTGGGGCATGCACCTTGTTCTGCTCGGCCTGCTGGCTGCGACGCTGCCCTTGCCGCCGCGCGCGGGCATTCCGGCCTCGCTTTGCATGGCCGCCATGCTGGCGCTGAGCTACAGCGCGGTTTCGCATGCGGGAGACGGGGGCGACTTCACGCTTTCCGAGCTGAACGACTGGGCGCATGTCATCTCCGTATCGCTGTGGGGCGGCGGCATCCTGGCCACGGTCTTGTTCACCTTCCCGCTGCTGCGCGGGCGCCGCACGCTGCTGGTGCAGAGCGTGGTTCGCCTGTCACGGCTTGCGGGGTGGGCGCTGGCGGGGTCGGTGGTGACGGGGCTGTATAACACCGCTCTGCGCATCGACGCGCCCGATCAGCTGCTGACGACCGATTACGGCCGCATCCTGATGGTGAAGGCTGCGCTGGTGGGAGGTATCGCGGCGGTGGGTGGACTCAGCCGGTTCTTCACTGTTTCCCGCCTCCGCGGTGCGATAGGCGAGCGAGACGCAGACGTCTGCCTGGGCAGGATGGGCCGTGCGCTGGCTGGCGATGCCTTCCTCATTGCACTGGTGCTGCTCGCCGCCTCCATGCTGATTCAGGGCATGCCGCCATCGTCCATGCACGCGATGGGAAGGATGGCGATGTAGCGCCGCCTGGGATGCCGGCGCGCGGCGGGGCTTGCACTCCGCCTGCGCCAGGAAGAGAATAAGGCCCTGCCCGCCATGCGCGGGCGCGCCTTGGGTAAAGGAGGTGCGATATGTCCGGTGGCAAAAAGCGTGCTTCGGGAGCGGCGGCAAGCGGCGGGCTCCCCAGCGATGAGCAGCGCAAAGCGCTCAGCAAGCTGATGCATGAGGCTTTTGTCGAACTCCGGCATCTGGAGGGCGAGCAGGCGCAAGACCTGGCTTGCGCTTTCCATAGCCTGCCGCTGGAAATGTATGGGTGGGGCAACTGGAGCGCGGAAAGCATGCGCGCCAGGCTGCAGCATTACCAGGCGAAGCACAAATCTGTTCTGGGCTTTGATTACGTGGCCGAGTTCGACGAAATCTTCAACGTCTGAGCGCCCGGATTTGCGGGCGGAATAGCGATGGGTGCGGCCACTACTGGCCGGGCCGGTTCGCTTGCACTCCGGCGCTGTCTCTCCGGGTATGAATGTGCGGCCTGCCGTGCGCGGGCGCTTCTGATGCAAAGGAGGTGTGAGATGTCCGATGCGGGAAAGTTGAAGCGGTTGGCGGTTTTGCTGGGAATGCTGTCGATCTTGCCTGCGGCGGCGTGCGCGCAGGGCATGATGGACGGCCGCGGGATGATGAACGGGGGCATGATGAATGGCGGGATGATGAACGGATCATCGCCGCGCCATGTGTATTTCATGCGCCACGGGCTGCCGGAGAAGTACGCGAACATGGCCAACCCCTTGCCGGCGAGCGCGAAGAACATCGATGCGGGCAAGGCGCTCTATGGGCAGATGTGCGCGTCGTGCCATGGGCCGGCGGGGCGCGGCGACGGCGCGGCGGGCCGCGCGCTGAATCCGCCCCCGTCCGATCTGGCGCGCACGGTGCGCATGCGGATGGGGAGCGATGGCTATCTGTATTGGTCGATTGCGGAGGGCGGCGCGGCCTTCAGCAGCGCCATGCCTGCGATGGGCGGAAGCTGGAAGCCGGAGCAGATCTGGCAGGTGATACTTTACCTGCGCACGTTTTAGCGCGCGCGGGATTCGCTGCGGGCCGCGCGCGGCTCAGTCTACGGTGGCGCCGATGAAATGCCAGCCCGCGGGCCGGCCTGCGTCGTCGTATACCGGGAAGCATACGCAGTCGCCGCGGTGCAACTGCTCGGCGATGGCGGGCAGTGCGCTGCGCGCCTGGGCTGCGGTGGGGCGTGGGGTGCCGGTAAGGCGCTGCGTTTCGGCTTCGTCCAGGGGTTTGGCGGAGAACAGGGCGGGTTGCGGCGCGACGGTTTCGATGTCGAGCACGTTGCCTATGCCTTCGCCGCTGTTTGCGTACATGCCGCGCAGGATGACGAGGCGGGACGTGACATCGCCCGGCAGGGGCCGGGTGGCTACGGATTCGAGGTAGGTCACTTCACCCTCGTACAATTCGGCGAGGTCGTAGGGGTCGCCTTCGGCGCGGGTGATGGCGAGCGCCTTGCGCGCGAGAGCGAGGTGCTTGGGCACCAGGGCTGCGAGGTCGTATTCACTTGCGAGCACGCGCTCGTGGATTTCACGCAAGGCTTGCGCCGGGTCCTGATGCCAGGCCGATTCATGATGCCAGATGTCCGCGCCCATTCGTTCCCCTGGGAAGTGTTGACGGTGCGGGGGCTATTGTACAGGGCGATCGCAGTGCCGCATCGCATGTGTTGCGCGGGTGGGACACTTTGGCGGCAGTGCCGCTCAGTTCATGTCGAGGTCGCCGATTCCGGTGTCGGTGTCCACGCGCACTTCGTGCACGCGCTGTCCGGTCGCGTCGAATTCTACGCGTATTGCATAGGCTGGACCCTGGTGGGTATTCACGGTGGAATACACCTCGTAGGTGAGAAAATCCTTGCCCTGCTGGTCAGGTTTTCCGAGCAGCGCGATAACCTCGTCGCGGGATTTGCCGATGAGCACGCGGCTGTTGATCAGGTTCTCCGCCATGCCGTGGCGCACCCCGGGGGCATCGGCCTTCCACGCACTGGATTCGAACGTCGTTTTCGCCGGCGGGGCGTCGGCGCTTTCCGCGTTGGCGCACCCCAGAAAAAGGAGCGAGGCGATGATGGCGACGCCGGCGGCGCGCGCCGTGGCGCGGCTGGCGCCCGATTGACTAGCGGACATGATGCATCTCCTTTCGCAGGGCGGCGGCCGCGCGCGTGCCGGGGAGGGCGCGTTCGGGAGGCTGCCAGGGTACAGGGAACGATTTCAGCGCCAGCGCATTTCGGCGGCGGATGTGCGGGCGGCTTCGCATGGCTCAGGCTTTCTGCGGCGCTTCGCCGAGCATGATTTTGGTGTCGGAGAGGAAGCGGTAGGGCGGCAGGTAGAGGTTTTTCGGCGCGGGTCCGCGCACCACGCGGCCGCTGTTGTCGTACATGCTGCCATGGCAGGGGCAGAGCCAGCCGGCGTCGGTCTTGTTGGGCACGCAGCCCAGGTGGGTGCAGATGCCGATGACGACCAGCCATTCCGGTTTTTGCACGCGCTGGCTGTCGGGCTGAGGGTCCAGTGATTCGCTGGTGGCTTCCATGGCCTTGATCTCTTCCGGGGTGCGGTGGAAGATGAAGATGGGCTTTTCCTGCCACAGCACGGTTTCAACCTTGCCCGGCTCGACGGTGGCGAGGTCGACCTCGACGGTGGCCTTGGCGAGCACGTCGGCCGAGGGGTTCATGCTGCTGATGAAGGGATAGCAGGCGGCCACGATGCCACCGCCGACCACGGCGGAGGTGACGCTGGCCAGGAATTTCCGGCGCAAGCTGTCGCTGGGGTCCTGCGGGTCGTCGTCGCTCATGGTGTCATCCTTTCTTGTTCTTGCGCCGCGTGCGGTGCGGCGCCGGGTTGTGGATGTCGAGGCCGGGCGATGGGGGCCGCGGCGCGGCGCCCCCCGCCGCTTTCCGTCAGGTGTGGATGACGGCGTGCTCGATCTCGGCGAAGGTGTTGGCCCTGCGCACGATGTTCAGCGGCTTGCCCAGCGCCTGCTCGACACGGGTGGCGGAGATGACGCCGCGGACGGCCGTGCCGGAGGGCCCGGTTTCGGTCACCACGAGGTGGCGCATGCCGGCCGATTTGAAGGTGGCGACGATCTGCGAGATCTGGGCCCTTTGCACCAGGGGATAGTCGAGCACCATCCAGTCGGCGAGCGGTGACATGACGTGCCGGACCAGCACGTTGCCGCGCGCGGCGGCGGTGCGGCTGGCGTCCACCGAGTGCAGGTAGCGCATGGGTTTTTCGCCCAGGATGTCGGTGGTGGTGATGAGGCCGGAGAGTAGGCCGTCGTCATTGAGCACGAAGAGCAGCTTCACGCCGACGGCCTTCATGTATTCCAGTGCCTGGTCTATCTGCACCTGGTGGTTGATCGAGAACATGGCCGCGGTGGTGAAGTCGGTCATGACGGACAGTGCGGGGTCGGTTTCTTTTGCAGGGGATACCGCGGGTCTTGCGTTCCTCGGCAGTGCAACGGGGCCGGCGATGCTGCGAAAGGGTAGTGCGGCTTGTACATCCATATTTGCCTCCTCAGCTATTCAACGCGTGATCGAGCCGGACTGCAATTGTGCGGCCAGCCCGCCCATACCAGCTATGACAGGTGTTGGCGGAAAAAGCTCCGCAGAATGATGCGAAGTTTCCGGTGCCGCGCTCATAGCATGCAATTCCGCATGCACCATCGTCAACCCTGTAGATTGTATGGTTTCCCAAATGGGTGCAAATGGCAATAGGGCGAGCCCCCATTGCGCTCCGCGCAATCCGGCTGCGCGCGGCTTGCCGCTCATGCGGGCTTCTGCTTATCCTCGATGCCGACCACGTCATTCAGGTAATGGTCGAGATTGCGTTCGGGGTGCTTCGGGTAATGCTCGGGCAAGCAGTCCATGCGCAGGATGCGGTCGAAGCGGAAATTGCGGTATTCGTCGCGCAGTTCACACCATGCGAGCAGCGTCCAGTGGTCGCCCCAGCCCACCATGCCCAGCGGCCACAGAGTGCGTTCGCTCTCCTGGTCCTGCATGTTGCGATAGCGGATGCTGACCTTCAGCCGCAGTTCGCAGGCGTGGCGCAGCAGGGCGTGGGTGCTGCGCCCGGGATGGTCGAAATCGGGAATGCGGTAGGGCAAGCGCGCGATCTCGTTGCGCATTGGGGGCGTCAGCACGGCGAGTATCTTGGCCTCTGCGCTGCGCGCCGCCTCGCCCAGTTCGGGGTCGGTCCACGCCTGCACCATGCGGTTGCCTACCAGCAGGGCGGTGATCTCCTTCATCTCGAACATCAGCGGCGGCAGGTCGAAGCCGGCGCGCAGGCGGTAGCCCACGCCGGCTTCGCCGTCTATCGGAACGCCGGAGAGCACCAGCGCCTGAATGTCGCGGTATACCGTGCGCACACCCACCCCCAGTTTTTCCGCCAGCGCCTGGCCGGTGATGGCCGTGCGCCGGCCTTGCAGCAGGGTGACGAGCTGGAACAGGCGTTCGGATTTGCGCACGGTGCCCGCTAGCCGCTGATGGCCACCTCGTTGAACTGGATGACCGGTTCGATGTCGGTGTAATTCGCCATGTCGCCCTGCAGTTCCGCCGCGTGCGGCAGGAAGGCCGCCATGAAGTCGTCCACCGAGTCGTACGCATAGTGGCACATGGCGACGAAGGGCGCGGGCGCGCCGGGCGTGGCGCAGCCCGCCCCGCGTTCCACCGATACCCCGCGGTAGCCCCGGGCCGTGCTCAGCAGCGCGATGGAGCGCGGCATGTGGGTCTTGAGGTAGTAGTCCATGTCGAAGCGGCCATTGTCCGGGTAGAGGATGCTGATTTTAACCATGTGCTGTTCCTTTCGTCATATGCTGGCGTTGCGGTACTCGGCCAAGTCGGCGCGTATGCTCAGTTTTTCGATTAGCTGCCGTGGGTCGAAGCCCGTCTTTGCCCGCAGCGCGGCGACCGCGGCCCTGGCGCCCGCCATGGCGGTTTCGCTTTCCCATTCGACCAGGGTGACGATGGTCAGGCTGCCGTCGTCTGCGGTGCGTTCCAGTAACTGGTCCTGCACGAATCCGGGCTGGGTCTGGAGCAGGCTGTGGGTTTCGCGCACGCGGCACAGAAATTCGTCGCGCGCGGCGGCCGGCACGACGAAGGTGTCGACCCGGTAGCGATGACCGGCCGCGGATACCGCGACCGTGCTCATGCTGCTTGCCCTTCAGCCAGTCCCTTCAGCATCTGGCATGCCGCGCTGCGGTCGAGTCTGAAGCTGTCCATTTCCACGAAGGGAAGCAGTTCGTCTCCCATTTCGCGGGCGAAGCGTTCTTCCGCCGCATCGATGGCCTCCGGGCTGGCCCAGTAGGCGATGATGATCCACTCGCCGTCGCCGGTTTCCGACAGGCTGCGGAACTGGAAGCCGGGCTGCCGCCGGACCCAGCCGCTCGCTCTCTCATTGGCCTTGAGCCAGTCCTCCTTGCTGCGCCCGGGCTGCAAACGAAAGCGCATGGTGATGATGGTATCGCTCATGGTGTTCTCCATGTTATTTGTCGCCGGGACATCCGGCAGCCGACATGCTACGCACGGTCTGCTGACAGCGTGGTGGCAGCAGTCTGGCAGGTGCTGGCGGCGTGGGGTGTATGACGGCCGGGGCAGGCGGCCGCGGCGCTATTGAGGGCGCCCGGCGGCGGCCCGTGCGGGATCACCGGGATGCGGGCGCGGCCGGTGGGCGATCCAGCTTGCGACGATGACGTAGAACTCGTCGATGCGGAAAGGCTTGCTGATGAAGTCGTTCATGCCGGCGGCAAGGCAGGCCTCGCGGTCGTCGCCCATCGCGTTGGCGGTGAGGGCGATGACCGGAATCCCGGCCAAGGCCGGGTCGCGGCGCATTTCGCGGGTGGCGGCCAGCCCGTCCATCACTGGCATCTGGATGTCCATAAGGACGAGGTCGAAGTGTTCCTGGTGCAGCAGATCCAGCGCTTCCTCGCCGTTGCTCGCGACCTTGACGATGGCGCCGGCGTCGGCGAGCATGCCGACGGCGACTTGCTGGTTGAACGGATGGTCTTCGGCCAGCAGGATGTGCGCGCCGCGCACCAGCTTGCCGGCCTGCTCGCCCGCGCCCGCGCCTGCTTCGGCGGCGGCAGGGCCGGCGGCCTCGGCGGCAATGCCGAAGCGCGCGGTGAACCAGAAGGTGCTGCCCGTGCCGGGTTCGCTCTCTACGCCGATCTCGCCGCCGAACATCTCCACCAGGCGCCGGCTGATGGCCAGGCCCAGGCCGGTGCCGCCGTATTTGCGGCTGATGGAGGAATCGCCCTGCTTGAACATCTGGAACAGGCCGGCCCGCTGCGCCTCGGTCATGCCGATGCCGGTGTCGCGCACCTCGAAGCCGATGATGACGCTGCCGGCATCCTGTTCCAGCAGGGTGGCGCTGGTGCGCACCTCGCCCGTATCGGTGTACTTGATGGCGTTGCCCAAGAGGTTGATCAGCACTTGCTTGAGGCGCAGCGGGTCGCCCACCAGCCGCGGCGGCACCCTGGGGTCGAACTGGAAGCCGAGGCGGATGCCTTTTTCCGCGGCCTTCCATTCAAACAGGTTGACGAGGTCGTGGCGGATGCGGTCCAGCCCGAAATCGATGCGCTCCATGGTCAGCTTGCCCGCGTCGATCTTGGAAAAGTCCAGGATGTCGTCGACGATGCTGAGCAAGTGTTCGCCGGACTGCATGATGCTGCGGATCTGCCTGCGCTGGTCCGGATCGTGTTCCTTCCACAGCGCGAGCTGGGCCATGCCGATGATGGCGCTGATGGGAGTGCGGATCTCATGGCTCATGTTGGCGAGGAAGCGGCTCTTTGCGGCGTTGGCCTCTTCGCTGTGCGCCTTTTCGACCAGGGCGGCTTCGCGCTCGCGGCCCAGCCGCGCGAACTGGTAGGAAAGGACGAAGGCCAGCAGCAGCACCTCGGCGGTGACGGCGAACAGGCCGACGTGCTCGATGCGCAGGATGTAGGCGGATTTCAGTTCGCGCAGGGAGACCGCCATGGCGGCGAGCACGACGAAAACGGAAACCGCGCCAAGGTAGAGGCGCGCGCCCATGTCCTTGCGGCTCTGCGAGAAGCCGGCGGCGAGGCCGAAGCTCAGGAACACCACCACGCCGTAGCGTTCCATCTCCAGCGCCCAGTTATGTTCCCAGCCGGCAAACCCCGCCAGCGCCGCCAGCACGGCGAGCGCCGCGAGCGCGCCGCGGTGCAGCCACGGCTGCTCGTCGCGGCGGATTTCCAGCAGGAAATAGACGAATCCGACGTAGGCCATATTGGAGAGGAGCAGCGGCACGCCGATCAGTGCCATGCTGTGCACGCCCAGCACGTCGGAATCCACCAGCAGCGCCGCGCTCTGGAACAGCAGGTTGCCGAAGATGAACAGGCCGTAGAAGGCTTCCGCCAGCCTGCGCCGCCACGCCCCGAGCACGAGGTAATAGAGGCCCAGGCCGACGAAGATGCCCAGACACCCGAGCGCAAGCAGGTTGCCGGGCTTGATAGACTGCTGGAATACGGATTCAGGTGCGGCGTAGGGCTGCGGCTGGGCCAGGTAGAACGGGGAGTCGATCTCGGTCACCAGGCGGTAGCGCCCCGCCGCCAGGCCGGCAAAGGACCGCCCGTGGCTGAGGAAGAAGGGGTTGGGCGTGTCGTCGCGGATGCCGCCTTGCGCCTCGCCCACCAGGTGGCTGTTTGCGTCATACAGCCAGTGGTGGAAATTGCCGATGATGCTGGTGTTCTTGAAGTCCACCACCACGTTGCCGCGGTGTTCCACGGTGAAGTGCGCGTCGTAGAAATAATGCCCGCCGGTGACCGAAACTGCGGATACGGGCTTGACTGCTTGCGCAAGCAAGCTGCCGGGGCGGTCGTATTGCCAGCCGGCCGGGACTTCGTACCACTTGCCTTTCAGCGCTTGCGGGCCCGGCAGCGGCAGCGCGCCGTCCTCGGCGCGGGCCGTCGCCGTCATGCATGCGCACAGCGCCGCCGCCGCGAGCAGGCCCCGCCACAGTCCGAAACGACGCAGGGGGTTCGGCAACGCGGCGGGTGGGCTGGAGTTCATTCCAGATGCAGGTTGGTATCGAAGTTGAAGGCCTCGCCCGCCCAGATGAACGCGACCCACACCATGACCCCGAAGGGCAGGTATCCCGGGAAGCCTAGCAGGGGCATCTCGGAAAAAAGGTGGATCACGTTGACATAGGGCACTGCATACTCCCAGTAATTGGGATTGGTCAGCGGCAGGGGGTTCGGATGCGCGCTGCCGTAATTCCAGACCTCCCAGAATATCGCTATGAAAAGCGATCCCAGGGCCGAGAGCAGCAGCGGGCTCCAGTCGCCCTTGGCCAGCGCGGCGAACGGCGTCCATACCCCCTCGCGGATCAGCACCCCGCCCACGACCAGCAGCGGGCCTATCCACACCACCCAGAACAGCGGATAGGGCAGGAATACCATCAGCACCAGCAGCACCAGTCCCGCTACCAGCAGCAGTTCGCCGGGCAGCTTCACCCTGGGGCCCTGGGAATAGCGCACGCGCAGGGCGGGGAAGGTGCGCAGCAGGGTGTAGGCTTCCAGCACCACCGGCCACACCGTGCTATAGGCCAGCAGGAACAGCGCGACGACCGTGGCATGGCTCAGCTCGCGGATGTGATGGCTGTTCGGGTAATACCAGTTGGAGAGGACGAAATAGTCGAAATACTCGAAGTAGGCCCAGGCCGCGACGGACACCACGGCGAGGATGAGCGTGGCATGCGGCCTGATCGAGAACAGGGATCTACCGTTGTTGCGGCGGTAGACCAAGCCGTCCAGCACCATGATGAAGCCCCACCACAAGGGGGTGAAGGCGTAATACACCAGGCTGCCGAAGGCGGTGACCCGCGCCCACATCAGCCACCAGCAGAAGAGCATGACCGCGCCGCCGATCCAGAACCACGCCGGGTAGCGCGCAAGCGGGGCCGGCGCGGGCGGCGCGACCGGCTTGAAGCCGAACAGCCGGGGAAACAGAAAGAAGACCGCGAGCGCCAGTTCGACCAGCGCGAGGACGATGAAGATCGGCAGGCTGAAACCGGGCGTGCCCGGTATGTGCTCCGGCGGAAAGATGCCGAACTTGGGCGGAAGATGCGTGGCCGGATACGCGAACCATGCCGCAATCCAGGGCAATACCATGGAGGCCAGAACCGGCCAGTACAATCCTCGCTTCGATTTCACGCTTCCCCCCTTTATTTATTATGCATGTCATATCGCAATGCAGCCGTATGGCACCGAAACATTCTAGCAGTCTTTGGGCTGTGTGCGATAGGCGAACGTGCAGGCGCAATCACGCCGCCGCGTTTGACATCCGGCCAGCCACACGCGACCATGCCAAGCGCATGAACACACTCTTTCTTCCTCTGCCGCGCCGCGCGGCCCTGCTGTGCGCAAGCGTGCTGGGCGCGACCCTGTGCCTTTCCGGCTGCGCGACCGCGCCCACCACGCATCTGGCGCGCACTGCCGCCGCGCTGCATTTCCCGCTGCGGGTGGTGACGCTGGAGGCGCCGATGGCGGTGGATGCCGGCCGGCTGCAGGAGGTCTTCGCGCCCGGGGCCAAACAGCCGCTGGCCGACGACGACCCGCGGCTGGTGCAGGCCAGGCAGCGCGGCGAGGCGCGTGCGGCCGCGGCGATGGCAGCGGCGTTGGGCGGCGAGCCTAACGTCGTGGTGATCGTGCCCGCCGAGGAGCAATCCCCGCTCGACGCGCTGCGCAGCCGCGCACTGGCCAGCGCCATCACTCCGGATGAGGCCATGCGCCTGCACGCCGCCACCGGCGCCGATGTGCTGCTGCGCTACGGCATCACCGATTACGGGCTGACGCCTGCCGCGTGGCGGCACGGCTACATCGCCTTTGAAGTGGTGACCACCGTGGCCCTGGCGGCGGTGATCGCCTATTCCGGCTCCAGGGCCGCGCAGGCCGCAGCCACCCTTTACCTGGCGCAGGAGACGGCGGAGGAATCGGCCGAAGCCTATGCCACCTTCCAGGCGTTCGACGAGGTGTGCCGGCCGGTGCGCATGGAGGCGCAACTGCTTGCGCTGCAGCCGCCCGCGCTGCTGTGGCAGGCCGGCGATACGGGCATATCGGACATCAAGCTGGGCCGCTATTTCCGCAAGGTGGGCGCGGACGAGCGCGACCGCCAGATCAACCAGGCGACGGGCGACGCGGTGCGCGGGATCGCGCGGGACCTGCATGCGGCGCTGGAGTACAGCCGCCTGCGCGCCGCGCTGCATGCCGATTAGCGGCGATGCCGGGGACGGGTATGGGCGGCGGCGGATTAGCGCCCGGTTTCGCGCGAGCGGAAGAACTCGTCCAGCACGCGCAGGGCCAGCCAGTCCGGGGTTGCGGCATCGGCGACGGCATGCAGCGCGGCGGAGGCCTGGGAATCGTCGGTCAGGTTGCCGCTGCGGTCGAAATACACGTTGAGGAAGCCCTGCGCCTGCTCCGGGCCGAGCACGCGCAGGAAGCTGGCCTTGCCGGGGAAGGATTCGGAATCCAGGCGGATGTCGAACACCATGCGGCAGGGATGGGAGACGATGGTGAATTCCTTGGCGATCTCGGTGCCGCCGCGGATCTCGATGCCGTAGTCGTTGCCGGGAGCCGCCGCCTTGCCGAGCGCCGCGAAGATCGCCTCGAACTGGCGCTGGTGCTCCTTGTACATCTTGACCAGGTTGAGCGTTTTTTCTCGGGTGTTCACTTTTCCTCCTGAAGCGTAAGCGGTTGGCGGCGCAGCGTGCTCGGTCATCGCCGCAGACGCGTGCCCCGATGCAGGGAACCCGCGCGGGACATCAGGCCGGAATCATAATGCATTTTCGCGCGGCGCGCGCCGCCGGTCCGCAGGCGATTGATTTTCGGGGCGGTCGATGGCCGTGCTTGTTCCGCCCGCGCGCTGGGGCCATAATGAGGCTGTCGGCAGTGATGTTCCGCGACACCGGCGCGATCGCTGGAAGCGGTGCGCCGGGCCCCGGACCGAAATCCAGCGGCACGCAAATTCCGCCGTTCACAAATCAAGAATGAGGAGGTTAGACCATGACAGACTCCGATACTTCCCTCGAACGCCTCTCCGAATCCACCGAGCCGCTGGCACAGCACATCAACCGCTATGCGGCAAACCTTCAGCACATCGATGCGCTGCTGAGCCGTGCGAAGAAGGGCGCGGCGGCGCTGCCCGCGCAGTCCGATGTGCAGGCGGCGCTGGCGAAGGCGGCACGCGACCGCGATCTGGCCGCTTCTCACCTGGAGAAGATCAGGAAGATGTCCTCGGCGCAGTTTTCCCAGGAACTGATCGAACAGTCCGGCCCCATGGGCATCTGGGATGCGGTGGCCGAAGACCTGGAAAAGCTGGTCGAGCGGGTCGAGAAGAAATAGCGCGCGGGCGCGGCGCGCAGGCAAGCGCATTCAGCAGTGCGCGGGCGGGGCAGGATGGTGCACACGCGCGCCCGCGCCTCGTACATAAAGGGGAGACATGATGAGCAAGACCGGCGACACCGCCGCATCGTCGGGCGGCGGCGAGGCGGACCGCTATGCACGCGGCTGGGATAAATTGCGCGAGATTCACAGCGAGGCCGGCGAACAGGTGCTCGCCACGCTGGCGGAGATCGCACCGGACTTCGCGCGCTACCTGATCGAGTTTCCCTTCGGCGACATCTACACGCGGCCGCAGCTCGATCTCAAGTCGCGGGAGATTGCGGTGATCGCCTCGCTCACCACTCAGGGCAATGCGGCACCCCAGCTCAAGGTGCACATTCAGGCCGCGCTCAACGTCGGCTGCACGCGCCAGGAAGTGCTGGAAGTCATCATGCAGATGGCGGTCTATGCGGGCTTCCCCGCCGCGCTCAACGGCATGCTGGTGGCGAAGGAGGCTTTCGCCGAATACGACGCGAAGGGCTGAGGCGCCGCCGCGGCACGGGCGGGTGCGCCTGGCGGGTGTGCGTGCCGCAGCAATCAACAGGACCGGACCCGCGAGGAACTGCGGCATATGGTTCGGGGGTCATTCGGTCATTCGCGCTTCCCCTCACGATTTTCCAATTAATCCGGGGCTTGACAGAGGGGGTACCTTGGGCCCGGTAGCCCGAAATGGCCACGGAAACGGCCTGCGAATTAACCCTTCTAGGGTATTGGCTTTGTATATAAACAATACCTAATATAGCCTCGACGCAAGCGTGAAGTGGGAAACCACGGCGGGACGCAACAATGTGGTTACCCTCTTTGCGCGCGCGCAGGTGAGGGCCCCGACGGGCGATACTGACTTGGCGGCATGCCCCAGAACTCGAATATCAATCGTGGGAGAATGAAATGAAAAATGCACTCGGAATCCTTGTCGCAACCGCTGGCCTGACCCTGGCCGGCTCCGTCCTCGCTGCGGGCCTGCCGTCCGTGGGTCAGCATGAATGCGCGGCTTGCCATGCGGTGGACCATAAAGTGGTCGGGCCTGCGTTCAAGGATGTGGCCGCCAAGTACAAGGGCAAGAAAGATGCCGTGGCGACGATCGCCGCTCACGTCGAGAGCGGTGGTTCCTTCGGCTGGAAGCTGGGCGTGATGCCGCCGCGCGGCCTGGGTGCGAGCAATGCTGACGCCGACGTCATGGCCAAGTTCATCGTCGGCTTGAGCAAGTAAACGGGGCAAAGCCCTGGCAAAATCCCTGCCCGGGCCGCCCAAGCCCGGGCAAGCCGCGTGTGCATTGCCCTGCGCCTTTCCTCGTTGCGCCCGCACCCGCATCGCCCCTTCCTGCAAGGGAAAAGTTCCGCCCTGGCCGTGACAAGACCGCATCCGTGCACGTCCCGGGAAAGAAGGGCTGCACGTCGTTGGCGGCGGAGTCCGTTCTTCCGGAAATACTCGGAACCGAGTATTCAATCCGGCCTGTAATTCTGCTAGCGTGTGTGCACCGGGCGGGCGTCAATCCGCCGCCCGCAAGGATTCCTTTCCAGCAAGACAGGAGGTCGCCATGAAACTGAATGTCGGTGGTGCTGATCGTACCGGTCGCATTGTGGTGGGTGTCGTGCTCGCGGCGGTCGCCGTGTTCGCGCCGATCGAGCTGGCATGGCGCATCGTGGCTGGCGTTATCGCGGCGATTGCCCTGGTGACGGCGGCGGTGCGGTTTTGCCCGGTCAATGCGATACTCGGAATCGATACCTACAAGGGCGGCCAGACGCCCAAGAAATAGTCCGGGGCCGGCCTGCTCCGGGAAACGGAAAGCGCAGAGGGGCGGCTGTTTTTCTGCTTCCGGGGTGGCCAGTGCTTTTCCGCGATTCGCCGCGGGTGTGCAGGTGCGTCGCGGCCGCCCGCGCAGGGCCGGAAGCTTGCCCGGCACAGCGGGGCCCACATAGCAGCCGGGGCAACGCCCGGCCGCGCGCGGCGCCGCCATCCCTTCGTCTTTGCCTGCAGTCCAAAGAAAAGCCGCCCGGCGGGCGGCTTGCAAGTGGCGCTTTGCGCTTACCAGCGCGTGGTGCGCGTGCCGTGCGCCATGCTTGTGGCGTGCGTCAGGCGCGTGCTGGTCTTGAGGGAAAGATGCAATTCCGACGCCTTGGCGTAGATTGCATCCACTGTCCGTTTCAGATGCATGGCGATCATGCGCGTGGGGGTGTGGCGTTTGACGTCGTCCTTCAGCATTTGCATGTCGCGCAGCGTCCACGGTTTGCCTGAATTTTGAGGTTTGGTCTTCATGATGACCTCCTGCCAGGTGAGTTCCGCACAGCCGAACCGTCCCGAAGGATACGGGCGATTGCTCCGGTGAATGCGGCAGGTGCTGTGCGCCGCCTGCGCTCAGGTTTGCGCGCCTGGATATTTCGTGGCTGCGTGGGGATCTCGTGTTCCCGGGAGGGTTTGTCCTCTCTGGAACCTGGGTGCTCGCAAGAGCGGGGGGATCGGAACGCGCCCGCGAAAGACGGAAACCCGGGCCTGCATTCAGTGAATAATATGCGCTTGTCGTGACAGTTTGTCAATGCGCCGTGCGGCCATTCCGCGCATGCGGAGCTGAGAAAACGCTGAATAATTCCCGCACGGGCGCTGGTTTTGCGGGCGGTCTGCGTTGTTGTGCTCCTTGTGTATGGAATGACCATTCGCTGTGTCGCACGCCTTGCGTCCCACCCCGCAATACCGGGCGCGCAGCCATGCGGGAATTATTCAGCGTTTCCATAACGTGCCTCTTGAAATTTGGCGCATTTGGCGTCAGGATGAGGGCCTGAAGTCCGTCGTCGTTCGTTCCTTGTACAGCGTCAAACACTCTACCAGGAGAGCGCATGAAGCAGCCGGAAGTGCCGCAAGCAAGGCCTGAACCTCGATTCCGCGCTGCGCAATGGGCGGCGTTATCCGCGTGCGCGTCGATGTTATTGCTGTCGGGCTGCAGCAAGGTCGCGCTGCTCGATCCCCAGGGGCCGGTGGGCGCATCGGAAAGGCTGGTGATCCTCTCCGCATTCGCGCTGATGCTCATCGTGGTGATTCCGGTCGTCGTGATGGCGCTGTGGTTTCCCCGCCGGTACCGCGCGGACAATCCCCGGGGCGGTTACGATCCAAAGTGGACCGACTCCGCCCGCATCGACACCGTGGTGTGGCTGATTCCCGCCGTCATCGTCGCCGTGCTGGCGACGCTCACCTGGCGCGAATCGCACCGTCTCGACCCCGCCGTGCCCATCGCCTCGGACACGAAGCCGCTTCAGGTCGAGGTGGTCTCCCTGGACTGGAAGTGGCTGTTCATCTATCCCAGGCAGGGCGTGGCCGCGGTCAACCAGCTCGTCATTCCGGCCAACACGCCCATCGATTTCCGCCTCACGTCGGAATCGGTGATAACCTCCTTCTTCATTCCCCGCCTCGGCAGCCAGATCTACGCCATGGCGGGCCGGCGCAGCCACCTGCACCTGCTGGCCGATACGCCGGGCGTGTATGCCGGTCAGAACCAGCAATTCAGCGGCCAGGGCTTCGCCGACATGAACTTCAAGGTGGTGGCGCTGCCGCCGGCCGAATTCACCGCGTGGGTGCACAAGACGCGGCGCGCGCATGCGGTGCTTGATCACGCCCGCCTGCACAAACTTAGCCAGCCGGGCATGGGCTATCCCGTCACGTTCTATTCCCGGGTGAGCCCCGGCCTGTTCGACGACATCGTGAACCGCTACCGTGCGCGCAACGGGCCGTCGCTCGCGGCCGGCGCGGGCGGGGGGGGGTGAGATGACGGACAGCGCGTTCGCATCCGTCGTTCCCATCCACAATCCCATCATCATGGGGGCGGTCGGCGCGACGCTGGGCCTGGCGCTGGGCGTCATCGTGCTCATTACCTGGTACGGCAAATGGGGGCCATTGTGGCGCGAATGGCTGACCACCGTGGAGCCCAGGCGCATCGGCATCATGTACATCATCCTGGCGCTGGTGATGCTGCTGCGCGGGTTTTCAGACGCGGTGCTGATGCGCCTGCAGCAGGCGGTGGCGCTGGCGCCCGACCGCGGCTTTCTGCCGCCCGGCCACTTCGACCAGATCTTCACCGCGCACGGCACCATCATGATCCTGTTCATGGCCATGCCCTTCATGGCCGGGCTGATGAACATCGTGGTGCCGCAGCAGATCGGCGCGCGCGACGTGGCCTTTCCCTTCATGAACGCGCTCAGCCTGTGGCTGACGGCGGCCGCGGCCATGATGGTGATGACGTCGCTGGGCGTGGGCGAATTCTCCAAGGACGGCTGGACCGGCTATGCGCCGCTCACCGAGCTGCAGTACAGCCCGGGCGTGGGCGTGGACTACTGGATGTGGAGCATACAGATCGCGGGCATAGGTTCGCTGATGACTGGCATCAACTTCTTCGTCACCATCCTGCGCATGCGCGCGCCGGGAATGACGCTGATGCGCATGCCCATCTTCACCTGGACCACGCTGTGCACCAACGCGCTGATGATTTTCGCCTTCCCCGTGCTCACCGTGGCGCTGGCGCTGCTCGCGCTGGACCGCTATCTTGGCATGCATTTCTATTCCAACACCGCGGGCGGAAACCCGATGATGTACCTCAATCTGTTCTGGATCTGGGGCCATCCCGAGGTGTACATCGTCATCCTGCCCGCCTTCGGCGTGTTCTCCGAGGTGGTCGCCACCTTTTCCGGCAAGCGGCTGTTCGGCTACGCCTCGCTGGTGTATGCCACCATCGCCATCACCGTGCTGTCGTTCGTGGTATGGCTGCACCATTTCTTCACCATGGGCGCGGGCGGCGACGTGAACGCCGCCTTCGGCATCGCCACCATGCTGATCGCCGTGCCCACCGGGGTGAAGATGTTCAACTGGCTGTTCACCCTCTATCGCGGCCGGGTGCGCTTCGCCACGCCGCTGTACTGGACCCTGGGCTTTCTCAGCACCTTCGCCATGGGCGGCATGGCGGGCGTGCTGCTGGCGGTGCCGCCGGCCGATTTCGTGCTGCACAACAGCCTGTTCCTGATCGCCCATTTCCACAACATGCTGATCGCGGGCACGCTGTTCGGTTTCTTCGCGGGCTACGCCTACTGGTTCCCCAAGGCCATCGGTTTCGCGCTGGACGAGACCTGGGGCAGGCGCGCCTTCTGGCTCTGGCTCACGGGTTTCTATCTGGCCTTCGGGCCGCTGTACTTGCTGGGCTTCATGGGCATGTCGCGGCGCCTGCAATACTACACCGACCCGGCCTGGCAGCCCTGGCTGATCGTGGCGGCGGTGGGCATGGGCCTCATCCTGTGCGGCATCGTGTGCCAGATCATCCAGCTCGGGGTGAGCGTGAAGCGGCGCGACGCGGCGCGCGACGCCACGGGCGACTGGTGGGACGGGCGCACCCTGGAATGGGCGACGGCCTCGCCGCCCGCGGCCTACAGTTTCGCCGCCATCCCCGAAGTGCGCGACATCGATGCTTACCATGAGATGAAACAGCGCGGCGCCGCGCAGCGCGCGCCCGCGCGTTACGGCGACATCGCCATGCCGCGCAATACGGCAGCGGGATTCGTCGTGGGCGGCCTGGCCTACGTACTGGGCATGGGCCTGGTGTGGCATTTCTTCTGGCTGGCGCTGCTTGCCGCGCTGGGCATCCTGTTTACCGTGATCGTGCGCGCGATGGAGGATGACGTGGAATATGTGATTCCCGCCGCCGAAGTGGCGCGGCTGGAGCTGGGCAGGAGGCAGGCCGTGGCATAGCCACGCAGGGAGAGCAAACCGGGAAGGAGGGTGGTGCGATGAACACAGCGCTTGCTGCGGCTCAGGCCGGGCACGAAGAGGCCGGTGCGACGAAGGCCTTCGGTTTCTGGATCTACCTGATGTCAGACCTGGTGCTGTTCGCGGCACTGTTTGCCACTTATGCGGTGCTCAGCCGCAGCTACGCGGACGGTCCGGCCGGGCGCGACCTTTTCCACCTGCCGCGGGTGTTCGTCGAAACCATGCTGCTGCTCACCAGCAGCGCGGGCTACGGCATGGTGATGCTTGCGGTGCGGGCGGGCCGCGCGCGCGTGGCGCTGTTCTGGCTGGCGCTGACCTTCCTCCTCGGCGCGGGATTCATACTCATGGAGGCCGCCGAATTCCACGCGATGATCCTGGCGGGCGACGGGCCGGACCGCAGCGCCTTCCTTTCCGCCTTCTTCACCCTGGTCGGCACCCACGGCACCCATGTCAGCTTCGGCCTGGTGTGGATGGCGGTCATGATGCTGCAGGTGGCCAGCAAGGGGCTCACGGCGGCGGTGCGCACGCGCCTGCTGTGCCTGGGCATGTTCTGGCATTTTCTCGACATTGTGTGGATAGGCGTGTTCAGCGTGGTCTATCTGCTGGGGGTGACCGGATGAAAGGCAATGCGGCGGATGGCGGCGCGGCGGCGGGCGCCAGCCTGAAATCCTATGCCACGGGCTTTGTGCTCTCCGTGCTGCTCACGGCCATCCCCTTTGCACTGGTGATGCAGGGGCGGGCTTCGCGCGCCGGCATGGTGGCGGCCATCGCCGGGGCGGGCGTGGTCCAGCTCGCGGTGCACCTGTATTTCTTCCTGCACCTCGACGCCTCCTCGCGGGCGCGCTGGAACTGGCTGGCCTTCATCTTCGCGCTGCTGGTAATGGTGCTGGTGATCGGGGGAACGGTATGGATCATGTACAACCTGGCCTACAACCTGCGCTAAGAAGCGGCGCCGCGCCACGCGACTACTTCCAGGTCATCAAGCCCGGCATCGTCGCGGGCAACCTGCTCTCGGCCGCGGCAGGGTTTGTGCTGGCCTCTGGGAGCCAGCCCGATTGGCGGCTGCTTGCCGCGACGCTGGCCGGCGTCGCGCTGGTGATCGCTTCCGCCTGCGTAGTCAACAATGTGCTGGACCGCGACCTCGACCGCATGATGGCGCGCACGCGGGCGCGGGCGCTGGCAGCAGGAACCATGCGGCCGCGCGCCGCCGTCCTGTATGCGGCGGCATTGGGCATCGCAGGCGGCGCCATCCTGCTGGCGCGCGACAATCTGCTCGCCTTTGCGCTCGTGCTGGGCGGATACGCCGTGTACACCGGGCTGTACACCGTCATCCTCAAGCGCCGTTCCCCGTGGGCGACGGCCGTCGGCAGCCTTGCGGGCGCAGCCCCGCCGCTGGCGGGCTATTGCGCGGCGAATGGCGGGCTCGACGCCGGCGCGGCGTGGCTGGCGCTGGCATTCTGCCTGTGGCAGATCGCGCACTTTCACGCCATCGCCATCCGCCGGCTGGCGGACTATCGCGCCGCATCAATACCGGTATGGCCGCTGAGCCGCGGCGTGGGCGCGGCCCGGCTGCAGATGTTGGGGTGCATTATCGGCTATATCGCCGCGACGCAGATGCTGGCCGTCGCCGGACCGCTCGGCGCCGGACGCGCCGGTGCGGGGCTGGGGTGGGCAGGCTACTGTGCCGTCACTGCGGGCGCGGGCCTGGGCTGGCTGTATGCGGTGTGGCGCGGCGGCGGAAGAGGCCAGGAACGCGATGGCTACGCAGGAACCGGCGGCGAGGTGCGCTGGGCGAAGCGCGCATTCCTGGGGTCGCTCGCCGCCCTCGCCGCGCTGAGCTTGGCGATCATGGCCGGCGCGCTCCTGCCCCCGCTGCGTTAGACGCCGGGAGCAGGCCGCCGCGCGCTATTTCGCCTCAACCGTGATGCATTTCTGGAGGCCGGTCAGGACATGGTCCACGGTGGCTTCCTTGATGCAGATCTCGTGCTTGCCGGCGCCGAGCGGGGGCAGGGTTTCGCTGCCCTGCCACTTGCGCACGATGGTCGGGTTGCCATTGTCCACGTAGAAGTGGAGGTGGTTGCCGTTGGCCGTGTGATTGACCTTGAATACCACCTTTACGCCTTCGTTTGCGCTGACCTCGGCGCCGTCCTTGGGCGATTCGATGGTGACCGAACCGTCGGCGGCATAGGCGCTGAGCGGGATGCCGGGAAGGGCCAGGGATGCTGCGATCAGGATCGTGGTGATTATGCGTTGGCTCATGCTGTTCTCCTTTCGTTGGGTGAAGAATCTGACGCTACAGCCTGCGCTATTTTGAAGAAGCTCCCCTGGTCGCGCCCCTGCGGGCAGGACCGATCCCGGCGCAAGAGCGGGATGTTCGCATGCGGGCCGCGCTGCCGCCTTGCCGTCATCTTCCGGCGCGGGGCCCCGGCGCATGCTCGTTCGCGGGCGGGTTGACGAGCATGCGTACCGCGGGACGGCTGAGGTGGTGCAACTGCACCACGGACACGATGCCGTCAAAGGTGTTGCCGTCACGACGCTTGATGCGGAACGGCATGCCGCAGTGGCTGAGAAAGCTGACCTGCGGATTGAATTCGCCGTGCACGAACAGTGGAACGGTCGCCAGGTGCAGGACCAGTTTCGCGATGTGAGTGGAAAGCAGTTCGTCTTGCGTATAGCCCACGATAGCTCGGCAATTCGGACTGCATTCCAGTATCGCGCCCTGATCGTCGAACACGATAGTCAGCGTTTCGTGGGGAAGGGACGGCTCGTTGCCGGTGTGGTCGCTGAGATTGCTGTAATCATGATCCAGGGCGGACATTGCACTCTCCTTGGCTGTGTGGGGATCACCGATCTGTTTTCTTTGGCGCCAACTCAAGAGTGGGGTATGTGCGCCGGCAAATCGTTCCCGCGTCGCGACAAGAATATTTCGTGCCGGTGCCAGGGCGCCCGATGCGGCGCCTCGGCTCCCGCGCGTTCCGGCAAAAGCGAGCGCCGGATGGATATGGTAATCCCTGGCGGCGTCAAGAACAACAGTTTGCATTTTCCGTCCGGCGCTTGACAGACGAATAAGTAAATTCTAATATGCTTATATCGCAGCGGCGCACCCCGCAAGGTGTGCCGGGCAACTTGCACCGAATGGCCCCTCCCAACCGGCCGGTGCATACGCGATGCCGGCGGCGGTCGCACTCAACTGCCGCCGGCTTTTTTTTATTCGGCATAACCATAACCAGGACCAGGACTCAAAGAATGAAATCCATCATCGTAAGCCTCATGGCAACGGCCGGCCTCGCGGCCTCCGGTGCCGCCCTCGCCGTCGATCTGCCGCCCGCCGGCCAGAAGAATTGCGCCGCCTGCCACGCCGTGGGCCAGCGCGTGGTCGGCCCTGCTTTCATGGACGTTTCCAGGAAATACAAAGGCAAGAAGAATGCGGTTGCCACGATCACCAAGCACATCAAGAGCGGCGGTTCTTTCGGCTGGAACTACGGCGTGATGCCGCCCCGCGGCCTGGGCGCGAATGACGCGGAAGTGGCGACCATGGCGAAATTCATCGTCGGCCTGGCGAAGAAATAAGCCAAATCCCGCCCTCCGTTTGGGGCAAGCCCCGGAAAAGCCACCCCTGCGGGTGGCTTTTTTGCTGGCGGGCCGTTGCGCGCTTGTCGGCGCACCACGATGGCGTGATAATCCGGTTGCCGGCGCAAACCCGGCGTGGACCACGGCAAGATCCGCCGCACGCCGCAGGATGTGCGGAGTTTTCGCCCTTTATCACGCGCACAGGGAGGAATCATGGCAGCCAGAAAGATTGCAGTGATCGTTGGAAGCCTGCGCAAGCAGTCGCTCAACCGCAAGATGGCCCTGGCGCTGATGGCCCTGGCGCCGCCTGCGCTCAGTTGCGAGATGGTCGAGATCGGCAGCTTGCCGCTGTACAACCAGGACGAAGACGATGCCGGCCCGCCGCCGCAATGGACGTCGTTCCGCGAGCGGATGAACCCTATGGATGCGGTTCTGTTCGTCACCCCTGAGTACAACCGCTCCATCCCCGGTGCGCTGAAGAATGCGATAGACGTCGGTTCCCGCCCCTACGGCAAGAGCGTGTGGAGCGGCAAGCCGGCGGCCATTGTGACGGTATCGCCCGGCGCCGTCGGGGGTTTCGGCGCCAACCACCACCTGCGCCAGGCCCTGGTGTTTCTCGACATGCCCGCAATGCAGCAGCCGGAGGCCTACATAGGCGGCGCGTCCGCCCTGTTCGACGATTCGGACAGGCTGGTCAACGAAAATACCCGCAGCTTTCTGCTGCGGTTCATGGAAAAGTTTGCCCGCTGGGCAGAAGTAAATTCACCGCAGTAGCAGCACCGCAGCCGGCCGGGAAGGCAGGGCGCCGCCCGTTGCCGACCCGCAGTTTCCAGCAACCCCCTACAGGAGGACCGCATGACACGCACGTTCAAAGCCGCACTCTTCGCACTCCTGCTCGTTTCCGCGCTGGTCGTTTCCGGCTGCGCGAGCGAAAAGCCCAAGGAACAGCCCGCGCCGCCGCCTGCGGCCGTGCAGCCTGCGCCCGCGCCTGCACCGGCGTCTGCACCCGCTGAAGCGCCGCCGCCCGCGCCCGTCGCGGAAGCGCCGCCCGAAAAGCCGGTGCACCGCCATGTGGTGCGCAAGCATCGCCGGCACAAGGTGGTGAAGGCCGCGCCGCCGCCGGTGGAACAGCCTGCGCCGCCGCCCGCGCCCGTGGCGGCACCCGCACCAGCGTCCGCGCCGGCGCCGGCCCCTGCTGCGCCGCCGCCTCCGCCCGCGCCCCAGCCCGGCTTCCTGGAACAATACTGGATGTGGCTGCTCGCGGCGCTGATCGTGGTGGTGGCGATCGTGGTCGCGCTGACGCGCAAAAAGCAGCAATAGGGCTGCTTGGACCGGGCCGCGGGGCGTGCATTTCAGCGGATGTACGCCCCGCCCGGGAGAAGAGTAGCAATGAGAAAACAGCGGTTGCGGCGTGGAATGCGCCGCAGCATGCTGAGCTTAGTGCGCGCTGTGGCGGGGCCCAATGACGGAATCGAGCAGCCAGCCGATGATCAGCACGGCGACCCCGGTGCCCAGATAGAATGCAATTCCACCATAAGATGTAGACAGAATAGTTTCCAGCATTTCTTTCTCCTTCGTTGAGAATTAGCCTGCCATCGCCGCGGGCGATACCTGTGGGACACGCATTAGCGGCGCGCCGGTGATGTCTGCCTCCTGAGTGCGTCACTCCGGGATCATCCGCCCGGCGCGTTCGGCCCCGATATGAGGGCTTTCATCACTATGTGCAAATTATGGCGTTACGGCCCTGCTGGCAATCAGAGAGTACCCACAAAGAGTATGGGGGAAAGTATTAATAACCATAACGTGGTTATGTGAATCACTCGGGCATCGCGCGCGTAAACGCCTTGCCGAAAAGCCGGGAAGTCGCGACGCGCCATGGCGGAGCGGCAATGCGCGTGGGTGATTTTGTGTTCGGGCGGGGCGGGCTGCGAAAGGGGAATCCGACTGCGACGGGCTGAGCGCCCGGGCGGGTGACGCTGCGGCGCGGGAGGCGCCGCAGCATGGCATTATCAAGCCTTGCGGGGTCCCACGATGGCGTCAGCCACCGAGCCCGCCAGCAGGATCAGCACGCCCAGCCCCAGATATAAGGCCATTGCGCCGTAGGATGTAGATACGAGCGATTGAATAAGACTCTCATGTGCCATGTTTTTTTCTCCTCTGACCCAGCAGTTACGTGTTCCATCGCGCATTGCGATGACCGAAAAAGCTGCGCCTGTTGCGCGCAGCCATGATGGTCTCCCCGACAAACAGGCCGCCAGGACCTCGGGAAACACCAGAGCAGAACGGTAGGCTTTAGGGGGTGGATATGCAATAAGTGACATCGCGTAAGGCAATCCCTGACCAAATTTGTCGGAAAAGAGCGCACTTAGATTATGGTCTTATGTCCGTTACAACAGAAAGGAAAATACCCCGGCGCCGGTCAAGCCCCAGGCAGGCGCTTTCACGCCAGCGGCTTGCGCAACAGGATTTCGTCTTGTCCCGGGCTGACCAGGTCGGGAAGTGTCGCGATGGGGTGAAAGCCCAGGCTTCCATAGAAGGCCAAGGCGCGGTGGTTGAATGCGGAAGCGACGACCCAGAGGTTTTTCGCCCCTTGCCGCGCTTCCGATTCCGCCCAGTTCATCACCTGCCGGCCTATGCCCTTGCCGCGCAGGTGCGGCGAGAGGCCGAGCAGTTCGATATAGGGGCCGCGCAGCCAGGGATGGCGCACGCAGATGATGCCCGCGACCTCGCCCTCGACGGAGATCACATAGCGGCGCAGGGCGGGGTCGTCTCGCGTCAGGTAGTGCGCAAGCGCCGCCGCCGGGAATTTCAGCGTCGCCCACGGCTCGGAGGCGGCCAGCATTTCCGCCACGGCTTGCGCCTGCTGCGGTGTTGGCGGCGCGGAGAGGGCGCAGGCTTCCAGGGGCACGGCGGGCTGGGCGAACAGCGTGCTCATGATGTGGCCGGTTAGCGCGCCTCGGGCCGGTTCTTGTGGAAGGTGAGGGGCGCGACGCTGGGCGGCGGGCTTTTCAGGATGTGCTTCTTCATCTTGCCCATCACGTGCATTTCGCACTTCTTGCAGTCGAATTCCAGCCGCAGCTTCTCGCTGCCGTTGACCAGCGTCATCGGCTCGGCGCGCACCTGGCCCTGCACCCCGGTCACGCCCTTGGCCTGCTTGGGGCAGAGGCTCAATGAATAGCGGATGCAGTGGCGGGTGATCATCAGCGACACTTCGCCCGCTTGCTCGTGCGCCTCGTAGGCGGCGGCGATCAGCTTCACGCCGTGGCGGGTGTAGAAGGCCTGGGCCGCGCTGTTGTAGACGTTGGCCAGGTAGGAAAGCGATTCCTCGGGGTACACCGGCGGCGGGCTGGTCTCAGCCTTGCGCGGGATGCGCGCATAGCCCGCGACGCGCGCGGCCTCCAGCCTTTCCACCGCGTCGCGCCGAAGTCTATTCAGCAGGGAACTGGGCAGGAACCACGGCTGGGTCCATTGCACGCCCAGCGCGTCCAGTTCGAAATCGGTATTGCCCAGGCGCGCGATCTGTTCGCGCAGGGCGGACTCGGCCTGCTCGGGTTGCTGCGCGGGCTGCTTGTCGAAGGCGGCTTCCGCCTCTGCACTGAAACCGTCCGCGTCGGTGAGGGTGAGGGCGTAACCCCGCTCGGTTTCGGCGAAGCGCGCCCGCAGGGGAATCTTGCGCTCGGCGGATTTCTTGTTGAGCGCCTGCTCCCAGGCATGGTCGCTGTTGCGGCTGATCTCCAGTCCAACGCGCAGGCCTTTCAGCTCATGCATCTTTTCGTTCGGCCACACCCGCCACAGGCCACCCCGAATAGCCTGCTGCGCGTCTTGATGGCTGCGTTGCACGGCATCCGCTCCGTCGTCTGCCGGCATGGTATGTCTTGGTCGCTGCGTTCCGTGCGCCTTGCGCTCAAGGCGCTCGCCACGGCTCTTAGCCGCGCCCATTGCCGGGTCTACTCTTTGTACGATATTCGCGCGTATACCATGCGTCTCGCGCTTGTGCAGGTAGTTGAGGCCGTCGCCATTGGCGAGCGTCTCATCCGTCTCGATCTCGAACCAGTCGGGGCCGATCCTGCTCACCGTGCCCAGCACGGTGCCGGCGAAGGTGGGCGTGTCGAAGGCGCCGATGTCTTCCTTGCGGCCGTGGGTGAAATAATCCGTCGCGCCGCGGTGGAAGGTCTTGTCCGGGTCCGGGGTGAAGAAGAGGCGTGTTTTTCCGGAAGAGGCATGCTGCAGGTCAGAACGGCCCTCCAGGATGCCGTCCAGCAGGCGGCGGTAGTGGCCGGTGATGTTCTTTACATAGGGCGCTTCCTTGTAGCGCCCCTCGATCTTGAAGCTGCGCACGCCTGCGGCGATCAGCGCGCGCAGATTGTCGCTCTGGTTGTTGTCCTTCACCGACAGCAGGTGCTTCTCGAAGGCCACCACGCGGCCCTGCGCATCTTCAAGGGTGTAGGGCAGGCGGCAGGCCTGGGAGCAATCGCCCCGGTTTGCGCTGCGCCCGGTGTGCGCATGGCTGATGTAGCACTGGCCGGAATAGGCGACGCACAGCGCGCCGTGAATGAAGTGCTCGATCACCGTGTCGGCGGGCACGGCGGCGCGCACCTTGGCGATTTCGTCCAGAGTCAGCTCTCGCGCCAGCACCAGCTGGGAAAAGCCGGCGTCAGCGAGGAAGCGCGCCTTCGCCGGGGTGCGAATGTCACACTGGGTGGAGGCGTGGAGATCAATTGGCGGCAGGTCGAGTTCCAGTAATCCCATGTCCTGCACGATCAGCGCATCGACGCCCGCCTCATGGCAGTCGTGCGCCAGCTTGCGCGCCGCTTCAAGCTCGGCGTCGTGCAGGATGGTGTTGAGGGTGACGTAGATCTTCGCGCGGAATTTGTGGGCGAAGGCCACCAGCTCCGCGATCTCGGCCAGGTCGTTTGCCGCCTTGTCGCGCGCGCCGAAGGAAGGTCCGCCGATGTAGACGGCGTCCGCGCCATGGATGATCGCCTCGCGGCCGATGGCAGCGGTTTTTGCAGGGGCGAGCAATTCCAGAGATGCGGACAGGTCAGGCATGGGGCGCGAATGAAACCGGGATAGCGGCGCGCATTATACCGCGCCGCCGCTACCCGTGCGCTCCCGCGTGGCGGCGGCTCAGGCGTCCGCGCCGGGTCGTCTGCGGGTCGGAGTGGGCCCATTTCAGACACATAGAGTCGCACAAAAGGTCGTATTTCGGGGGCCGGGTGGAGTGCAGCAGGTGTAGAATGTACCGACGGAGGAGGCACATCGTTCGAGGAAACGCGTCACGCGACGATGCGCTTCGTGCCTCCGAGCATCCTATCCTTGCTGCAGTTGTTGCGTTGAGGTTGGTCGATGCGTTAGGCTAAGTGCCAGTTGCCACGTTATGGTCATTACGTCATGCAAATTGCATCACTCCAACTCCAAAATTTCCGATCATTTGTTGATTCGGGGGCTATCCACCTTGATCAGATTAATGTACTGATAGGCCCAAATAATTCGGGGAAAACGTCTATTTTGCGGGCTATTCACCTAATCCAGGTTGGCGGCCCAAGTCCCCAACCGGAAGTGCGAATAAATGCCACTGAGGCAAGAATCGTTATCGAGGTAGAGAAACTCAAACCGGGCGATCCAATTGCAGTCCAGCATAGTGGGACAGGGACAATTACAGTGACTGTCCCGTCCGGCGCGGGAGGAGTCGGTCTCGCATTTACAGGCTTTTCTCAGCACGGCCAAAGTAGCCACGCGCTGAAGCAGCTTTCGAACATGGAGCCCGATCACTTCGTCGTTCCATATCTTTCAAAAAGGAAGGCCGCCACCTATCAGGAAGACGTTAGAAGCGACAACGCGCTACGTGTCCAAAGTGATCTGTCGTTCCTTGCCGCCAAGCTGTCTAGGCTCTCTAACCCTGAATTCCCGGGACATGAACAGTATAGGAACACGTGCAAGCAAATTCTTGGCTTCGTCGTATCGACTGTTCCGTCTGCAAATGGACAACGTCCGGGCATTTACCTCCCTGACCGCAAGCCACTGTTCATTGACCAAATGGGCGAAGGCGTTCCCAATATCGTTGGTCTGCTCGCTGACTTGGCCCTGTCCAGAAACAAGATATTTCTTATAGAGGAGCCGGAAAATGACCTGCATCCCAAGGCCCTAAAAGCGCTGCTCGACTTGATTATTGAAAGCTCGAAACATAATCAGTTCGTTATCTCCACCCATTCCAACATAGTGGTCCGTCATCTCGCATCGGCGGATAATAGTAAATTACACAGCGTCACAAATAAACAAGTTGCGATGCCCCCTGAAGCCGCTATTGCAGAGGTGGAGCCGACGGTTGAAGCCAGATTACAACTATTGCGCGATCTCGGATATTCGTTTTCCGACTTTGATCTATGGGACGGCTGGCTACTTCTCGAGGAGTCTTCGGCCGAACGAATTATTCGCGATTATCTCATTCCGTGGTTTGCGCCAAAGCTTACTAGAATACGGACGCTGGCGGCAGGCGGAATAGATGAGGTCGAACCCACGTTCAACGATTTTCACCGCTTAGTCAGATTCACGCATCTCGAAGAGGCATACCGGAACTCGACTTGGGTCCGGGTTGATGGTGATGAACCAGGAACCAAGACAATAAATGCGCTAAAAGAAAAATACAGCACATGGCAGCCGGATAGATTCGCGTGCTTCGGCAATAGCCAATTTGAACATTATTACCCTGCTATATTTTCCGTTAAGGTTGACGACGCGCTATCTAAGATTGACAAACGGGAACGACGAGAAGCCAAGAGACAGCTCCTGAATGAGGTCCGCGCTTGGCTTGATGAAGATGAGGCGCGTGGTAAAACCGCCCTCGAGCAGTCCGCGGCAGAGGTGATCGCGGATCTTAAACAAATAGAAAGCCAAGCGGTTAAACATTGATACTAGTCGTCCCTCTAGCGAGCCTAGCCCGCATGCGGTGGAGCAGAATCCGGGGTCGACGAAGCATAAGCCATTCCGAATTCCGCCTTGATCGCGGGCGACAGCAGACGCACGATGATCCACACGAACACCGCCGCGATGGCGATCGAGAAGAGGGCTGTGCCGTACATCACCGCAGTCATCATGGTGTGGTAGGTGGCGGCCTCGGTCTCGGAGGCGTTGGGCGGGGCAGGGATGGAGGCGGGGGAGAAATAGAGCAGCTGCATGGTCACAGCCACGATGTAGCGGATGACGGCGAGGCTCAGCAGCACGATCATCGCCGGGCGCGCCCAGCGCTTGCGCTTGAGCAGCGCGATGGCGGTCACGAACAGGAGAAGCAGGCCGGCGAGAGACAGGCCGAGCGTCAGCGCCATATGGTCGATGAAGAAGCGGTTATAGGCGGGCATGTGGGCGAGGGCATTGCTGTTGTTGACCGCTGTCTGTATCGTTTTCTCGGAAAGCAGCAGCACGCCCACCAGCTCCGCGCCGGAAATCAGGGCGAAGGCCGCGCCCAGGCAGACGAACACCCAGGCGACGACGGTGACGAAAGTGGAGCGCGGCGGTTTAGCGGCTGCGATGGCGGGGGAGGATTCCTGGATGGGGGTTTCGTTGCTCATGGTGTGGTCCTTTCGTTGGTGCCCGGGCTGTGCGCTCAGGCGGGAATGTGTATGCGTTCCTTGATGTGCTTGAGGTTGGCGGTGATGGTGAAAGTCATGATGACCAGCAGCGACCACGAGCTCCATTTGCCCAGGTGCACCGCCGACCACGCGCCGAGCTGGTTGGGGTATTTCCACACGTCATAGAAGGTGCTGATGTTTTCGGCCAGCCAGAGGAAAAAGCCGATCAGCACGAAGGCCAGCAGCAGCGGCATGGTGCGCTCGCGGTCCAGCGGAATGTAAATCACCGTGGTGCGGGCATACAGCCCGAGCACGCAGGCCGTGATATACCATCGGTAATCGCCGATGTAGTGGTGGGTAAAAAAATTCGCATAGATCGCGATGGCGACCAGCCAGGCCATCCAGTAGGGCGGATGGTGGCGGATGCGCAGATGCTGCAGCCGCCAGGCCTGGATGATGTAGCTGCCGACGGCCGCATACATGAAGCCTGAGAACAGCGGCACGCCCCACAGCTTGGTGTAGGCGAAATCGGGATAGGCCCAGGAGTGGATGCCGGCCGAGGTCTTGAACACTTCCAGCGCGAAGCCGACGACGTGAAAAAGGCAGATGGCCTTGAATTCGTCCCAGGTCTCGAGCTTTGCCCACAGCATCCAGGCCTGGATGGCGAGCGCGATGATGAGCAGCAGGTCGTAGCGGGGCAGGCCGAGCATGCCAGCATGCGGCACGGAAAACACCGCCAGGAAGAACAGGAAGGCGAACAGGCAGGCGCGCGCCTGCTTGATGCCGAAATAAAGAAATTCCACCGCGAAGCGGGCCGGCCCCTCAAGCGCGGGCGGCACCGCCGGTGTGAGCAGGCGGCGGTCGAGCGCGTCCAGCATTGAAATCATGAATCCTCCCTGGGGGAGGATTGTAATTCATTCCGGCGTCAAATCCATGCGCCTGTGGCGTTCCTGCTTCAGGTGGGCGGACCTGTGGTCCAGCGGCGGATCAGGGCAGCACGAGGCCGTAGTCCTCCGCGATGCGCTGGGTGTAGCCGGGGTCCACCAGTCCGGCGTCCGCGCTGCCGATGCCGTAGTCGGCGATGTCCGCGGTGCGCAGGGTGAGCTGCTGCCCGAGCCGGTATGCCGCGCAGTCGTCGGGTTCGGATTCGAGGATGCAGGTCAGCGTGTCCGGCTCGGGCCACGCCGCCGGGCGCACCCAGACATACTCGATACCGCCGCTGTCGGTTTTCAGGCCAGTCTTGAGGCCGAGGTTCAGCCCGTCCATGCCAGCCAGGAAGCGCGCCCGCAGTTCGGGCAGGCGCTCGCGGGCGCGCGCCACGGCGGCGGAAAAAGCCGCCTCGTAGCCGGAGGCGGGCTGCGGCGGAGGCGGTTCCATGCCCAGCGCGGCGGTGGTTTCGTACAGCCACTGGTCGTAGCCCGCAGTCCACTCCGGCGGCGGCACCGGGGTGATGAACATGGCCTGGTCTGCTTTGTCCCCTGCGTCCTCCGCGTCGCCTTCCTCGCCCTCGGGCGCAGGCCACAGCTCGAGACGGATGCGCACGCCTTCCTCCCGCACGCGGTCGGGGCGGAAGCGGTCCTTGAGGGCAGGCGCGTGCTCAAGATCCTTGCGGGTCAGGGTGAGTTCGCAGGGCAGGTCGGGCGCTTCCTGCGCTTCCTCGTCGGAAAGTTTTGCGCTGAGCAGCAGGGCGAGACTGTGCGCCACCCGGCACTGGTTGCCTTCAGCCGGCAGGATCTGCAGCGGCGGCAAATCCACGGAGGTCAGCCAGTGACGGCCGTCGCCGCGGGTGGAATGCAGGATCATCGGTTCGTCGAAAAACATGGCGCTGTCCTTTCGTCGAGGCGCAGGTGTCTGAAGGCAGGCTCTTGCCGCCCGCCCGAAAGGCGCAGGGTAGTCAACCTGGGCTCGGGGCGCAAGCCGGTCAGGCGGCGCGCATGCGCTTGATCGTCACCGGAATGACGGCTGCCGCAATGACTGGTCCGGGATTGGGCGAGCCGGCGCCGAATGGAGGAAGCCGTTACACCTCTTCGCTGATGTATTCGATGCCGCCGACCATCGCTGCAATCACGTTATAGAGCCAGGCGCCGATCAGGGTGAAGATGAAGCCGAACGCCGCATACAGGATGGGCATGATGATGACCATGGCGATGCCGAAGCGATCCTCGCCCGGTGGCGCAAAATGCGAAACCACGGCCATGATCAGCGCGAACGGGATGGAAATGAAGAAGTACAGCAGCGCCATGACTTTCGCAGCAGACACCGGACCGATGCGGGTGATGGTTTTTTTCATGGATGGCCTCCCTGGATTGTTGTTGATTAACCGGCCCCGATGAGCCCGTCTCGCGCCATTATATCCGGCGCGGTGAAGTTTCCCCGTAAAATTAGGAAGCTAGAACAGCGCGAGCTGCCCCTCGCGCTCCGGGATGCGGAACAGCGAAGTATCGAGCTGATGTTCGCGCCGGTTCAGCCCCAGCCGCGCGCACGCCATGGCGAAGCGCTGCTTCAGCAGTTCTGCGAATAGCCCGTCTCCGCTGAAGCGCTGGCCAAAGGTGGAATCGTTGTCGCGGCCATCGCGCATGGCGTGGAGGCGGCTCATGATATGGTCGGCCTTCAGCGGGTAGTGGGCTTTCAGCCAGTCGCGGAACAGGTCCTTCACCTCATACGGCAGGCGCAGCAGCGTATAGCCCGCGCTTTGCGCGCCGTGGTCGCGCGCCGCTTCCAGGATGTCTTCCATCTCGGCATCGGTGAGAAAGGGCACCACCGGCGCGACCATCACCCCGCAGGGCACGCCCGCATCGGTCAGTTTGCGGATGGTGCGCAGGCGGCGGTGGGGCGCGGTGGCGCGCGGTTCCATGCGCCGCGCGATGTCGCCGTTGAGCGTGGTGACGGAGACATACACCGTGGCCAGGTTGTCGCGGGCCATGTCGGCCAGGATGTCCAGGTCGCGCTCGATCAGCGCATTCTTGGTGACGATGGAAACCGGGTGCCGGTGCGCCGCCAGCACTTCCAGGATCTGGCGGGTAATCTTCCACTCGCGCTCGATCGGCTGGTAGGGGTCGGTGTTGGTGCCCAGCGCAATCGGCGAGCAGCTGTAGCCACGCGTGGCGAGCGCTTCGCGCAGCAGTTCCGGCGCATCCGGCTTGGCATAGAGCTTGGTCTCGAAATCCAGCCCCGGCGAGAGGTTGAGATAGGCGTGCGAGGGCCGCGCATAGCAATAGATGCAGCCATGCTCGCAGCCGCGATAGGCATTCACCGACTTGTCGAATGGCAGGTCGGGCGAGGTTTGTTTCTGGATCACGCTTTTCGCATGTTCCACCGTCACCGTGGTCTTAAGCGGCAGCGGCGCGTCCTCCATTGGCGCCTGCCAGCCATCGTCGAATGTCAGGCGCGCCATGGACTCGAAGCGGCCGGGGACTTGCAGGGTGGCGCCCCGGCCACGGCGGGTTTCGGGTTTCAGGGCGTAGTGTCCAGATCGGTTCATGGCGCAGATTCCTGTTTGGTTGTTGGCGCCATGGTGCGAGAGAACGATCGTTCTGTCAACCCCCTTTGGGGAGATTTTTGCGGCCGGCGGGGTATCATCGTGCCGGGCGGTGGCGCGCCTGACGGGGGGCCAGGTATTCAGGGCGCATATAGCGGCTTTGGGGTTGACGCGCATCGAAGCGCCCGCCTACCATTCAAGGCCGTCCGAATCGCATTCTTGGTAAAGGGGGAGGAATGTTCAGCATGGCTGAAGGCCGGGCCCAGCCCATGCTGCGCCTGGTCGGCCTGTGGCAGCAATTCCAGCAGGCCAACATGTCCGCCAACGAACTCAGGCACTACTTCGGCGTCGTGCCCCAGGAAACCGTGCTCTTCTCCGGCACCATCTATGAGAATCTCATGATGGCCAACCCGCACGCCACCTTCGAGCAGATCGTGCAGTGCTGCAAGATGGCCGAGATCCACCCCGCCATCGAAGCCCTGCCCCAGGGCTACCAGACCGAGATCGGCGAGAGGGGTACAGGCCTCTCCGGCGGGCAGAAGCAGCGGCTATCAATTGCCAGGGCCCTGCTCAAACAGCCCAAGGTGCTCATCTTCGATGAGGCCACCAGTTCTCGCGACCAGAACACCGCCGAACGCTTCGCGCTGACCATCAACCAGCTCAAGGGTAAAGTGGGCATGCTCTTCATTACCCATGCCATGCCCAAGAACCTGCTGGTGGGCGAGATCGCGAGGATAGGACAGGGGAGCTTGAGTGCGATACAGATTGAAACCGGGAATGATGAAGGCAGAAAGCTGATGCGGGAAGTTGAGGCGGGTCATAAATAACTTTAATGAATGCGCATAAACATCGAATGAAATGCAATGGAGGGGTTGATGGCATGAACATATTTCAAGGCACAGGGGACACCATTATTATGGGGATTTTTTTTCCACCATTGGGATGGATAACGTTTCTGGGCCTGTTCATGTGGTGCGGAATAATATTCTGGGCGTTGCGTGCGGGCGTACCTGTATCTGAAGGTAAGCGGAACTGGCAGGGTTATGTTCATTCCCCATCTGGGAAGAAGAGAATAGTTGTTGTTTCGGTTGCCTCAATTCTTATGGGAGTCGTGCCAATTGTTGTGATGTCTGTAATGTCGGGTTCGCACGGCCTTTGCGGAAGGGATGGAAAATTCCATACGGATCGGGAGTTCATTAGGGCGGCGCTGATGAGCCAAGCAAGATTTTTCGTTAAATTGGATACCCCAAATCAGGTGACAGATTATGTCTTGATGGACAAGCTTGTAAGTGATTATCTTTCGAACAATCCAGATTGCTGCGAGGTGTTTCGGGAGCGTACGGAAGAGTTGGAGGCAATGAGTTGGGTAATGTGGAAGGATAGCGTCGTGGTGAAAATGCGAACTGAAGAAAACCTAAAAGCATTTCGACGTGGTGAGAAGAGAATACCAGATCGCGGTCTATATTATGTGTTAGTGGATAACTGCTTGTATGGCACTGATGTAATTAATAAGCTTAGCCCAGGTGGTTAATGAGCGCAAGCCAATGATTATCGCGTATTGTTTGCGAAACGATTTTTTGACTATTTGTTGATGGGGTGGATCATGGAGTTGGACTTAGCGCAGACGTTGGAGTGGATGAATATCCGCATGACGGACATGACCCAGCTGTTTCTTTACGGACCCAATAACCCGAATCCGGATTTAACAAGCAACTCTATCATTAGGCGAATTCACATTGCAACCGCACCACGGCAAGCTTGCATGTAAGGAAAGGTGATGCGGCAGATATGTTGAACGCGAATGACGTAACCGACGATTTAGCTACGCCCCAATCGGGCAGAAATTAACGATGGCCAGCATGAGCGCATTGTTCAAGAAACAGAAGTCTAGGTTGGCCAAAGTACTTTCCATATTCATCTTGCTCGCATTGGGAGGCGGCGCAAGATATGCATACCTTGCCGTCTATCCGCCGGGATATTGTCGGGCGCAACACCGATATATTCCTGATGATGAGTATCTTAAGGCTTCGATCGCGTTGCTCTATTGGGACATGAATCGAATTACCACCACATATCCGGAGGGTAGGAAAGTCAAGAAGAAGGATATTTATTACAAGGGGATAGACTTTGACCCGAAAAACCCGAACTGCTTTTTTGTGACCCGCGGACAGGAGACGGTTATTGACCAATTGCTCGGACGGCAGACAGTGTTTGTGTTTCTAAATCCGCGCACAAGCAAGGGGCCGGTCACCAGCATGGGCGATAGTTTCTACGATTTCGATTACAGCGATTGCGGCGAACTGCTAAGCAGCGGAATAAGTCTTCCCGATTCAAACACCGGAACAATTAGCATCGCCAACTATAGACAAATTATCAAGAAATAGGAGCGCAACCAATGGGCCTCAGACTCGATTTAATTGCGCCATGGTGCCCCTGTCAACTTGAAAAAAATGGGGCCGACTAGGGCGGATTAAATCGCGTCTGCTCGCTTGACGCGGGCGTCTAATGGGGCGCCCCCAATTGTTTGCATAACGTCCTAGAACGGCACGAAGAAACTCAATATGCCGCGGCAAGCCATAACCACAGTCTGCGGGTGTTCGCGTAAAGCGTGGCGTTTTGCGTGCGGAAATCGGCAAAGGTTGCGCCCAGCGTGTAGCGCCGGTAAAACTTGCGGGTCGCCTGAAAGTCCCACTCGTTGCCGAAATTGCCGATTGCCGCCGTGGGCTGGTCCGCGCGAAACGAATGGTAGATTGCGTCCAGCCTGGCCGCGGCGATCTTCGTGCCTGCGGCGTAGTAGGTATCCTTCAGCCCTTGCCCGGGCTTGGTCAGGAACATTTCCGCCCAGCCGTTGAATGCGTGCAGCGTGGCCAGCGGTGTCTGGAACGCATGGTTCCGGCCATCCGCGCCCAGGACTTCACGGCCAGCCCTGAAATCGGCCAGACCCGCATCCACCCCTGCCTCCACGAAATTGTAGCCGACATGGTAGCTCGCCGGATTGGTGCCATAGTTCGACTGGGAGGCATATTCGGCGGTATACAGCAGCTTGACGCCGCCGGCGGGCGCGGACCCCTTCAAGCGCAGCCCCTCGGTCCGTGTCGAGTTTGCCGTGAAAAGCGTTTCGGGATCGTAATTCAGGAAATAGCCATAGCCCGTCAACTGCGCGTACTGCCAGCCGCCGTAACTGACATTGACGATAGGGGAATGCATTTTCATTTTCCCGGCAAGGGGGCCGCTGGTGTGGGGGCTATAATCCCCGAAAACGCGGTTGACCTGGACGATTTCGCCTGCCGTGATCCTGGTGTCAGGCAACGAAGTATTGACCACCGTCAGGGCGTTGAAGGTCTGCTCGATCTGGCGCCATCCCACATTGCCGATGAACCGCGCGTTATCCAGATTGACCACTTGGCGGCCCAGCGCGAAACGGGTGTTGTCCAGCCCGCTGTAGCTCAAGTAGGCCTCGTCCAACTGCGTGGTGACAGGATCCGGCACGGTCGAATAAGCCGTCATGCCATTGGTGGTGCTGTTGTAGCCGCCACCGCCCACGGTTTGCAGCGTCTGTGCCGAGACTCTTGCACCGATGCCGTGATAGGTCCCGCTCTGGTACCCCAGCTTGGCCCGCACCGTCGAGGCGTCGGCTGCCAGGGGTGCGACCTTGCCGGTGAGGGCGTCCTGGGAGACGCGCTCATCGCGGTAACGGATGTCCGCGAAGAACCCGCTCGGCTGCTGCTTTGCCTCGGCAACCTTGCCCGTCGCATCGCCCGCCCATGCAGCCGGGGCAGAGAGGATGGAAAGCAGTCCGGCGGCGGGCACGAGCGCCCGGCGGAGTACAGATGATTTGATTTCCCTTTGTTTCATGCTTGTTTCCTGATCGGTTAAATTAACAATATTCAAATACGCCTTCGCTGCCGCGTCGGCATGTGCACGGCACAACCCGGCCATGGCTAATGGCCGTGCTGCTCCTTACGTTGCCTGTGCTCCGCGCACTGCTCCGACTCCACCTTGCTCAGCCAGGGCGTCGTTATCGCGCGCGGGCCATGATCCAGCGGAACCACGTGCTCTTTGGCGTGATGCGCATGATGCGCCTCCGCCTCGTGTATTACGTGCCAGTTCGGTCCAGCCGCCGCAACAGAAAACTGCATAAGGGTGCAAATTCCGACAATTCCCCTGAAGATGTAATGCATCTTTGTTCTCCTTCCGTTATGCGGCGCGGGCTTCGGCACGAACACTGTAACCATCGAATGCTCAGTGAGGACCTTCGAGTGGTGCGCGCGGGAAAAAAAGGAGGAGGCTGAGCCTAAGCCTCCTCTAACCCCCCTCTTGCCGATGGAGCGATCAGCGGGGGAGACGATGTCCAAGGTACGGCCACACCCACTCGAACTGGCGTAGTCGCGGGCCTTGGCCTGCAAAGTAATCATCTTTGTATGCTCCATCATGCGTTTCCCCTTTGTTGAAGATGTATTTTGCATGTATGTTAAAGAGCAAAAAAAATTGCTTTGCCCCCGCCTGGCTGCCACAACCAAAAAACTGCGCCAGCCAGAATATCTCCTCACTCCAAATCCTCGCGCCCAGGAATTTTGAAAACGTCCCCGAGCCATATCAATTCACGACAATGCAGCTTCGCAATCCTTCTTGTGCGCAGATGAAGTTTCGTGATTCACAATCCCGAACTGCGTGGGACGAAATTAACATCATGATGTGATATTGTCAACGTATGATATACCGTGATGCCAAATCGTGTGGGCACCGCGTTTGGCGCGGTACCCAAGGCTGGGTTCCAAAACTGGGCTCAGGCTCGATTTCTCTTGTGCGCGGCATCTCCGGGCCCGCCTGCCCCGCATTCAACCTGTCCAGCGCTTCCGCATCGTCCCCGGGCCGGAATTGATCGGGCTCGCAGTTGCCCGCTGCGCGATGTGCAGGCGCTCGATCTGCGTGCGTGCGGAGCCCTTGTCGCGCAGGACGGGAAATGAGAGTATTCGCGGTTACACCAAAGGGGGCCATCGTGAAAAAACCGTTACTCGCATTACTGTTCATTCTCTTGTCCGGCTGCGCCTCGCAGGGCGGGGAGCCGGCGCAAAGCGCCGCCTCGCCTGCAGAGACCAGGGCGCAAATCGAACGCGCCGCCGCCGCTTATCGCAGCGCCGACTATCCGACCGCATTCCGGCTATGCCTGGCACTGGCCAGGCAGGGCAATGCCTGGGGCCAGTTGGCGGTCGGCGACATGTACACCGCTGGCCTGGGGGTCGGGAAAGATCCCGCGGAGGGCACGAAGTGGGCGCGCAAATCGGCGGATCAGGGCTATGCTCCCGGCCAGCTGAGGATGGGCACTGCCTACGCGACTGGAAGGGGCGTGCCCAAGGACGATGTGCAGGCCGCCGCGTGGTACCAGAAGGCTGCCGGCCAGGGAAACCCGACCGCGATTTGGCTCTTGGGCCTGGCGTACAAGAAAGGAGACGGTGTGACTCAGAGCGATGTGCAGGCGGTTTCCTGGTGGCGCAAGGGAGCGCAAGCCGGGGATGCCGTTTCGCAGGTAAGCCTGGGCTACTCCTACAAATTCGGCGAAGGCGTTCCGAAGGACGCGACGGAGGCCGTGAAGTGGTTTCGGCTGGCCGCGAACCAGAATGAGGCACAGGGGCAGTTCCTGCTGGGCGATGCTTACGAACATGGTACAGGCGTGCGCAAGAGCGTGAAGGAGGCGAAGGTGTTGTACCGGAAGTCTGCCGCGCAGGGCAATGCCGGCGCAAAGAAGGCCCTGGGGAGACTGATGACCCCTTCCGAGCGCGCGTGGGACCAGGTCTTGAAAGAAGATGGCGGACGTCTGTTCAAAAAGAAGTAAGCGCGTCGCGGCGCGGGGCGGCGATGCGCCCCTTGTGGTCGAGGCGCACAGGCCGCGAGCCATGTGGCCAGGTTCTGCAATCCAACATTTCCCTTGCTGAGCCTGAGCTAACGGGGCCTCGCGTTCATCCGCATAAAATCAATGCGGCAGACTCGCCCTGCCTGTTTTTTATTGACGACGGCGGCGACGCAGTCCGTCTGTCGCTGGAGCGCGTGCTGAAGAGCGAGTGGCTGCCGGGGCAATCGAGCCTGCCCCATAGCCCCGATGAATTTCAGTTCGCGGTAAAATTGCCGCGTTTTCCCGGCGCGCCGCCGTCTTTCGAGAGCCATGCCATGAGTGAAGAACGCCTAGTCAACATCGAAACGAAGATCGCCTTCCAGGAAGACGTGATCGAAGAATTGAACAAGACCATCTATCAGCAGCAAAAGAAACTGGAACGGCTTGAGGCGACGTGTGAGGCGCTCGCCAGGCACCTTTCTTCGCTGGCCGAGTCCGTGAATGAAATCGCACCCGGTGGGAACGAAAGGCCGCCCCACTATTGACGCGTGCCGCAGGTCGGGGTTGGAATGCGCAGGGACGGGGGCGGCTTCTTGAGAATAAATCGAGTCTGACCCCAATTATTTACGCCTGGTGGCATCATCACACCATGGGGAAATGATGAGGCGGGATCAGGGGAGCGGCGCCATCAACAGCAACAACATCAAAGGGCGGAATGACTTCGTTGATTTGGCGCTGTAAAATGAGAACCGATTGAGTTGTAATGGAAATGGGACGGTGAAGGGGAACACCTTGAAAGTACTACTATGCCGTATTCGGTACTATGTCGTTATCGTCGGCTTTTCCGGAGTCGCTGGCGGTTTTTGGGGGGCACTGGTAGTGGGTACGCTACGGCACATGTTTGATCTTGGTCAGCGGTCTACACTTTTTGCTTACCTGGCTGTATCAGCCGTAATTATGGCTTGGGCGTGGAAAAAGGTACCTATAATATGGAAACTGGAAAAGGATGATTGCTGGAAGGAAAAATGAATGGGGTCACCCATTAGCCCGCACCAATTAAAGGGGCCACCCATTAGCCGGCGCGAGTCAAGCGAGTAAACGAAGCCATGGCGGCGTAAGCCGCCGGTTTTCTGATCTGCAGCTCCCGCCACAATAACCAAATGAAATTAAAGGGGCCAGGCTCGAATTTTCCTCGCAATTTAAATCGAGCCTGGCCCCTTTAATTGACGTCCATAGACAACCCGGACACCGGACTCACGACCACCGAGTACGACCTGGCGAGCAACGTGACCCACAGGATCACGGCCAACTTGGCGGCGGCGGGCAAGTCCATAGATTACTTCTATGACTACAACCGCCTGATCGGGATCAGCTATCCGGACACACGAGGCAACGACGTCACCTATGAATACGGTGCGCCCGGCGCCCCGTACAACCAAGCCGGCCGCATGGTCAAGGTGACGGATGCTGCGGGCAGCGAGGAAATGCGCTACGGCAAGCTGGGCGAAACTGTCTGGGATCAGAAGACCATCGCCTCGCACACTGTCCCGTCCACGCGTCCAACGCAGATTCCTGACTGACTGAACATCAATTTTTCAGCGCAAACCGTCCTGTCAGGGACGGTTTGCGTTTCAAACTCCCCCTTTACTGGCCTTTCTTGTCGATCTTCCCCCCGTAAAATCTCCCTTTTTCATCTCCAGGCCGAGCCTGTCCACGACAAACCACGGTTTGCCGTGGACGGGTTGGATTTTCGTTCTTGACTCGCCGGCAGTGTCTCAGCATCGCAAATAATATCCCCTGAGCAACCCGCCCCACGCCTCGAACCATTGGACTGATTTCGGCCGTCTGGCATAAGGGTCGATTCCGTGCCAGGCCTCATGGGGTGTGAGCCCGCCCAGATTCTGGTGCGGTCTGACGTGGTTGTACCAGAAACGGAAATCAGGCAGCAGGTGCAGGAGCGGCCCTTCGCCGTTGATCCTCACTTGGTCCAGCTTTTCCTTCAGCGTTCCGAACAGCCTTTCTATCCTGCCGTTCATCCACGGACAGCCGGGCACGGTGAACTGCTGGCGGATGCCGGTTATGCGCAGAATGGTGCGGAAGACACGGCTTTTGAACACCGCATCGTTGTCGGTGCGTAAGCTTCTCGGTTTGCCGTGGCGGCCTATCGCGAGGAACAGATGGCCCAGCAGCATCCAGGCGTTCTTGTTTGCCAACACCTCAAGGCTCAGCAGCCTGCGGCTGCCGTGGTCCACGATGCCCAGCATCGAATGGATTTCCCCGAACACATCCCCCTTGCCCGTCATGTCCAGCGCCCACACGCGATTGATGGGCACGGCACGGGGAGGGCGGTGCTTGAGTTTCTTGCGCAATACGTCGATCTCATTGCGGTGCCGCCGGATGGTGTAATGCACATAAGACTTGCTCACCGTCATCTTCCGGCTGGAGGCATATATGCGATTGAACAGCTTCTCCACCGTGCGGCAGCCCGCGGCGGCCCGCGTCGTGGCACAATACGCCCTATGCGCGGAATCATGTCGGTCGCGCTTGGCCCGTTTGATCATGAAAGCAAAACTCTTCGTATTCGCCTTGCTTGGCGCCTTGAGCCAGGCATCACACGCTACCAACTGGCTGGAGATTGAAAACAACGAGCAGCCGGGCGCGAAAGCAGCGCATTTCTGGGGATTCATCCAGCCGAGATATACGCACAATTCGGGCGGGCCGGTGGAGGGCATCGCAGCGCCCAAGCCCGCGATGACCAGTTACAACGGCCATCTCCCGCTGACCAATCTGGTCGGGCCGGATTTCACGCACCAGAATTACGCGCAAATGGCCCGTGCCCGGCCCGGGGTACGGGGCATCGTGCCCGGAACGGATGACAAGGTCAATTATTATGTCCTCGCCGAGTTTGGCGAGAACGCCCTCACGGAGTGGAAAGAAGCGCCCACCTCCTATCGTTACCATCCCGTGCTGACCGATGCCACGGTGACCTACAACACCTCTGTCACGCGATTCCGCCTGGGCCTGGGCCGCCTGCCCCTGGGCGAGGAAGCCATGCAGGGCGAAGTGGGCTCGGCGTACGCGGACCTGACCACCGTCTCGGACCAGCTTCTCAACGAGCGCTTCATGTCTCCCTACTACAGCGGACGTCCTGAAGTCCCGATGCTGGGCGTTCCCATGACTCAAATGACGGTGACCGGCCAGCCCGGAGGCGTCGTTTGTACCACGCCGAACCAGTGCGTGGGCGCACTCGCTTCGGGGCCGCTCGGCGCGTTCAGGGACATCGGCCTGGAGGTGTATGACTGGACCGACCGGGGCCAGTGGCAATATTCCTATGCGCTGATGCTGAGCGACGGCAACGGAATTGAGCTGCGCGATAACGGAAATTATGATGTGTCGGGGCGCGTCGCGGCTTCCTACATCTTCGGCGGCCATGGCGTGAATCGCCAGGATGTCACGTTCTACGTGTGGAACCAGACGGGCAAGCGCCATTATCTGCAGAATGCCTATACCCGCATCAGGCGCGGCGTCGGCGCAAGATACAACAATAACGGCCTGCGGCTCGGCGGCGAATTGATACAGGCCAGGGGAATGATCTACTACGCGGTTGTTCCGCCGTTTTACGATGCCGGGGGTGCCGCATATGAGCCGGTGGACGAAATGGCGCTGGCCTCCAGCAACGAGGCGAGAGGCTATTATCTCGACTCCGGATGGCGGTTCACGCCGAAATGGGAAGCGGATCTGCGCTACGACCATCTGGACAAGCTGCCCAATTCGCCCTACGACGAACGGATGGCCAGAACCTGGACTTTAGGCATGCAGTATTTTTACAGTCCGGATGTGAGGATCATGCTGAACTATGAAATGCGCAGGCAATGGGTTGCCAATCCGGGCGCATACGGGACCGCGCGGCAGCGTACGCAGCTGACTGATGCCGCGATCATTGCCGCGGCAACGGGAAACCGCGTGGTCCTGCAAAGCACCATCAGGTTTTGACATAAGGCACCGCGCCGGACACGGCGCGATGTGATTGTCCGGTGGAGGAGAAGCGGAACGCTTGCTGCGTATTGCACACGTCACCCGGCGTGGCGGGGCCGTCATGTTGCGGCGTGCTATAATCCGCGCCGCATCAGGCAGGCAGTCCGTACAGATTTCCTCCAGGCAACAATTCTTCGCACCGTTTGCCGGTGCGTTCCCGAGTTCCTTTAAGGATAGCCAAAGTCACGCCGCAGGCGCGGCGCGGGCAGGTTTTTGTTTGAGACAGGCATGAAAATAAATAATATTCCCGAAATCCGCACCAATCTTTTCAGCGGACTCACCGTGGCGTTGGCGCTGGTGCCCGAGGCCATCGCCTTTGCGCTGGTGGCGCATGTGCATCCGCTGGTGGGCTTGTATGCCGCCTTTCTGGTGGGGCTGATCACGTCGCTCATCGGCGGCCGTCCGGGCATGATCTCGGGCGCGGCGGGTTCGCTGGCAGTGGTGATGGTGGCGCTGGTGGCGCAGCACGGGGTGCAGTATCTCTTCGCTGCGGTGGTGCTGATGGGGGTGCTGCAGATCGGCTTCGGCCTGGCCAAGCTGGGCAAGTTCATCCGCATGGTGCCGCATCCGGTGATGCTGGGCTTCGTCAACGGCCTGGCCATCGTGATCTTCATGGCGCAACTCGGCCACTTCAAGACCAGGCTGGCAGACGGCACCGAGGCCTGGATGAGCGGCACGCCGCTCTATGTCATGCTGGGGCTGGTCGCGCTGACCATGGTCATCATCTATATGCTGCCGCGCTTTACGAAAGTCATCCCGTCTACGCTGGTCGCCATCGTGGTCACCTCGCTGCTGGTGATCTTCAGCGGCATCCACACCAAGACGGTGGGCGACATGGCCTCCATCGCCGGCGGGCTGCCGCCCTTCCATATTCCCGATGTGCCGCTCAACTGGGAGACGTTCAAGATCGTGTTTCCCTACAGCCTGATTCTCGCCGCCATCGGCCTGATCGAGTCGCTGCTGACGCTGAACCTGATCGACACCATGACCGATACCCGCGGCATGCCCAACCGCGCCTGCGTGGGGCAGGGCGTGGCCAATGTCATCACCGGCTTCTTCGGCGGCATGGGCGGCTGCGCGATGATAGGCCAGAGCATGATCAACGTGACCAACGGCGCGGTGAAGACGCTTTCCGGCATCACGGCCGCTCTGTTCCTGCTGTCGTTCATCCTGTTTGCTCACAAGTGGATCGAGATGATTCCGCTGGCCGCGCTGATCGGCGTGATGTTCGTGGTGTCGGAAAAGACCTTCGAATGGGGCAGCTTCAACCTGTTCGGCAAGGTGCCCCGGACCGACATCGTGGTAGGCCTGACGGTCGCGGCAGTTACCGTCGTCACCGATCTGGCGATTGCGGTGATCGTGGGCATCATCATCTCGGCGCTGGCCTTCGCCTGGGAGCACGCCAAGAGCATGGAAGTGCGCATCTCCACCGAGGAACACGGCTGGAAGGTGTACGACCTGCACGGCTCGCTGTTCTTCGCTTCGGCGCAGAGCTTCCTTGGCCTTTTCACGCCCAAG
>DATFUZ010000036.1:0-4437 GCA_035260545.1 Gallionellaceae bacterium | reverse complement strand
CAGACTTTTTGCAGGGTTTGGGTGTCGTTTTGCTGCTGGGCGGCGGCTTTTGCTGCCTGATCGGCCTGGATTTTGTGGGTGGCGATGGTGTGGGCCTCGGTACTGATGTGGCCGCTGTCGCGCAGGGTGTCGAGCTTTTGCTGCTGGGCGGCGGGGTCGCTGCCGGTGGCCTGAACCTTGAGGGCGGCGCTCAGCCCTGCGTGCTGGTCGAGGGCGGCGGTGACGAATTGCTTGAGTTTGTCGCGGGTGGGCGCAGGCAGGGTGTGCTGGACTTGCCCGAGGAAGGTCTGGGCGTCATGGGGCTGGTCGCTGGCGAGCAGGCGGTTGACGACGCCGGTGGTGAGCGAGGCCATGCCGTCGTCGCCATTGGGGCCGTGCTGTAGGAAGTGGTTCCACAGGGTTTGGTTGTCCGCCGTGCCGGGGTCGCCCCAGGTGTGGCGGAACTGGTTTTCCAGTTCGTTGTGCAGGATGGCGGCGCCTTGGCGGTAGTTGCCGTTATCCGCGCCCGGTGCGGGGTTCCAGGCGTTGACGGCGAGGTCGCGCGCGGAAAGCGCGCGGGCGCGGGAGGCGTCGGCGTCGTAGACGCGGCCCTGGGTCTGGGCATGCTGCTGGATGCGGGCCTGGGCGGCGTTGATGATGGGGGCGGCGGCGTCGGTGAAGATGGCGCGCTGGGTGTCGTTGGCGAGGCTGTCTTGCGCTTGTTGGTTGAGTTTGTTGATGGCGCCCTGGAGGGCGCCGTAGCTGCCGACGGCGGCAGCACCGCGCTGGTTGAGGTAGCCGGTGCCGGGGGCATAGAGCAGATTGTTGAGGCCGTCCAGCCAGTTGGCCTGGGCGCTGCGCACGCCGGCTTCGTTGAAGGTGGCCTGCGTTTCCGCTTGATCGGCGCTGGCGGCTTGGGAACGGGTGCTTGGGGGGCTGGTGTCGCGCGGCGTTTGCAGGCCGCCCGCTTGGGGCTGGCTGGAACCGAACTCGGAATTGTTTGCAGGTATGCTGGGCATGGTGTCTACCTTGAATTGAAATGCGGGCGGGGCGGGATGCGCCGCATCAGCCGGTTATGGCAAAGGAGGCTGCGCTGCCGAGCATGCTCTTGAAGGCAGCCATGTCGGGATTGGCCATCTGCATCTTGCTGAGCCTGGCCTGCTGCTGGTCCTGGTATTGCTGGACCTGGTCTTGCCAGACCTGGCGGTTGGTGTCGTCGCGTATCGTCATGGCCTGGCGCTCGCCCATATATTCGGTAGAGGCGAGGACGTCGGTGGCGGAGCCCTGGCCGAGGTCTATGCCGCTGGCGGCGAGGCGCGCGCGGCTGGCGCCGAATTGGCCGGCGGTCTGGAGTTGTGCATTTTGCACGCGAAGGGCGCCGGCTTGCTGGTCGAGCTGGGCCTGGTAGCCGGCAATGGCGGCCTGGTTGGCATATTGCTGGGCTTCGAAGCCCAGTATGTTATTTTTCTTGATTGCGTCGGTGCGCGCCGAGGCGGCCTCGTAGCCAGCCTTGCCGCCTTTCCCAATGGGGCCTTTGTATGTGTCCCACCAGTTCGAAGAACTGCTTGACGGACTACTCTCTGGTACTGGCATTTACACTCCTCCTCCGGTTGCGATCTCCAGGGTCATCGCCGCGATGTCTAGCGGCAGCGGGTCGCTCTGCTGTATGCACACCTGGCCGCTGGTGCTCCACGCCGCGTCGAGCACGATTTCGATTTCGTCGCTGACCATGGCCGGCGCGGTGCCGGGGTTTTCCGTGGTGCGCTGGTGGTAGGGCACGAGGCGGTTGAAATCCGGCCCCGCGAGGATGCCGCTGCTGCGCCAGGTGCGCAGGAAGACCTTGTTGATGTTCTTGGGCAGGCCCTGCCCCATGGCGGGATCGATTGCCTGCGCGGCGGGTGGGGTCTGGATCTGCGCGGTGATGGGCAGGCCGATGTGGGCGGTGTTCACGCCCACGGGCAAGGTGAGCGTGCCGCCGGTCACGGTCTGCTGCGGAAGCACTGCGCCATCGGCGAGGATATTGACCGTCATGCCCTCCAGCCAGGTGAGGCCGCTGACGCTGTTGGGCAGCCAGGTGACGGTGCCCGACGTGGAGGCTGGCGTCGTCACCTCGATAGTGAAGGTGTTGGCGTCGACGACGGTGACGACGTAGGGCTGGCCGCCGGGGGCCGACCCGTAGCTGCTGTCGGAAAAGGTGAACCAGTAGGTGTTGCCGCTGGTGAGGCCGTGATTGGCAATGGTGCAGGTGAGCGTGACGCCGCCGAGCGCATAGCTGCCGCTCAGCACCGGCGCGGTGTAGGCGGCGCCGCAATCGACGTAGTGCGCATCGGCCAGTGTGCTGTATAGCCGGGTGTGCAGGCGCTCGACGTAGCGCTTCGTCACCCCGTTGATGGTGCGGCGCACGATGGCGTAGAGCATGTCTTCGTTGTTCTCCGCCACCGTGCAGATCGACTCGAAGGCGTCGCCGTTGCCGGTGTCGTGCTGGTGCCAGGCGGAGATCTGCTGCTCGGGCAGCCAGGTCATGCCGAGGAGTTTGCCGGTGGAAGAGACGCACCACAGGATGGGCACGGGGCCGCGGCTGTAGGCCATGTCGCCTATGGTGTTGTAGTCGAACAGGTGCGGGGCGAAGATGCTGGCGTCGGTGGACTGGTAGCCGTTGATCTGCCAGTTGTAGCCCATCTGGCGGATGTGGCCGCCGCGCGCGGCAGCATAGAGCACGGCATTGCCGACGACGACGGGCTGGACGTTGTTGGCGCCGACGTAGGATTGGGGCTGGACGTTGATGGTGGCGGGGGTAAGGACGCCGGTGGATGAGGTGCAGCGCCATTCGCAGGAGGCGGAGAGGAAGAGCAGATCCTGCATGGGGACGATGTGGCGGATGGCCGAGGCCTCGCGCCCGGCAATGCGGAAGGCGAGGCGGTTGTCGTCACGAGTCGGAATGGTGTAGGACATATCCGTCTCGGTGCCGCTGCGGGTGGCCCACACGTTCTGCGGCTGGTTGGCGCTGCCCGCGAAGATGCGGCGCTGCTGGTAGTAGGCGACGGCGGCAGGATAGTCGCCGGGGGCGCTCATGGACGTTTCGTAGAGCGGCGGCGTAATGCTGATGTCAGGTGTGATGTTGTTGTCTACGAAAGTGTTGCCATCGCCGAGTTGACCTATATAGCCATAGATGCCATTTGAGTATTTGTAGATGTTGTAACGAGTCGCACCACCCACCGCCGGCACGGTGATGGTGTTGAAATTGCCGCTGGTGGCAAGGTTGTTGGTGCACGCGGCGACGTTGGACATGTATGACTCGGAACCGCCAGCGCCTATGGCAGTCGCTACGTATTTATAGCTTGCGGCGCCAGTTCCAGTCGCTGTAACCGTTACATTGGTAAATCCCGTCGCGACCGTTGGCGTGGCCACGAGGCCACCGGGGGGTAAAGTGCCAGAACCCGCTACCGGCGGTACCCTGGTAGTGGTGTTCCTGCTGGAGTCATCCTTGAAAGCCGTTCCGTTCGCCGCACCGATGAAGTAGTACGTGCCGCTCACTTGCCGATAGACGTTGTAGCCCCAGGCCCCTACCACGGGATTCCACGTTAAAGTGTTATACGCTCCCGCTTCTGTGAGGTCGTTTGTGCACGAAGCAGCGGAAGACGGCAGAGACTCGTACACCGGAAGTGCAATGCCGCCTACTGAAGTCCCGGAGTACGCTGTGACCACATAACTGTAAGTATTAGACGCTCCAGCCGTTCCACTCCCGGAAGGGGCTGAAATCGTGGGGGTAAAACCGACGATATTCAATTGCCAGTTTGTCGCGCCATAGCGGCGCAGCTCCATGATCGGGTGGTTCGGGTGGCACAGCGTGAGCACGTCCGCCGATTGCGTATAGTGAATGTCCATCAGGTCGGCGGCTGCATACGGGTTCGGAATCTCGTAGGTGAGATCGGAAGGCAGCGCGTACCAGTATGTCGCGTTGGGCGGGGCGTTGCCGGTGGTGCTTGCGATGCAGTAATAGTTCGATCCGCCGGATGACGCCATGTCCCCGGGGTTGTAGGTCGTGGCCGCGTTATATGCTGCGGGCGCCGCGTATGCCAGGGTCGCAGCCTGGGTATGGAAGCGGAAATAACCCGCGCCCAGCTCGATGGCGAACGTCTGTTCGTTGTTGTAGCTGAAGGGAATGAGCCGGGTCGCTTGCGTGGAGTCCCTCACCTCCTTGACGAACTCGGTGCCGGGGCGGTTCACCACCGGGCCGTGCGGCAGGGCGATGAAGTTGCGACACAGGGCGAGCGATTCCTGCACCTTGGGGAGGTCGAGCCGCCCGAACAGCTCGGGGGTGATCTCGCCGCCGGAAAAGGAGCGGTTGAGTATGCGCATGGACATGTTTCTGGATTCCCCGCGATGAAAGTGCCGGAATGGTATTTCCGCGCATGGACATCAAGGGCACGGGATGGGCTAGAATGACTGCGGGCTTTG
>DATFUZ010000035.1:0-34599 GCA_035260545.1 Gallionellaceae bacterium | reverse complement strand
TCGGCATCAAGGGCGTGCAGGAGCATTGCCTCTTCCTCGACACCACGCCGCAGGCGGAGCGTTTTCAGCGCAAGCTGCTCGATTCCATGCTCAGGGCGCACACTCTGGGCCGCCCCATCGAAGCGGGGCAGCTCGACGTGGCCATCGTGGGCGCGGGCGCCACCGGCGTGGAGCTGGCCGCGCAACTGCACCACGTCACCCGCCTGCTTTCGGCCTATGGCCTCGACACCATAGACCCCGCGCGGCACATCAAGCTGCACATCATAGAGGCCGGGCCGCGCATCCTGCCCGCGCTGCCGCTGCGCCTCGCGGCCGCCGCCGAACGCGAGCTGCGTGCCCTGGGCGTGACGGTGCATGTGAACCAGCGCGTGGTGGAGGTGAATGCGCAGGGCATCGTGACCGAGGGCGGGGGCATGATCCCCGCCGCGCTCAAGGTGTGGGCGGCGGGCATCAAGGCGCCGGATTTCATGAAGGACATTGCCGGCCTGGAGAGCAACCGCATCAACCAGCTCGTCGTCACCGGCACCTTGCAGACCACGCGCGACGAAAACATCTTCGCGATCGGCGACTGCGCCGCCTGTCCCATGGACGAGCAGGGGAACACCGTGCCGCCGCGCGCGCAGGCCGCCCACCAGCAGGCCGCCCTGCTGGCGAAAACCATCGCGCGCCGCCTGAAAGGGCGCGCGCCGCTCGTCTACACCTATCGCGACTACGGCTCGCTCGTGGCCATGGGCCGCTATTCCACCGTGGGCAGCCTCATGGGCGGGCTGGCGGGCAGCATGATGGTCTCGGGCTTCATCGCCCGCTTCGTCTACCTCTCGCTGTACAAGATGCACCAGGCCGCGCTCTACGGCTGGCCGCGCGCGATACTCATCAGCCTGCTGCACATCCTGCGCCGCGGCATAGACCCGCAGGTCAAGCTGCACTGAGCCTGCGCGGCGCCGCCACTGCGTTCAATGGCGAGCGCGCGGGCTGCGAGCGGGGTCAGTGCACCTGGTAGTGGTTCGCGAGCGAATACACGGTCACGATGATCACGAAGAACAGGGCGACCCCGGCAATCAGCAGCGGCGCCAGAAAACTGTTGTCGAAATCTATTTCATCTTTCATGTGCCGTCTCCTTGAATGGTGAAATGCCAAACGCCCGCCGTGGGTCAGAACAACTTCAGGCATCAGGGCGTATCGTGGTATGGGTAAAGCGACGGGGCTGTTTGCTCGCGGGGTGATGATGCAGTCCGGCAGGGTTCCGCGTTGTAGCAGCAAACTTGATCAGTTTACTGCAACTTTTGGCTGCCAGCCAGCGGGCCAGCCCCCATTCGGCCGTGCTGTTTCGGATTACACCGCCTGCCGGGCGCGGCCCGGCGCGGGCTAGCTCATATACAAGCCGCCGTTGACATTGATGGTCTGGCCCGTGATATAGCCATTGCGCGCCAGCATCACCACCACGTCCGCGATCTCCTGCGGCGTGCCCAGGCGCCCGACGGGGATGCGCCCCGGCTGGGCCTTCGGCATGCCGGCGATCATCTCGGTCTCGATCAGGGCAGGGGCGACCGCATTCACCGTAATGCCCGCACCGGCCAATTGGGCGGCATAGGCATGCGTCAGCCCCCAGACTCCCGCCTTGGATGCCGTGTAGTGCGGACCCACGATGCCGCCCACCTGAATGGCCGTGGACGACATGTTGATGATCCTGCCCCATCCCTGCGCGCGCATGTGCGGCAGCACGGCCTGCGTGACCAGGAACACAGACTTGAGATTGACCGCCATGGTCTCGTCCCAGTCCGCCTCGGTGAGGGCTTCGATGGCGCGCGGCGTGGCGATGCCCGCGTTATTCACCAGAATGTCCACCCCGCCCAGCGCGGCCTCCACCGACTCGACCATCCGCGTCACCTCGGTCGAGGCCGAGACGTCCGCCTGCACCGCGACGCAGCGATAGCCGGCGTGCTCCAGCTCCGCGCGCACCTGCATGGCCTCGTGCTCGCGGCTGCGGAAATTAAGGGCGATCTTCGCGCCTGCCGCGGCCAATGCCAGCGCAATGCTGCGTCCGATGCCGCGGCTGCTGCCCGTGACCAGCGCCACCTTGCCGGCTAGGCTGTTCGTGCTCTCGCTCATTTGCATGACCTCCACGCTCGAAATGCCGCCTGCCGGGACGGCGCGGCCACCCTGCATCGCTTTTCTCTTGTGTGAAACGTGGAACGATTGTAATTCAATCCGGAGCGGCTTCATGCGCTTCGCGGCCGGCTGTATCAGCTCGCTGGTGAAAAGCCCGATCGCATCCGCGCCATCCGGGCGCGTGCCATGCAGGCCGCAGTCAGGCGCTTGGCCAGTGCGCGGTGGCCAGGCCTTCGCCGAGGTCTGCCTCGACCAGGCGCCGCCTGACTTCCAGCAGGCGCCCCACCAGGGCGGGCTCGTATCGGGCATATGCCGCTTCGTCCGGCGTCCTGTTCACGACCACGCCCAGCAGTTCGGTGATTGCGTTGCCTATCGAATTCTGACTGATGGTGACGATCAGCTTGCCCGCATCGTTGCGATAGATGATTTGCTTGAAGGCGGGTTGCCAGCGGATCGCATTGGCGTATTTTGCATCGACCATGCAGTGCTCGCGCACCTTCTTCGCGGTCTTCATGAAATCGTTGTTGAAGAGGAGCACGCTCTCGACCTGCTCCGGGAAATGGACATCCGGCAGGATGGGCGCATTGTGGGTGGAAACCTGGGAAAAAAACGTGCGGTAGAAATCCAGGAAGCCCTTGAGGATCTCGTCGTATTCCTTCCAGAACTGTATGCTTTTGAGCGCCTCCGCGCCGCCTTCGATTTCCCAACTGGGCAGACCCTGGGGATAGCCGGTCAGCTCGATTCTGGCATCCGCCTCGCTGGCAGGCTTGAGTATCCTGAAATTGAGCGCCTTGCCGAAAAATTCCCGGTACACGTCGCGCATGTAGGCCTGAAACAGGCTGTGCTGGCCGCCGTCGGTAAGATTGGGGTTGTCCGCATCGGCCAACCGCGCGCGCCGCAATTCATCCTTGGGAAACACGATGAAGTGATTGTGCAGCATGCGGATGCTGGGCACGCCCGGCGAACTCAGCGGCCACGTGGCATCCAGGCTGGCTTCGCCGGCCAGCACCAGCGCTTCGTCCGGGTCGGGATACTGCTCCAGCATGTAGTCGATGATGATCTGGTTCATCCGGTCCCAGATGCGCTTCACATGCTCCGCCACCTGGGTGCGCCGGACCGGGCGGCCCAGCGGGTTGAGAATGGTCTTCGAGGTGTTATAGATGATCGAGCAATCGAACTCGGTGCTGTGTCCCAGCGCCTTGCGGTACAGCAGCAGGTTCTCCGGGTTCACCAGCAACCCGTTGTTCTGGACCAGATCATTCAGGTTCTCGGTGCTGTTGAAAAACTCGTTGTGCTTCATCCCTTCCGGGATGGTCAGCGGAATAGGCCTGAATGGCGTGGTGATCTCGCGCGGTCCGTATTGCTCCATTTCGTCCATCAGTAATGAATTCACTGGCAAGCCCTGCACTGACCGTAGCTTAGCCGATGGCGCGCGCCCGGGCAAATCATTCTGCGCGCTGGCGTCGAAGCGGTGCGGCAGCGGGGGTGGCCCGATGTGGCGGGAATGTGCCGGCAAGGGCATCAATAATGCATATGGTTCCAGCTATAGTGGACGGATTTGGTCGCGGGCGGCATGTCCGCCATGCGCGGCTTGGCGGACGTTTCGGGTGGTGTGGCTGACTTCTGAGTTGTGCCCTGAAGAGACATTTCGTCTTCGCGGAAGCCGACATTTTTTTAGGATGGGTGGAGCGCAGCGATACCCATCAATATCGGCAGCCACCCGGTGGGTATCGCTGCGCTCCACCCACCCTACGCGCGCTAATGATGGGCATTGCTGGCACCGTTCATTGTGACCCGATCCATTGTTTCTTCTTCGTGGCGAGTTCACCAGTTACTTACAGCGGATCGGGCAACATCTACGAAAAGAATCACTGTCGCCGCGACCCCAACCACCTCCAAAATCATTCCTGCCCATGCGAAAGTTGATAAAACAGGATCGTCAAGCTGCCGAAACTTACCCAAGTAAAAGAACTGAAGCAATGCCCATTTACTACTGGGCCGCTGATGAAAGAATCTGGGTTCGCCGAGCCCCGCCCATATCTCCCTGTGTTTAGCTCGAAGGCGCAGCAGACAAATGGCATCACTAGCCAGCACCCCCACTACCATAGCAAAAATGGCTGGGACGAGAATTGCGAGCCAATGTTTCATCATATTAGACTGCGGTGCATTTGTGCGTCCTCACGCTACGTTTCCCAGGGTTGCGATCGATTACAGTCTAGTCACGGAATGCCACAGCAGTGCGCATGCTCGAAGTGAAGAAAAACCAGCCACCCAGCTATACCGTACATACTCGAATTGGCGGCGACCATTGCCCACGCGAAAAATGATAACAATGTGTCGTCAAGCCTGCGAAACCGCGCTCCATAGAAGAAGATTATCGACCGGAGTATGCTCACATGCCGAAGGAAAAAGGTCGGGCTACCAAGGCGTTCCCACTCGCCATTATCAATATTGCTAAGGCGAACATAGCAAAAACCCTCCATAACCCAGCCGCAGACCCCCAATCCCACTAGAATCTTGAGCATCATGCTTGGAGTCATAAGGCAACCCGTAAGTAAACGGGGTCAATAAAAGTATCCCGTCGTTATTATGAAGATCTGCTTCCCATGAACAAATGGGGTCAGCTCAGATGCCATTTATTCCGAAATTGGACCGCACATAGTTACGTCCGCAAGTGGGACTCTTCAGTCACCCCGCATATTTCCGCTCTTGTAACGTAAGCGGACCGATTGTACTTCAATCCCGAATCGGCAGCAGCGTGCCCTAAGCCGACCTTGCGGCTTCGCAAAGCAGACATTGGTAGGTTAGCTTTTGTCGCGTCCGCCATCCTCCACCACCCGCAGGAACGCCTCGCCATACTTCGCCAGCTTGGCCTCGCCCACGCCGCTGATCTGTGCCATCTCATCCAGCGTGCGCGGTTTGCGCTCCATGATTTCGAGCAGGGTGCTGTCGTGAAAGATGACATAGGGCGGCACGCCCTGTTCGCGCGCAAGCTCCAGGCGCCGCGCCTTGAGCGCCCGCCACAGCAGGTCTTCGTGCGCGCCCTGGAAAGGCTGGCGGCGGCGCGCTTCGCGCTCGGCCTTGCTGGAGCGGCGCCGGGCGGGGGCGGCGTCGCGTCGCAGCCAAACCTGCTGTTCGCCGCGCAGCACCGGGCGCGCGGCTTCCGAGAGCTTCAGGCCGCCATAGCCTTCAATGTCCACGTCGATTAAGCCGCTGGCGGCGAGCTGGCGATAGACGCTGCTCCATTGCTGCGGTGCCAGTTCCCGGCCGATGCCGAAGGTGCTGAGCTGCTGATGGCTGAATTGCTCGACCTTGGGGGTGGCTCGGCCCAGCAACACGTCGATGAGATGGACCACGCCGAAGCGCTGGCCGGTGCGGTAGACGCAGGAAAGCGCCATCTGCGCGGCCTGGGTGGCATCCCAGGTCTCCACCGGGGTGAGGCAGTTGTCGCACTGGCCGCAGTCGCCGGGATGCTCTTCACCGAAGTAGCGCAATATCGCCTGGTGGCGGCAGGCCGTGGATTCGCAGAAGCCGAGCAGGGCATCGAGTTTCTGCAATTCGACGCGCTTGCGCTCATCGGGGGCGTCGCCGGAGAGCAGCATCTGGCGCATGGACACGACATCGCCCAAGCCATAAGCCATCCATGCATCGGCCGGCAAGCCATCGCGGCCGGCGCGGCCGGTTTCTTGATAATAGGACTCCAGGCTCTTGGGCAGATCCAGATGCGCCACGAAGCGCACGTTGGGCTTGTCTATCCCCATGCCGAACGCGATGGTGGCGACCATGAGCACGCCCTCCTCACGCAGGAAGCGCCGCTGGTTGGCGTGGCGCGTGGCGGCGTCCATTCCGGCATGGTAGGGCAGTGCGTCCCAGCCTTGCTCCTTGAGCCACGCCGCGGTCTCCTCGACTTTCTTGCGCGACAGGCAATAGACGATGCCTGCATCGTCCGGGTGCTCGGCTTCGAGAAAGGCCAGCAACTGCTGGCGGGCGTTGTTTTTCTGCGCTACGCGGTAGCGGATGTTGGGACGGTCGAAGCTGGAGACGAATTGGCCCGCCTGATCCAGACCCAGGCGCTCGACGATCTCGCGCCGCGTCGGCGCATCCGCCGTGGCGGTGAGCGCGATGCGCGGCACCTCGGGAAAGCGCTGATGCAACACGGCAAGCTCGCGATACTCCGGGCGGAAGTCGTGCCCCCATTGCGAAACGCAATGCGCCTCGTCGATGGCAAACAAGGCGATGCCGTTGCCCTGCTGCAAGCGTTCCAAGAGATTCAGGAAATCCTCGGTCATCAGGCGCTCAGGCGCGACATACAGCAGCTTCAGCTCGTCCCCGACCAGCTGCCGATAGACCTCGCGCGCGGCATGGGCGTCGAGACTGGAATTGAGAAAGGCTGCCGCAACGCCAAGCTGCTTCAGCGCATCCACCTGGTCCTGCATCAGGGCGATCAAGGGAGAAACCACGATTCCCAGTCCATTGCGGCAGAGAGCCGGGATCTGGTAACAAAGGGACTTGCCGCCTCCCGTCGGCATCAACACCAAAGCGTCTCCGCCGCGCGTTACGTGCGCAATGACATTTTCCTGATTGCCTCGAAAATGGGAATAACCAAATACGTCACGCAGTATTTTTTTCGGGGTAGAGTGAGACATGGCTTTTTCCGCCTGCGCGTCAAGCGACTTGAGTTTCTTCCGTAACTCAATTGGTTTTCGAAATTGGAGACCGCCACGTTACGTCCGTTCCTGGGACGCTTCTGCCGATCTCCTTGTGGCAGCTATGACGCCAACAGCGAACCTATTCTACTTCAACCCCGGCACCGCCGCAGCGTCGCGATGGAAACCACAGACGCACGGGCTCCTGAAGTAACGCTCCCCTCGCACGAACCAGGCATTCCGCACATGTCCGAATATTTCGGTGCAAGCGGTCCAATTAGTGATGGCACGCTTTCCGTTTGCGTGACCGAGACGTGACGGGTATCGCACTCTGCTCGGCGAGTCTTGCTCTCGCGCGTTGGTGGGTCGTGTCAGCGTGAATCAGGGCGACGAGCGGTGCCTTCGCCCGGAACAAAAACATGTCGCCGGCCCAATGGCCTGGACGCGCCTGACGAGCCCCGCAGCCGGCTGCAATAGTCGCCAACTGCGCATTTCGTCTTCGCGCGCGGCCATCTTCTCGCCCAGCTTGTGCCCCCTCAGGCAAAAAATACTCGACCAGATTAGTTGCAATTTCGGACTTTATGGTATATTTCAAAAATTACTGAAATTACACGAATACAAAAAAGTACGCCCATTCAATACCATACTGACATCATGGTGACGAATAAAGCTAATGGAAACAATCAGGAATAGATGGAGGTGCTTGAACTGCTTTCGCAGGCCCAGTGCCGCTGCAGGATTTTATTGATGAATTTACTCCGAAATTGAACGGTTGAAACAACAGGCGACGCGTCGCCGCTGAAATCGGGGTAAGTCAGCGTATAGGTATATTAGTGTTTCATTGATCTCTAATCTCAGTTTTTTGTTAATTGATATTGTGAATATTATGAAAAAACTTTTGTACGTGTTTGCGTCCCTGTTGTTGTTCCCCAGTCTGGCATTCGCCTGCGAAGGAGATTGCGGTAATAGTCCCTGGACCCTTATGGATCCCAAGGGACCCGTAGCCGCAGATGAAAAGCATCTTATCTTCACCGCGCTCGGGCTGATGCTGATCGTTGTGATCCCCGTCATCATCATGACTTTTGCCTTTGCCTGGAAATACCGGGCCGGCAACAAGAACGCGACTTACACGCCCAAATGGGAGCATTCCCATGCGATCGAATTGGTGGTGTGGACCATCCCTACGGTGATCATCATCATGCTGGGCACCATAGTCTGGAAATCCACTCACGCGCTCACCCCGGAGAAGCCCATCGCATCCAGCGTCAAACCGCTTGTCATCGAGGCGGTCGCGATGGACTGGAAATGGCTGTTCATCTACCCGGAGCAGGGTGTGGCGACGGTCAACCGCCTGGTCATTCCCGCAAAAACGCCGATCACTTTCCACATCACGTCAGACACGGTGATGAATTCCTTTTTCATCCCGCGCCTGGGCAGCCAGATCTACGCGATGGCAGGCATGCAGACTGAACTGAACCTCCTCGCCGATAAGCCAGGAACATACCATGGCCTGAACACGCAGTTCAGCGGCGAAGGATTCACCTCGATGCATTTCAGCGTACATGCGACCTATCCGCAGGATTTCCAGGACTGGGTCGCGCAGACCAAGACCGGGGGGAACATGCTGGACGCGGCGCGCTTCAGGAAACTCGAGACGCCGGACGAGCCCGCAGCGCCGATCCTCTTCTCGGCAGTGCAGCCTGGACTGTTCCAGTCCATCCTGCGGAAATTTGCGGGGGGGCACGAAATGTCGGCATCGAACCAAAACTCTGTCAGCCTGGCGCAGGCTCAAAAGTAGGAGGAGATCAAAATGTACGAAACAGCGCTTTTCGGAAGACTCACTCTTTCAGCGATACCTTACACCAACCCCATCATCATGAGCGCGGTGGGATTTTCCGCCGTGCTGGGCGCGTTGATCCTGGGATGGATCACCCGGCAGGGGCACTGGGGCTACCTTTGGAAGGAATGGCTCACGAGCGTCGATCACAAGAGAATCGGCGTCATGTATCTCATCCTCGCGGCCATCATGCTGTTGCGCGGCTTTGCAGACGCGCTCCTGATGCGGTTCCAGCAGGCCTTCTCCGAAGGGGCGGCACATGGCTTCCTGCCGCCTGAGCACTACAACCAGATCTTCAGCGCACATGGCACGATCATGATCATATTCGTGGCGATGCCTTTCTTCATCGGGCTGATGAACGTGGTTGTCCCGCTCCAGATCGGGGCAAGGGACGTCGCCTTTCCTTTCCTGAACTCGGTGAGCTTCTGGATGACCGCTGCAAGCGCCGCGCTGGTCATGGTGTCCCTGGCGGTCGGTGACTTCTCCCAGGCCGGCTGGACAGGCTACCCGCCGCTGTCAGAGACGCAGTTCAGCCCCGGCCCCGGCGTGGATTACTGGATTTGGAGCCTGCAGCTGGGCGGCGTCGGCACCTTGCTGACCGGGGTCAATTTTTTCGTGACCATCCTGAAAATGCGCGCGCCCGGCATGTCGCTGATGAAAATGCCCGTGTTTACCTGGACCATCCTGGTGACGACCGTTCTCATCATGCTGTCATTCCCGGTGCTCACCGTCACCCTTCTCCTGCTGACGCTGGATCGTTACCTGGACATGCATTTTTTCACGAACGGCATGGGCGGAAACCAGATGATGTTCCCGAACCTGCTGTGGATATGGGGGCACCCCGAGGTATACATCGTTCTCTTGCCCGCCTTTGGCATGTTTTCCGAAGTCGTCTCGACCTTCTCCAGGAAGAAGCTTTTCGGCTACAAATCGATGGTCTATGCGACCATTGCGATCGCCTTCCTCTCGTTCGTCGTCTGGCTGCACCACTTCTTCACGATGGGCGCAGGCGCTGACGTGAATGCGTTCTTCGGAATCGCGACTGGTGTGATCGCGATCCCCACTGGCGTGAAGATATTCAACTGGCTTTTCACGATGTACCGCGGCCGGATCGAATTTACGACCCCGATGCTCTGGACCATAGGCTTCATCGTGACATTCGCCATCGGCGGCATGACCGGGGTGCTCCTCTCCGTTCCCGGCGCCGATTTCGTGCTGCACAACAGCGAATTCCTGGTTGCCCATTTCCACAACACGCTGATCGGAGGCGTGCTGTTCGGGTATTTTGCCGGATTTTCGTACTGGTTCCCGAAAATGTTCGGCTTCCAGCTGGATGAGAAGTGGGGGCGACGCGCCTTCTGGGCATGGCTCGTGGGTTTCTACCTGGCATTCATGCCACTCTATGCGCTGGGTTTCATGGGCATGTCGCGCCGCATGGTCCATTACGACAACCCGGCCTGGCAGCCTTACCTCCTGGTGGCGCTCGCGGGTGCCCTGGTCATCGCCTATGGCATTTTCTGCCAGATCGTCCAGCTCGCCGTGAGCATCAGGAACCGCGAGGCGCTCAGGGATGCGACAGGCGACATCTGGAACAGCCATTCCCTGGAGTGGGCCGTGAGCTCTCCGCCTCCTTTCTACAACTTCGCGAAGATCCCCCACGTTGACGCACTGGATCAGTTCGCATACATGAAGGAAAACGGGATCAATCACCGCGCAGAAGCGCCCTTCGCCCCGATACACATGCCCAGGAATACCGGAGTCGGCGTGGTAATGGGCGCGATCACCTTCGTATTCGGTTTCGCCATCATCTGGCATATGTGGTGGATAGTCATGGCGAGCTCGCTTGCGATGGTGGCGACGGTTATCTACCGCGCCAGCGACGAGGATGTTGACTACATGCTCTCTGCCGAAGAAGTCGCCAGAATCGAAAGCGGCGGCTCGGCTTCCACGGCGGGCGGTTCTTCGTACCTGGCCGGACACGAACTCATAACCCAGGGGTAATTTTCATGAGCGCTACCATTACATCTGCTGCAACGCTACAGCCGGACCATGCGCATCATGATCATGGTCACGATGCGAAGGAGAATGCCGTATTCGGCTTCTGGGTCTACCTGATGACCGACTGCATTCTCTTCGCCTCGCTCTTTGCGACTTACGCGGTCATGCGCCACAGCTATGCGGGGGGCCCGACCGGCAATGAACTGTTCGACCTGCGCTATGTCTTCGTCGAAACCATGTTCCTGCTGTTTTCCAGCTTCTCCAACGGCTTTGCCATGATCTCATTGCACCGCGGGGCACGTTCGGCGACCCTGAAATGGCTGCTGTTGACCGCCTTGCTGGGACTGGGATTTGTCGGAATGGAAGTGCATGAATTCAGGCATCTGGTCATGGAAGGCAACGGCCCTGACAGGAGCGGCTTTCTTTCGGCCTTTTTCAGCCTGGTCGGCACGCACGGCGCCCACGTCAGCGTCGGCCTGATCTGGATGAGCGTGATGATGTGGCAACTCTTCGCCAAGGGCATCACGCCGGCCATCACTTCACGCCTTTTGAGGCTTAGCCTGTTCTGGCACTTTCTGGACATCGTCTGGATCGTGGTTTTCACCGTGGTCTATCTCATGGGGGTTCTCTAATATGCAGATTGATCAGACACACAGCCACGGTTCCTACCGCGGCAATACCATCGGCTTCATCATATCGCTGCTGCTTACTCTCGCTTCCTTTGGCATGGTGATGAGCGGGAAATTGCCAGTTTCGATTTCCCTGACGGCGATCGTTATCCTGGCGATACTGCAGCTCATTGCACAAATGCACTTCTTCCTGCACCTGGACAGTTCACCCTCACAACGCTGGAATGTGATGGTATTGATCTACACGCTGATTATCATTGTCTTCATCGTTACGGGAACGCTATGGATCATGTACAACACAAACATACGCATGATGCCCATGCTCCATTAAGCATGCGTATTGCCGGGGATTACCTCGGCCTGACCAAGCCCGGCATCATTTTCGGCAATCTGATTGCCGTCGCAGGCGGCCTCTTTCTGGGCAGTCGCGGTGATCTGAGCGCACAGACATTTCTTGCGTCGCTCACGGGCATTGCGCTGGTGATAGGCGGAGGGTGCGCGCTCAATAACTTCATCGACCGGGATATTGATGCGCTGATGCTGCGCACAAGGAACCGCTCGTTGGTTAAGAAGCGGGTTCCTCCCTCCCACGCCCTGATCCTGGGCTTTCTGCTGTCCATTTGCGGACTGTCGCTGCTGGCTTTATATACCAACATGCAGACAACGCTGGTCACGTTTGTGGGGCTTCTCGTTTACGTGGTGCTCTACAGCCTGTGGCTTAAACGCAGTCCGCACGGCACGTGGGTGGGTAGCATAGCGGGTGCGGCTCCGCCCGTGGCGGGCTATTGTGCCGCGAGCGGACACCTGGACCTCGCCGCGCTGGTCCTGTTCGCCATGTATGCCCTATGGCAGCTTCCCCATGCCTACGCCATCGCAATTTTGCATGTTCAGGACTATGCGCGCGCCGCCATACCTGTGCTGCCCGTGGTTCGTGGCGTTGCCAGGGTAAAGCGACATATGCCGCTTTATGTTGCCGTGTTTACGCTGTGCGCATTGCTGCTGTTTTTTACCCACAACACGGGCCTGCGTTACCTTGCAGTGATGCTCCTGCTGGGTGTGGCGTGGATAAGATCGACATGGCGTGACCGCAAGTGCGCGGATGACAGGCGCTGGGCGCGAAAGTCCTTTGGCTATTCAATCCTGGCAGTCATGGCCATGAGCTTGATGATGTCGGTCGATTTCATTCCGAAACCAGCACTCAACGTCGCCACCATCTATCCGGCAACATCTCGCTGAGCAGATGGCTTTCCTCAACGGCCACCTGCCCAGGCACTCGCGGCTGCGGCTGAGCTGAAGGGGGCGCGCAAGCGCCCCTTCTTTCGCCCGCCAAGTGGCCGGCCCGATAATTCGCTTCTCGGAAGCGGCCATCACGCCGTAGGCTGGCGGTGAGGTACGAACCCCAGCAATGGTCGGTTAAACCTGCTGGGGTGCGCAAGCTTACCCCAGCCTACGCGTGCTTCAATCCTCAATCGGCAGCCGCGTGCCCCAAGGAGCCGGTAGGTGCGTCGAAAAGCGGACGCCGGGGGTAGCCACCTCACCGGGGAAACCGGAGCCGCGATTTGGCACCCCGGGACCTGGCGCCCCAGCTCGGAGCAAAAATAATTGCCGTCAGAATTGACGGGCGAACGATCGTTCTGTATCGTTCGGGGCGCAACTCATATCACACGCTTTAACGTATTAGTGGAGGAGATTTGGATGTCGGCGGTCAAGAAGGTCAGATTAACACCCAATGAGATTCACGCATCAAAGAATGCAGCCGTTGCAGAAAAGGCGCTTATCCTCGCCAAAAAATTGATGGACGCCGCCAATCAGGAAGCGGCAGAAGCCGAGCAGTCACTGGAAGCAAAGCGGATCATCGCAGTGCAAGCAGCAGATTCTGCAGCTAAAGCACGCGCGGCGTATGAGACCGCTGTTGAAAACAAGACCCTGGCCGAACAGGAAACTCTTGCCGCCAAGGAAGCAGGGGATAAAGCCCGCGAGGATGCCGAGGCGGCCCGCGTGGCCAAGATCATTGCCGCACAAGAGGCTGCAGCGGCCAAGAAAGCAGCAATAGAACAAGCAAGGCAGCGTGCCGAGGACGCGGCGGCATTGAAAAAAGCCGAAGCGGAAGCACGAAAACAAGCAGCAGCAGAAGCTGCTGCATTGAAGAAGGCGGAAGCCGAAGCCAAGAGGGTTGCCGCCAAACAAGCAGCTGCCGCCAAGAAAGCCGAGGCAGAGGCAAGAAAGCAAGCGGCAGCGGAAGCCGCCGCATTAAAGAAGGCGGAAGCCGAGGCCAAGCGGGTTGCCGCCGAACAAGCAGCTGCCGCCAAGAAAGCCGAGGCAGAGGCAAGAAAGCAAGCGGCAGCAGAAGCCGCGGCGTTGAAGAAGGCGGAAGCCGAAGCCAAGAAGATTGCCGCAGAACGAGCTGCAGCCGCCAAGAAAGCCGAGGCAGAGGCAAGAAAGCAAGCGGCAGCGGAAGCCACTGCGTTGAAGAAGGCGGAAGCCGAGGCCAAGCGGGTTGCCGCCGAACAAGCAGCTGCCGCCAAGAAAGCCGAGGCAGAGGCAAGAAAGCAAGCGGCAGCAGAAGCCGCCGCGTTGAAGAAGGCGGAAGCCGAAGCCAAGAAGGTTGCCGCCGAACAAGCTGCAGCCGCCAAGAAAGCCGAGGCAGAGGCAAGAAAGCAAGCGGCAGCAGAAGCCGCTGCATTGAAGAAGGCGGAAGCCGAGGCCAAGAAGGTTGCCGCCGAACAAGCCGCAGCCGTCAAGAAAGCCGAGGCGGAAGCAAGAAAGCAAGCGGCAGCAGAAGCCGCTGCATTGAAGAAGGCGGAAGCCGAAGCCAAGAGGGTTGCCGCCGAACAAGCAGCTGGCGCCAAGAGGGCCGAGGCAGAAGCAAGAAAGCAAGCAGCAGCCGCCAAGCAAGCCGAGGCGGAAGCAAGAAAGCGTGCGGCACTGGAGGCTGCCAAAATCAAGAAGGCTGAAGTCGAGGCTAAAAAGATTGCCGCGCAAGAGGCGTCAGCAGCAAGAAAACTGGCAGCAGCGCAGGCCAAGTTAGCTGCACAGGAACTGGCAGCTGCCAAGAAAGCGGAAGCTGACGCGCGCAAAGCCGCAGCGGCTCAAGCGAAGCAGATTGCACAGGAAGAGCTCGCGGCCCGCAAAGCTGCGGCATCGCTAAAGAAAGCAGAGGCAGCGGCCAGGAAAGCCGCATTGGCCCCACCCGAGCCGGTCTGGCCTTTCCAGAACAAGGAAACACAAGAGGTTGGCTCAATTTAGTGGAGCGCTGGCAGGCGAACGTTGCGTCCGCTTCCGGCCATGAGCGTAATGCGCCTGAGTGGGGCGCCTGCTGCTGGAACACGTGGCCCCGGGTGGGCGTCCACTTCCCGCTACGCCCCGAAAGAGCCCGCCTAGGTCCGATTAGCGTAGCGTAATCGGACGCATGTCATTCATCACCCCGCACGTCCACATCCACATCGCCACACCAATCCACAGGATAGTCACCCGTTTCCACATATTGATGGAACGTGGAATACGGCCAATCCTGCACCCGTCTTACATGCCCGTGTTTCAACGGATTCACGTGCACATAATCCACGTGTCTCTGGTAATCGGCATCATCGCGTATCAGATGTTCCCAATAATGCCTTTGCCATATGCCGCGTTCGCCCGCCGCCTTGCGCACTTCCGAACGGCGCTCGGTTTTGGGGAGTGCGCGCGAAAATCCGCTTTTGATCAGGCGCCAGCGCAAACTGAAATCGCTGTCGCCCGGCGGCAGGGTCATTACACAATGCAAGTGCTCCGGCAATACCACCCATGCGTCGATATGAAAAGCGTGCCGTTCACGCACCCGTCGCACCGTATTGCGCAACAGATCGATTTCCCGCACCAGCAAATCATTGCCACGGCGCTGCAGCAGGTTCACCGTGAAGAACCAGGTGCCGCCCGGTACAAACGCACGCCGGTAATTGGGCATGTCGCTATCCTGTCATTTATTCATGCGTCCGATTACGCTACGCTAATCGGACCTACGCGTGCTTTGCCATATGCCGCGTTCGCCCGCCGCCTCGCGCACCTCCGAACGGCGCTCGGTTCTGGGGAGTGCGCGCGAAAATCCGCTTTTGATCAGGCGCCAGCGCAAGCTGAAATCGCTGTCGCCCGGCGGCAAGGTCATTACACAATGCAGGTGCTCCGGCAATACCACCCATGCGTCGACGCCAAAAGGGTGCCGTTCACGCACCCGTCGCACCGTATTGCGCAACAGATCGATTTCCCGCACCAGCAAATCATTGCCGTGGCGTTGCAGCAGATTCACCGTGAAGAACCATGTGCCGCCCGGTACAAACGCACGCCGGTAATTTGGCATATCGGTATCCTGTCATTTATTCATGCGTCCGATTACGCTACGCTAATCGGACCTACGCGTGCTCTCTCACCATGTCCGCTATGCATTACCTAGTGGTGCACTTGCAAGTGGAATTCGCCGGGCATTTCGGTATCCTGTCATTTATCCATGCGTCCGATTACGCTACGCTAATCGGACCTACGCGTGCTATCAATACAGCCGGTATGTCGGAATTATCGTACAGAGGCCAGCCCGGGTGGGCAAAAGCCCAGATAGGCGAATTCCACTTGCGAGTGGAATTCGCCTCATTTCTTTATGGTCCTTAGCTCCATCATAGTCTTCTTGCCTGCAGGAGTCAGGTGCCAAAATAGCGCCGCGCCGCCCTTAACCGTGGACGAATATTTCGTATCGATTAACCCCAAGGCCATCAAGTGGACCTTAATAGTTTGAAAGTCCTGCTCAATTACTTTTAGATAGAGCACCCTATCCCCAAATAATTGCTTGGCTATGTAGCCCTGCATGTAATCATCTGCTTTCCCTGAAAGTAGCTCTGGCGCAAATAAGCTAAACAGCCGCCCCCAGGCCAAAGTAATTTGCTTGGTCCGGTCATAATAGTTAGATGAAGAATACTTGGAGTTGGATTTAACTTCCTGCCTGTAGCTTATCGTTATTGTGACTTCATCATCTAGCCCTGCAAGCTTTTCTCCATCTGCAGTTATCAAACTTTCCGGACGTTCAGCCAACACGTTCTTAAGGTGCGAGTTCTCCTCTACCAGCGTGGATAGTTGCGCCATGAGTGGGGTTACATCCTTCAACTCACTGGATCGCACCCAGCCCTGCAGGCTATGGCGATGTTCCAAGCTCCTTATTGATTCCAGGATTCCAATCTTAATATCCTTGCAATCATCGACAACCTTTGATATTTTCGACAGCACCTTCTTTCGAAATTTTTCGTACTTATCGGAATTCTTTGATTCCCGATGCTCATTGATAACCACGGGGCTCTTGGCATCAATAGCCCTTTCCGAAAGAACCACCGCAAACAACGGCATCCCTTTCTGCACTGCGTAGTCATATTCCAACTCCGTATAACTGACCCCAGTACTAGGATCAACTGAGCCATATCGACCACCCAAGATCAGCATATATACATCAGAATCATCGATCCACCTGCGAATAACCTCAAGTTGCGACTCATCACCAGCAGCGAACAGTTCCATTCCAGCCGGAATATGACCTGCTGCGAGGATTGCCTCTACCGCCGCCTGACGCTCGTTCTTTAGGTCCGTAAAGGTCGACGAAACAAAAACCTGATATTTGGTGGCCATGGGATCTACCTACTAATCGGCTTATACCGTATCCGCTTCGGCTTCGCGCCCTCTTCGCCCAGCCTCTTCTTCTTGTCCGCCTCGTATTCCTGGTAGTTGCCGTCAAAGAAGGTCCACTTGGAATCGCCCTCGCACGCCAGGATGTGGGTGGCGATGCGATCGAGGAACCAGCGGTCGTGGGAGATGACCATGACGCAGCCGGCGAATTCGAGCAGGGCGTCTTCGAGGGCGCGCAGGGTTTCCACGTCGAGGTCGTTTGACGGTTCGTCGAGCAATAAGACATTGCCGCCGGCGATGAGGGTCTGCGCGAGGTGGAGGCGGCCGCGTTCGCCGCCCGACAATTGTCCTACGATCTTTTGCTGGTCGCCGCCCTTGAAGTTGAAGCGGCCGATGTAGGCGCGGGCGGGGGTTTCGTATTTGCCCACCTGCAGGATGTCGCGGCCGTCTGCTATCGCATCGAACACGCTCTTGTCGTTTCCCAGCCCTTCGCGCGACTGGTCGACGAAGGCGAGCTTGACTGTCGGCCCGATCTTCACGCTGCCGCTGTCCGGCGTCTCGCGGCCATTGATCATGCGGAACAATGTCGATTTGCCCGCGCCGTTGGGGCCGATGATGCCGACTATCGCGCCCGCGGGCACCTTGAAGCTGAGGTTGTCGATGAGCAGGCGGTCGCCAAAGGCCTTGGAGACGTTTTCAAACTCGATGACTTCGTTGCCCAGTCTTTCTCCAACAGGGATGAAGATTTCCTGGGTTTCGTTGCGCTTCTGGTATTCGACGTTGGAGAGTTCCTCGAAGCGGGCCAGACGCGCCTTGGATTTGGCCTGGCGCGCCTTGGGGTTCTGGCGCACCCATTCCAGTTCCTGCTTCATCGATTTCATGTGGGCGTCGATCTGCTTCTGTTCTTGCTCGAGGCGGGCTTCCTTCTGCTCCAGCCAGGAGGAATAGTTGCCCTTCCAGGGGATGCCGTGGCCTCGGTCCAGTTCGAGGATCCATTCGGCGGCGTTGTCCAAAAAGTAGCGGTCATGGGTGACGGCGACCACGGTGCCGGGGAAGCGCACCAGGAACTGCTCCAGCCAGTCCACGGATTCGGCGTCCAGGTGGTTGGTGGGTTCGTCCAGCAGCAGCATGTCGGGCTTTTGCAGCAGCAGCTTGCATAGCGCCACGCGGCGCTTTTCGCCGCCGGAGAGGTGTTCGATCTTGGCATCCCAGGGCGGCAGGCGCAGGGCGTCGGCGGCGATTTCCATCTGGTGCTCGGCGTCTGAACCCGAGGCGGCGAGGATATTCTCCAGCCGCGCCTGCTCGGCGGCGAGCGCGTCGAAATCGGCGTCCGGCTCGGCATAGGCGGCATACACCGCTTCCAGCTTTTTCTGCGCCTCCATCACCTCGCCCAGGCCGGCTTCCACTTCGTCGCGCACGGTGGCGTTCGCGTCCAGCACGGGCTCCTGCGGCAGGTAGCCGATGGAGATGTTGGGCAGGTGCTGCACTTCGCCGTCGTATTCCTTGTCCACGCCCGCCATGATCTTGAGCACGGTGGATTTGCCGGAGCCATTCAGGCCCAGCAGGCCGATCTTGGCGCCGGGGAAGAAGCTCAGGGATATATCCTTGATGATCTGACGCTTGGGGGGAACGATCTTGCTCACGCGGAGCATGGACATTACGTATTGGGCCATAGGGATTATCGTGTATGTACAAGGGTGAAAAAACGGGTGTAAGCTTAACTCATTGCGCCGCAGATTGGGAGGCATGCGCGCCAGAGGCGTTTCCGGCCATCGATCAGGAGGCAAGACATGACCATCATCACCCTGGAACAGCTATTGACGGAGCTCAACCGCGACCTGGAGTCGGAATACGCGGCCGCCATGCGGTACACCCGGCACGCGGCCACCCTCGACGGCGCGGCGTTCGATCCCATCCAGAAGGAACTCCTCGTCCACGCGCAGCAGGAAATGGATCACGCAGCGATGCTCTCGAACCAGATCGATGCCCTGGGCGGCGTTCCGGCCATCAAGGCCGAGCCGCGCGAGATTCCCCCGGATACCGTGGAGATGCTCAGGCAGCATCTCGCCGGCGAGAACCGCGCCATCAAGCGCTACAAGGAGCGCATCAGCCAGGCCGAGTCACTCCGCGAATACGGCCTGCGCCGGGTTCTGGAGGACATTCTGATCCAGGAAGAGGCGCACAAGCGCGACCTCGTCAACGCCTTGGCGAAGACCTGAGGCGCGGCCCCTTGCGCCCGGCGCCCGCGCCGCTATCACCCACCGACAGGAGACGGCACATGACGAACACCCCCAGGGAACAACTGCTGGTTGAGCTCAACCTCGATCTAGAGTGGGAATATGCGGCGGCCGTCCAGTATACCCAGCACGCGGCCACCCTCCACGGCGCGGAGTTCGATTCCATCCAGAAGGAGCTGCTGATCCACGCGCAGCAGGAAATGCAGCATGCGGTGATGATTGCGGAGCAGATCGATTTCCTCGGCGGCGTGCCGACCGTGGAAGTCGAGCTGCGCGAGATTTCGCCGGACAACGTGGAGATGCTCAAGCAGGATCTCGCCGGCGAGAACCGCGCTATCGAGCGCTACAAGGAGCGCATCGCGCAGGCGGAAGGGCTGCGGGAATACGGCCTGCGCCGGGTGCTGGAGGATATTCTGGTCCAGGAAGAGGAGCACAAGCGCGACCTCGTCAACGCCCTGGCGAAGCGGTGACACTCTCCCCGCACGGCGCTTTTTTCCCTGATGGCATGGCCGCACGCCTCGCCCCGCCGCAGTAGTTTTTTCAGCCCTTTTTGCTGTTCAGGCTGACGATCAGCACCCCGACCAGCACCAGCGCCGAGCCGAAGATCTGGATCGGTGAGAGCTTTTCGCCCAGGAAAAGGTAGGCCATGTAGATGGTGCTCACGGGGCCGATGGCGCCGATGAGCGAGGCGCTGCCCGAGCCGATGTGGCGGATGGCCCAGCCCAGCGCAAAGGCAGGCAGCACGGTGGAGAAGAGCGCGACGCCGATGGAAAGCCCGTAGACATGCGCCGGAACCTCAAGCGCGGACAGGTGGCGGGTGAGCGCGAATTGCACGAAGGCGGCGGCGCTGGCCACGATCATGGCATAGGCGGTGAAGCGGGTGGCGCCGATGCGGGCGATGGCGTGGCCCGCGCCCACCAGGTAGGTGGAATAGGTGAGCGTGGCGGCGAACACCAGCGAGGCGCCCAGGGCGAGGTTGCCGCCCTGCTTCACGCCCGCCTCATGCACGAAGACGAGGACGATGCCGAGATAGCACAGCGCCATGGCGGCGAGCGTGCGGCGGCCTATGGGCTTTTTGTAGACCAGCGCCATGAGGATGACGGTGAAGGTGGGATACAGGAACAGCACGAGCCGCTCCAGCCCGGCGGTGATGTAGGCGAGGCCCATGAAGTCGAACAGGCTGGAAAGGTAATAGCCGATCAGGCCCAGGCCCAGCACGAGGAGCTTGTCGCGGCCGCTGATCGGCGCGGCGCGGCGATAGCGAAACCACAGCGCGACGCCGATGAAGAAGGGAACGGAGAAGGCCATGCGCAGGACGAGGAAGGTGATGGCGTCCACGCTGACATCGCGATAGGCCAGCTTGACGAAGATGGCCTTGGCGGAAAAGCCGATGGCGGCAAGCAGGGCGAAAATGACGCCCAGCGTGGCATCTCGGTTCATGGATATGGCGGCGGTATGTTCTGGCATGGCTAGACCCTTTTATCGTGGGCTTTGCGGGGCTTTTGGCACTGGGGCCGGGGCGCTTTGGCCATGGACTCGGGCAGTGCGGTTCAGACCCGCAGTGCCCGGTTGGTGATTCGATTAAGCGAACGCGACCGGCTGCGGCAGGGGCAGTTTGGCTGCCCGCCACAGTCGTTTGGTGACGATTACAGATTGTGCGCGTTGCGATTGCATGAACGGCACTATAAGGGCTGGAATGTCGCGCGTCAAATCACAGGGCGACGTAGACGTTCTGCACATCTTCATCCGCATCCATCGCCTCGAGAAATGCTTCCACTTCCTCGCGCTCGGCATCGCTGAGCGTGGTGACGGGGTTCTTCGCGCGGTAGCCAAGCTGGGCCGATTGCACGGTAAAACCCTGCGCAGGCAGGGCGCGGCAGACCGCATCGAGGTCGGTGGCGTCGGTGATGAAGAGGGTCGCGCCTTCCTCGGAGGGCTCGAAATCCTGCGCGCCCGCCTCGATGGCCGCGAGTTCGGGATCGGCGTCCTTGCTGGCAGGGGCGGCTTCGATCAGGCCCTGGTAGTCGAAATCCCAGGAGACGGAGCCTTCCGCGCCGAGCTGGCCCTTGCGGAACAGCACGTTCATGCTGGACTTGGTACGGTTTACGTTGTCGGACAGGCATTCGACGATGACCGGCACGCGATGCGGGGCGAAGCCCTCATACACCAGGCGCTCGAGGTGCGCGCCGCCGTCCAGCAGGCCCGCGCCCTTCTTGATGGCGCGATCCAGCGTGTCCTTGGGCATGGAGGCCTTCTTGGCCTGCTCGACCACCAGACGCAGGCGCGAGTTGGATGCGGGGTCGGCGCCGCCGCGCGCGGCGACCATGATCTCTTTCGCCAGCTTGCCGAAGATCTTGCCCTTCGCATTCGCCGCGATTTCCTTGTGTTTCGATTTCCACTGCGCGCCCATGTCTATACTCTTGCCCGGTATCCGTAATTGAGGAGGGTGCATCTTGCCCTAAGCGGAGACGGGCGGCAAGCACCCGGGCGGTGCAGCGGCGGCCCGCATGATTTCTTGCGCCATGGCTTGAGAAGTTCGGCCGCCCGGATTATCGTGTCGCCATGGATGTCTTTTCGCATGGATTGTGGGGCGGCATCGCCTTCGGGCGGCGCAGCCGCAGGAGCTTCTGGACGGCGCTCGCCATCGGCATGGCGCCGGACGTGATCGCCTTCGGGCCGTTCATGGCGAAGCGGCTGCTGACCCAGGGCACGGGCTTCTTCTCCCATCTCGGCCACAAGCCGGCGCTGGCGACGATTCCCGAGTATGTGCACTCGGTCTACCACGTGACCCACAGCCTGGTGGTGTTCGCCCTGGTCTTCGGCCTGGTGTGGGCAATACGCGGAAAACCCATGATCGAGATGCTGGCCTGGGGGCTGCATGTGTGCATGGACATTCCTTTCCACAGCAATGCCTTCTTTCCCACGCACTTCCTGTGGCCGCTCTCGGATTTCCACGTCAACGGCATACCGTGGAGCCGGCCCTATATCTTCTTCCCGGACTGGGGGCTGCTGATCATCGTTTACACCTGGTATTTCTGGGGCAGGCGGCGAGCGAAAGTGCAGATGCAGGCCGATCCGCAACCGGACCCGCCGGACGACGCGAAGTAGCTGCGCGGCAGCCTACAGCGCGCCGGATTCGACGTCGTACTTCACGTAGAAGAGGTTGAGCCGCGAACGCCGCAGCGCGTTGAGGAAGGCATCGGCCTTTTCCGCGGGCAGGACGAATTCCACCTGCACCGGCAGCTCGCCCGCCAGTTCGAAGAAGGTCTCTTCGTGCATGTGGCCGTGGCGGCCGTAGCCCGCGATGGCGCGGAATGCAGAGCCGCCCGGGATGCCGTGCTGCTTGGCCTGTTCCAGCAGCCAGTCGTGCAGCAGGGTGCCCTCGTGGCGCTGCTTTTCGGTGACGTAGAACTTGAGATAGACGGTGCGCATATCGCCTCCCTTTACTGATGCAGCCATTTCATGGTGTGAATGCCCGCCACGGTCATCAGCAGCGAACCCGTGAGGTGGGCGGCTATGATGCCCAGGCCCCAGGCGTATTGCCCGCGCATGAGCGCGGTGACCGTTTCCGCGGAGAAGGTGGAAAAGGTCGTCAACGCGCCGAGGAAGCCGGTGATGACGAGCAGCCGGTATTCCGGCGCCAGCCCCTGGTGCAGCTCGAAGAATGCAATCGCCAGGCCGATGAGGTAGCCGCCCGCCAGGTTGGCGGCCAGCGTGCCCAGCGGCAACTGCGGCAGCAGCGGATTGAGCCACAGGCCCAGGCCCCAGCGCAGGCAGGCCCCGGCCATCGCCCCCGCCCCTATCGAGACTAACGGCAATATGTTCATGGGCGCATTGTACCCGATGCGCCGCGGGTTGGCGGGCCGCGCCGGACTTCCGCGCGCGCCCGGCTTGCTTTAATATGGCGTTTTGCCAATGATTCAGGAGCCCGCCATGAACACGATCCGCTTTTCCATACTCGCTCTCTTCGCCGCACTCATGCTGGGTGGGTGCCATTCCGGCCCCAAGCTGACCGCTCAGCAGGTGAAAGGCGTGATCGGCCTGAACCAGGACCAGGTAGAGGACAAGATCGGCAGCCCCTCGTCCACGACCAACGCGGGCGACAGCATCTGGTGGGAATACGTCAACGTCGACATGGGCGGCGGCCGCACGGACGGCGACTGCCATGTCGTGTTCAAGAACGGCGTGGCGACCGAGACGAAGTGCCAATGACACGCACGGCGTGACCACATCCGGATCCAAAGCGAAGTCTCCCGCGGCCATCGCGGCGGCGGACGCCCCGCCGCGCGTGCGCCCTTCGGTTTACCCGGAGCAGTTTGCCAAGCGCATGGCGGGACGCACCAAGCATCCGCTGGGCGACCTCTTCGGGTTGACGAATTTCGGGGTGAACCTCACGCGGCTCGCGCCCGGCGCGGTCTCGGCCCTGCGCCATGCGCACACCCGGCAGGACGAATTCATCTACATTTTGCAGGGACACCCCACGCTGATCACTGACGCAGGCGAGACGCCGCTTGCGCCCGGCATGTGCGCCGGATTCAAGGCGGGCACGGGCAACGCGCACCAGTTGGCGAACCGCTCAGGCGAGGACGTGGTGTATCTGGAGGTGGGCGACCGCGCGCCCGGCGACAGCGCCGGTTATCCGGACGACGATTTGCAGGCCGCGCTCGTAGACGGCAAGTGGCGTTTCACCCATAAGGACGGCACGCCGTACTGAACCTCTGGAGCGGATGCGCCTCAGGCAACCCGCACCAGCGCGAAGCCGCCGCCCGGCGTGCGGAAATTGGTGGTCTGCCCCTGGTACAGGCGCGCAACCACGAGCTGTATCCTGCCTTCATACACATAGCACCGCACATCCGCCTTGTACGGCGCGGGTTCGGCGCCTTCCGCGCATACCATGCGCTCGCCGGGCGGCGCCAGCTTCTGGGCGACGTAGTCATCGTGGTGCATGATGTCGTCAAAGACGCGGCGCGTGATGTTCGCCCCGCGATAAGTGCCCTTGGCGCCGTAGCCGCCCCCGGGCTTGAAGAACCACTGCTTGCGTGAGGCCCACCAGTCATCGCGCTGGTCGGCGCTAACCACGCGCGTCTCCGGCAGCCCCGCGCGCAGCGTGGCGATGGCTGTCTTTTCCGCGCCGATGGCGCGCAGGGCGGCGGGGTCGCTCAGACGCACGAGGTTGCGCTTGTCGGCGTAGCGCGCATGGTTGGAGGGATGCGGCGTAAGCACCACCCGCCGCTGGCGCCAAGCGGCGAGCAGCGCGGGATGGCGCTCCAGCGTGAAATCGGTCAGGCGGTTGTAGATGAGGTCGATCCGCGTGCTGCCGCAGTACACCGCGCCGTCTTCGGCGCTCAGGCTGGCCTCGCACTCGCCGGGGTCGGCGATGATGGCCTTGATGCCGGCGCGTTCCAGCATGCGCTGCGCGATGAGGAAGTCGGCGTAGAGGTATTGCCCGGCCGGTTTTTCATCGATGATGAGCACCGTCTGCAGCGGCGCATCGCCCCGCTCGATGCGCCATTCGTTGCGGAACATCTCGACGAAAACCTGCTCGAAATCGTCCGTCACCGGCGGTTCACCCGCCACGCGCACGGACTGCTGGCTCTGCGACAGCGCGGCGTTCAGGAAACCGCCGCCCGCATTGGTGTTGATCTCGATGAGGTGCGCGCCCTCTGCATTGAGGTGGAAATCGTAGCCGTAGAACACGCCGCGCGCACGCAGTGCCCCGGCATCCGGCGCATCCTCCGGCGCTTCCCAGCCGGGCAGCTGCACGATGGCGTCCACTGCGGCCACCACGTCCTGCATCTGCGCCAGTTGCGCGGCGCTGATGAAATAGCCGGTGCTGGAAAAAAGGTGCGGCTGGGCAGCGGCGGCCTGCCAGACATCCTGCCCCTCGCGCCGCAGCGCTTCTTCCAGCGCGGCGCGGTCTACCGGCGCGGAATGGCAATCGGCGTTCAGGTCCGCCGCGGTGTGCGCCATCAATCTCATTGGCAAGCCGTTGTCAGGCATGGTTCGTCGTTCGTGTGAGTTTATGGGTCGTCAAAAAAATGCGCCGGTGGGCGCAGCGGGAAGTGTAGCGGCTTTTTTTGCCGCCGCAAAACCATTACTGGCATTCCGCGGCGCCGCGCGCGCCGCGCTCATTGACCGAGCATCGCTTTCTTGAGCGATTCCTGCGCCGGATTGCTGCCCAGCCAGATCTTCAGCAGCGCCGCATAGAAGTCCGCGCCCGGGATACGCATGCGTTCCCGGCCGTTGATGGTCAGCACGGTTACGCCAGGCTGGGGCAGGTAGTCGAGCAGGATGACCGTGTCCTCGTCCACGGCGCCCACGGCGCGAAACACCCGGCCAAACTGCGCAAGTCTGGCCGAGATCGCCTGCAACTCCTGCGGCGTCTGGTTGTTGGTGATCGCCTTGTTGAACGCGTCCATGAACTCGTCGGCACCCACATGGCGCATGATGTAGAGCTCGATGCGTTTGGGTCCGGTGTCGGCCAGCACAGCCTCGGGCGCGGTCAGCGGCTGGCGCAGGTAAAGCGCGCCGATATACACCCTGAAGAAGAAGATGCTGCGCATACCAGCGCCATTGAGCAGCAGCGGCTGCCCGCCGACCTCCGCCTTGTCGGCCAGCGTCTTGCCCGCGATGGTGACCGCTCCCGCGTGCGCGGCCAGGCTGAGGAACAGCACGGCGATCAGCGCCTTCATCCGCAAGGTGATTTGCATGTTCACGCGCCGCCTTCCGTCAGAGCGCCTCGAAGATGCCCGCCGCGCCCATGCCGGTGCCTATGCACATGGTCACCATGCCGTATTTTTCCTTGCGCCGGCGCAGCCCGTGCAGCAGCGTGGCGGTGCGGATGGCCCCGGTCGCGCCCAGCGGATGGCCCAGCGCAATCGCGCCGCCCAGCGGGTTGACGCGGGCAGGGTCCAGCCCCACATCCTGGATCACCGCCAGCGACTGCGCGGCAAAGGCCTCGTTCAGCTCGATCCAGCCCATGTCGTCCAGCCTGAGGCCGGTCTGTTTGAGCGCGCGCGGGATGGCTTCCTTGGGGCCGATCCCCATGATCTCCGGCGGCACGCCCGCCACGGAAAAACCGAGAAACTTGCCGATGGGGGTGAGGTTGTAGCGTTTGAGCGCCGATTCGGAGCACAGCAGCACAGCACCCGCGCCATCCGACATCTGCGAACTGTTGCCCGCGGTCACCGAGCCCTTCTGGGCGAAGACGGGACGCAGCCTGGCCAGCGCCTCCAGCGAGGTGTCGGCGCGCGGACCTTCGTCCTGCGCGGCCTCGCGGGCGCGCTCGCGGACAGTGCGCGCATCCAGATCCGCCGTGCGCTCCACGATGGGATAGGGCGTGATCTCGTCTTTGAACTCGCCGTTCCTGATCGCGGCAATCGCCCGCTCGTGGCTCTGCAGGGCGAAAGCGTCCTGGGCCTCGCGCGAGACCTTCCAGCGCTCGGCGACCTTTTCCGCTGTGAGCCCCATGCCGTAGGCGATGCCGTAGCGCTCGTCGTGCGCAAAGATTTCGGGATTGAATGCCACCTTGTTCCCCATCATCGGCACCATGCTCATGCTCTCGGTGCCCGCGGCGATCATCACCTCGGCCTCGCCCAGACGGATGCGGTCCGCCGCCATCGCCACGGCCTGCAGACCGGAGGAACAGAAACGGTTCACGGTGACGCCCGGCACGCTGTCCGGCAGCCCGGCCAGGAGCAGCGCAAGGCGCGCGACGTTCATCCCTTGTTCGGCCTCGGGCATGGCGCAGCCGGCAATGACATCGCCGATCTGCGCGGGGTCCAGCGAAGGCGCCTGCGCCAGCACGGCCTTCAGCACGTGCGACAACAGATCGTCCGGCCGGGTGCCGCGGAACATGCCGCGCGGCGCCTTGCCCACCGGCGTGCGGGTCGCGGCGACAATGTAGGCTTCCTGGACTTGCTTGGTCATGGCTGTACTCCTGGATTACACCTCGTTGAATGATACACCCGGCGGCGCGGCGCCGCCCCTATCCGGCTATTTTTCCGGAATCGAAATCGTCGAACAGCGGCGGCAGCGGGCAATCCAGCACCGCGCACACCACCCGCATCAGCTCGGCCTCGATCACGCGTATCTTGTGGTCGGCGAGGATGGCGGCAAACAGCGCCTGCACCACCACCGCCTTTTTCAGCGGCGCCAGCAGGCGCAGCCGGCCCAGCATGCGTTCGCCCTGCTCCATGCTGAAATTCGCCCAGGCGGCGGGCACGGCATGGTCCAGCTTCAGCTTGGCCGCACCCGCATCGAACGCGGCCTCGAATTCGCGTTGCCGTTCCGCCTTGTCCTGCGCGAAGCAGCCGGCTTCGGCCACCAGCGATAGCAGCCCCAGCACCTCGTCGCGCACGGCTTCCAGGGTGTTGAATTTCACGGGTGGATGCCCGTGGCCCGCGTGCATCTGGAAGCGCACCAGGGCCAGCACGACGAATTCGTGTGGCGACACGCGGCGATCGGCATGGATCACGGCCTCCAGCACGTCGAGGAACCGGCGCTGCGCCTCGGGTGCGGCCGCCTTGATCGCGGGCAGCGCAAGATCAATGAGCGGCAGACGCAGCTGGGGAGCCAGGGTGCGGGTATGCGCCTCCAGCTCCAGGGCGGTCTCCGCCAACGCCGCGCCGGCCGCGCGCGCGGCGACCAATTGCGCGGCGCGCACTTCTTCCCTGGACGCCAGCATCAGCGCGACCACCATGGCACAGGCATCGTCCGGCCGGTGCACGCGTGCGCGCAACCCGTCCGGCAACGATGCCAGCAGGCGGTGCGCCACCTCCACCTTGCCCGCCGTGCCCACGAGGTCCGCCATCTGTGCCGAATGGGCCTTCACCTCCACTGCCGGGCTGGCGGCGCGCGTGGTTTCGGCGCCAGCCAGGCCCAGGATGACCGCGCCGCCCAGCAGACCCTCCGGCATGGCGGGAATATCGGCGTAAGGCAGCGGCGTAGCCTGGGGCGGCGGCGGGCCTGTCTCCCTGGCGCTGCCCTGGGCCTCGGCGCTGCGCGCGGCGATGCGCGCACGCGCGCGGTGGCTGAGCTCAAAGCCGGGGTAGATGCGCTCGATGCGCGCCTCAAGCGGGGGATGGGTGTCGAACAGCCCGGAAAACCAGGGCTGTATGCTCTGGCCGAAGAACATGTGGGAAGCTTCCTCGGCGTAGCGGTTGTGGATGAGCGCGCCGCTCGGCGCGGTGCGCAGCTTTTCCAGCGCGCCCGCAATTCCCTCCGGGTTGCGCGTGAACTGCACGCTGGAGGCATCGGCCAGAAATTCGCGCTCGCGCGAAACCGCGGCCTTGATCAGGCGCGCGAAGAACAGGCCGGTATAGCCGATGATCACCAGCGCCAGCCCGGCGAACAGCAGCGGCGCGCCGTTGCGCGAGTTGCGGTTGGAACTGACGCGCATGAGGAAAAAGCCTATCGAGCCGATGGCGACGATGCCCGCCAGCACGCCGATGAGGCGGATGTTGAGCGCCATGTCGCCATTGAGGATGTGGCTGAATTCGTGGCCGATCACGCCCTGCAGCTCGTCGCGGTTGAGCGTGTCCAGCAGGCCGCGGGTGACGGCGACTATGGAATCCGACACGCTGTGCCCGGCGGCGAAGGCATTCAGCCCCTCTTCGTCGTCGAGGACGTAGACTGCGGGCACGCGCACGCCGGACGCGATGGCCATTTCCTCGACCACATTGAGCAGTTGGCGCTCCTTGGCATCATGGGTGTCGGGATCGACGCGCCGCGCGCCGAAGGCGTCGGCGACGGCGCGCCCGCCCTCGCGCAGACTGAGCGTCTGGCGCAGGCTCTCGCCCAGAATGACGAACAGGGTGACGACCGCGCCCCAGACCAGGACCGACGCAGGAATGGCGGAGAGCGACCAGCCCCCCGCTTCGGCATAACCATAGCCGCGGTGCTGGCTGTGCGTGAGGTACAGCCAGCCCAAAGCGATGGCCAGATCCACCGCCGCCACCACCCCGATGACCGCGAGCACGAACAGCACAACCATGCGCCGCGTCTTGCGCCGCGCGGCGTCCTGGTGCTCGAAAAAGTTCATGGCCATGCCCGCCGCGCCGGAAAAACGGTCAGAACTTTACCTGGGGCGCCTTGCGCTCTTCCGCCGATTCGGTGGCCTGCAGCAGCTCGGCCGGGCCGAAGCTGAACAGGTTGCACAAGATGTTGTTGGGGAACACTTCGCGGCCGGTGTTGTACGCCATCACCGAGTCGTTGTAGCCCTGGCGCGCAAAGGCCACCTTGTTCTCGGTGCTGGTCAGTTCCTCCTGCAAGGCCAGCATGTTCTGGTTGGCCTTGAGATCGGGATAAGATTCGGAAACTGCTAGCAGCCGTCCCAGCACGCCGGTCAGGTTGCCTTCTGCCTGCGACAGCTGGTGCATGGCGTCGGGGTCTCCGGGATTGGCCCCCGCGGCCTGCGCGGCTGCCACGGCGATGTTGCGCGCCCTGGTTACCGCCTCCAGGGTCTCGCGCTCGTGCTTGATGTAGCCCTTGGCCGTCTCCACCAGGTTGGGGATCAGGTCGTAACGGCGCTTCAACTGCACGTCGATCTGCGCATAGGCATTCTTGTAGCGGTTGCGCAGCGTGACCATGCCGTTGTAGATGGAAACGACCCCAACCACCAGCCCCACGACGATCGCGATGAAAATCCATAACCCCACGTGCATAACGCCTCCCTTCACAAATCACGCGGCATGATTGCCGCTTGCATGGTACCAAAAACCCTGCCGGCGCAGCAGTCCGCCGGCTCGTTCAGCTCGACAGCACGCTGGCCAGCTTGCGGCGATATTCCGTCACCAGCGGACCCCGGCCGCCCAGCAGGTTGAAGACGTCGAGCAGGGTCTTGCGGCCGATGTCGTCGCGGAAATTGCGGTCCCGCTTCACGATCTCCAGCAACTGGTCCATACCCTCTTCCAGCCGGTTGGAGGCAACCAGCAGCTTGCCCAGTCTGAGCCTGGCCTCGAGGTCATTCTCATTGATCTCGATCGCGCGGGACAGCGCTTTCTCGCTGCCGCTGTCGGTCCCCGCCTGGGCCAGCCGCGCCTGCGCCAGGAGCTGCGCCACGCGATTGTCCTTCACCACATCCACGTCCTTCAGGCTCTCGAGCAGGGCCCGCGCGTCCACCGCATTGTCCTGCAGCAGCAGGATCTCGGCCGCGTCCACGCGCACCCATTCGTTATTCGGGTCGGCCTCGGAGGCCTCGGCGAGCTGCGCCAGCGCGCCCTCGAGATCGCCCTCGGTCATGCGCTGCCGCGCCAGCGTGCGCATGTCTTCGGCAGCACTGGGAATGATCTTGCCCAGCCACTCGCGTACCGCGCCCTCCGGCAGCGCGCCGCTAAACTCGTTCACGATCTTGCCCGCCGCCATCGCCTTCACCGCCGGGATGCCGCGCACGCCGTAGCGCGCCGCGAGTTCAGGATTCTCGTCCGAGTTCACCTTGGCCAGCAAGAACTTGCCGCCGAATTCCTCCGCCAGCTTCTCCAGCACGGGTTTGAGCACCTTGCACGGGGCGCACCATGGCGCCCAGAAGTCGATCACCACCGGCCGGCCGTGCGAGGCGGCGACCACTTTTTCCTCGAAATCGGCTTCGCTTACGTCGAATGCATGCATCTTTTTCGCTTCCTTCCAGTTGTTACCCGCCTATTCTAATCCACAACCCGCCCGTCTTCAGCCCGCCCGGGAAATCACTCCCGTGGCCAGCGCGATCTCGCGCAGGAAGCACACCAGTCCCGCCACCAGCGCGAGCATGGCGGTCGTGAACGCCACCGCGATCAGCAGTGACGGATCGCGCCCCATTTCCGCACCCGCGAACAGCGCCACGATCACCACGCACACCAGCAGTGCGCACACCGTGCACAGCATGATGGACCAGTGTATCCAGCGCGATCGGGTGACGAGGTTGTGCATCTCCGCCTTGTGCGCAATGCGCTCCATTTCCTCCATGATACTCAGCACGCGGTAGCGGTCTATCACCCGCGCGAGCCGGGTGGACAGTACGCCGAGTATCGCGCCTATGCCGGTGAGCAGGAAAACCGGCGCCACCGCCAGCTGAATGACGTGCGCCACCGAAGAAACATCCACCAGCTTATCCATCATATCCCTCCCAGATGCCCCCGTCGCGCCCCTAGAGCAAATGCCTGCCGTCGAACACCGTCGTTTCCAGCGCGAAGGTGTCCACCCCCTCCACGCAGCCCAGATTGACGATATATTGCCCGGGCCAACGCGTGGCCTCGCTGAACGTGCTGACGCCGCAGTGCTTGCAGAAATAGTGCTGCACCCGCTTCGGCCCCGACTGGTAGACCGCAAGCGCGTCGTCCCGCGTCTCTGCCTTGAAATGCTCACCGGGCACCAAATGGACCATCGTCCCGCGCCGCGAGCAGAACGAGCAATTGCAGCGCACGCCGCCGGTGATGGGCTCCGCCTGGAACGAGAATCTTATCGCGCCGCAGTGGCAGCTTCCTTGGTATGCCTGCATGTTCAGCATCTCCTCATTTCGTTAAAGTACGCAGGCCGGGTCGGGCGGGGTTCGCCATCACCCGGCAGCGGATTGCCGGGGGATGCTGCGCTAATCGACCTACAGCACTCATCCAGTCCCCGCATCGGCATAATCATCCCGAATGAATCTCGCGTAGGTCGGGTTAGCGCAGCGTAACCCGACGCGCCATTCTACTCATGCCCCACTCCTTTAAACTCCAGCGCCGGCCGCCCCCACGCCGCATCATAGATTCCCGCCTCGACATAATGCCTGAAACTCGAATGCTGCCATTCCATGGGCGAGGCTGCATAACCATGCTTCACGGGATTGTAATGAATATAATCCGCATGGCGCTCAAAATCCCTTTCGTCCCGTAGCATATGCTCCCAATAGCGATGCTGCCACAATGCCTGCTCCCGCCTGCCATCCCGGACCTTGCCCGGTTCCGTGCGCAAGGCCCGATCACAATGCTTGGTAAACCACGTCTTGATCAATCTCCAGCGCGTGGCAAAATCCGCATCTCCTTGCGGCAACATCCATATGCAATGCAAATGGTCCGGCAATACCACAATCGCATCCAGATCAAAGGGACGCGACGCTCTGACCCTGCGAATCGCCTCCCGCAATATCTCCACCGCGCCCGGCGTTGCGAGCAAGGGGCGCCGCTTTTCGGTGACCAGCGTAAAAAAGAATGAGCCGCCTGCCACGATTGCGCGCCTGTATCTCACATACCCTCCATTCAAACATGCGCCCGTTGCAGGTCGGGTTAGGCGGGGTTTCGCCGTAGCCCGACAGGAAAAAGTCGGGTTACGCTGCGCTGACCCGACCTACGGCACTGCGCCGACTTCGTTCTTTTGCGGAACAGTTCTAAAGTTCTTTAGATCAAGCTTTAGTTGCTTTACCGGAACAAGGCTCGTAATTGGCATCGCGTCCTCCCTAGGCACATAATTCAATGCATTGCAGCTGATCGGCCTAATTCCGCAGCGGCTTGCCATTCTTCAGCATGTGTTCGATGCGCGCCTGCGTCTTCTCCTGCGCGATCAGCTCCATGAAGTGCTTGCGTTCGAGGTCGAGCAGCCATTGTTCGTCCACCAGGCTGCCCGCGTCCACGTCGCCGCCGCAGATGGTATCCGCGACGCGGGAGCCGATCTGGTAGTCGTATTCGGAGATGAAGCCGCCTTCCAGCATATTGATCATGGCGGCCTTGAGCGTGGCCACGCCGGTGCGGCCGGCGACCATGATCTGCCGGTTGTGCAGCGGCGGACGCCAGGCGGTGGCGTTGAGGGCGCGCGCCTCTTCCTTGGCCGCATTGAGCAGCTCGAAGCGGTTCATCACGATGCGGTCGGATTGCCTGAGGTAGCCCATGTCGCGCGCGAGTTCGGCGCTCTTGGCCACTTCGCCCATGGCAATGTTCTGGAAATACTTGCGCATGAAGGGGAAGACGTCCGGGCGGTTTTCGCTGGCGAAGTGCTGGGCCTGCACCGAGGCGCGCATGGCCATTTCCTTGGTGCCGCCGCCCGCGGGCAGCAGGCCCACGCCGACCTCGACCAGGCCGATGTAGCTTTCCAGGGTGGCGACGATTCTTGCGCAGTGCATGGAGAATTCGCAGCCGCCGCCGAGGGTGAGGCCGTCCACGGCGGCGATGGTGGGCACCTGCGCATAGCGCAGGCGCTGCGACACCTGCTGGAATTTGGCGACCACGTCCGCCACGCGCGGCACGTTGCCTGCGGCTGCGTTGACGATGTCGCCTATGCCGCCGCCGCCCGCGATGGTGTATTTGACCCGGGTGGTCGCGCCCTTGAGCTTGCCCATCAGGCCGCCGCCCCCGCCCGCTTCTTCCTGCAGGCCCTGCATGGCCTGGAGCAGGTTGGCGCCCGCGGAGAACGGCGGCTCGCTCTGCCACAGGATGAGCGCCTGGAAATGCGCCTCGGCCTCGTCTACCGCACGCAGCAGGCCATCCAGCACTTCGTTGCTGATGGTGTGCATCTTGGTGTGGAAGCTGACGATGGCGATGCCGTCCCCCATGTGCCACATGCGGATGTCGTCGTTCTCGAACACGGTCTCGCCGTACTGGCGCTCTTCGCCGGCGAGCCGCTCCGGGAACAGCTGGCGCCGGTACACCGGCAGCGCGGAGCGCTTCTGGTAAGTGCTTTCCACGGGCGACCAGGAGCCTTGCGGGCCGTGCACGCCGGTGCGCGCGGGGTCGGTGACCCAGGCGGGCAGCGGGGTGACCACCAGCGCCTTGCCCGCGGCGATGTCGTCGCCGACCCACTTGGCGATCTGCTGCCAGCCCGCGGACTGCCAGATCTCGAACGGACCGGCATCCCAGCCGAAGCCCCAGCGCACGGCGAAATCGAGATCGCGCGCATTGTTGGCGATGGTCTCGAGCTGCAGCGCGCAATAGTGGAATACATCGCGGAACACCGCCCACAGAAATTGCGCCTGCGGGTGCTGGCTCTCGTGCAGCCCGGCCAGCTTCTTGCCCCAGTCGCGCTGGCGCAGGATTTCCTTCACGCCGTCGTCCACCTTGGCGTCGGACAGGCGGTAGGTGTTGGTGTGCAGGTCCAGGACGTGGATTTCCTTGCCTATCTTCTGGTAGATGCCGCGCTTGGTCTTCTGCCCCAGCGCGCCCTGGTTCACCAGGTACTGGAACCAGGTGGGCAGTTCGTAATGTTCATGCCAGGGGTCGTCGGTCAGATTCTCGCGCATGGTGTTCACCACGTGGGCGAACACGTCCAGGCCGACGATGTCCAGGGTGCGGAAGGTGGCGCTCTTGGGGCGGCCGAGATAGCGGCCGGTGAGCGCATCCACGGTGTCGAAGCCGAGTTTGAACACGCCCGCGTGGTGCTTGGTGGCAAGCATGGAGAACACGCCCACGCGGTTGGCGATGAAGTTGGGCGTGTCCTTGGCGCGCACCACGCCCTTGCCGAGCGCCGTGGTCACGAAGGTCTCGAGGTCGTCGAGGATCTTCGGCTGCGTCGCCGGCGTGGCGATCAGCTCGACGAGGTACATGTACCGCGGCGGGTTGAAGAAG
>DATFUZ010000034.1:0-6237 GCA_035260545.1 Gallionellaceae bacterium | reverse complement strand
AAGGTGCTGTACAACTACTTCAAGCAGTTGTTCGCCCAGGTGACCAACCCCCCGATCGACCCGATCCGCGAAGAGATCGTGATGTCGCTCACCTCCTTCATCGGGCCCAAGCCCAATCTGCTGGGCATAGACGAAACCGATCCGCCGCTGCGCCTGGAGACCCACCAGCCGGTGCTGTCCGGCGACGACATGGCCAAGCTGCGCGACATCAGCAAGCTGACCGGCAAGAAATACAAGTCCGAGGTGCTGGATATCACCTATCCTGCGAGCAAGGGCGCGGCGGGCTGCGAGGCGGCCCTCAAGGCGCTGTGCAAGGAAGCCGACAAGGCGGTGGCTGCCGGGCGCAACGTGCTCATCCTGTCCGACCGCGCCGTGTCGCGAGCGCGCGTGGCCATTCCTGCGCTGCTGGCCACGGCCGCCGTGCACCATCACCTGGTGCGCGAAGGGCTGCGCACCAGCACCGGCCTGGTGGTGGATACCGGTTCCGCGCGCGAGGTGCACCATTTCGCCCTGCTCGCGGGCTACGGCGCCGAGGCGGTGTGCCCCTGGCTCGCCTTCGATACCCTGGACACCATGCTGGATGCGCTACCCGCGGGTACCACATCGCATGACGCCCACAAGCGCTTTATCAAGGCGATCAACAAGGGACTGCTCAAGGTAATGTCCAAGATGGGCATCTCCACTTACCAGTCCTATTGCGGCGCACAGATCTTCGAGGCCATCGGCCTGAATGCCGCCTTCGTCGAAAGGTACTTTACCGGCACGCCCACACAGATCGAGGGCATAGGCCTGAAGGAAGTGGCCGAGGAAGCGGCGCGCATGCACCGCGACGCGTTCGGCGCGGACCCGGTGCTGGCCAACGCGCTGGACGCGGGCGGAGAATACGCCTGGCGTACCCGTGGCGAAGAGCATATGTGGACGCCGGAATCGATCGCCAAGCTGCAGCACGCGACCCGCACCAACAATGCTGCGACCTACAGGGAATATGCCAATCTCATCAACGACCAGGCGCAAAAGCTCAAGACCCTGCGCGGCCTGTTCGAACTGAAGCCCGCGGGCAAGCCCGTGCCGCTGGAGGAGGTTGAGCCGGCGAAGGAGATCGTGAAGCGCTTCGCCACCGGCGCGATGTCGCTGGGTTCCATCTCCACGGAGGCGCACACCGTGCTCGCGCTGGCGATGAACCGCATCGGCGGCAAGTCCAATACCGGCGAGGGCGGTGAGGACGCCTCACGCTTCAAGCCGCTGCACGGCGGGGAAAGCCTGTCCGGCATCATCGGCAAGAGCCGCATCGAGCGAGACCTGGTGATGAAGCCGGGCGACTCGCTGCGCTCGCGCATCAAGCAGGTTGCCTCGGGGCGCTTCGGCGTCACCGCGGAATACCTCTCCAGCGCCGATCAGATCCAGATCAAGATGGCGCAGGGCGCGAAGCCCGGCGAGGGCGGCCAGCTGCCCGGCCACAAGGTGTCCGAATACATCGCCAAGCTGCGCTTCTCGGTGCCCGGCGTCGGCCTGATCTCGCCGCCTCCGCACCACGACATCTATTCCATCGAAGACCTGGCGCAGCTCATCCACGACCTGAAGAATGCCAACCCCAATGCCACCATCTCGGTGAAGCTGGTGTCGGAAGTAGGCGTGGGCACGGTCGCCGCGGGCGTCTCCAAGGCCAAGGCCGACCACATCGTGATCTCGGGCTTCGATGGCGGCACCGGCGCTTCGCCGCTGTCTTCCATCAAGCACGCCGGCACGCCGTGGGAGCTCGGCCTGGCCGAGGCGCAGCAGACGCTGGTGCTCAATCGCCTGCGTGGCCGCATTGGACTGCAGGTGGACGGCCAGATCAAGACCGGGCGCGACGTGGTGGTCGGTGCGCTGCTCGGCGCCGACGAGTTCGGTTTTGCCACCGCGCCGCTGGTGGTCGAGGGCTGTATCATGATGCGCAAGTGCCATCTCAACACCTGCCCAGTGGGCGTGGCGACCCAAGACCCCGAACTGCGCCGGAAATTCACCGGCCAGCCGGAGCACGTGGTGAACTACTTCTTCTTCGTGGCCGAAGAAGTACGCGAGCTGATGGCGGGCCTCGGCATCCGCAGGTTCAATGACCTGATCGGCCGCAGCGACCTGCTGGACGTGAAGAAGGGCATAGACCACTGGAAGGCGCAGGGCCTGGACTTCAGCAAGGTGTTCCACCAGCCCCAGGTCCCCGCGAGCGTCCCGCGCCTGCATGCCGAGGAACAGGACCACGGTCTCGCGCATGCGCTGGACAATCACCTCATTGCGCACGCCAAGGAGGCGCTGGATCGCAAGAGCAAGGTCGAAATTGCCATGCCGATCGCCAATACCAACCGCAGCGTGGGCGCCATGCTGTCGCATGAGGTCGCCAAGCGTTACGGCCATGCCGGCCTGCCTGACAACACCATCAAGATCCGGCTCACGGGCACGGCTGGTCAGAGCTTCGGCGCCTTCCTGGCGCACGGCATCTCGGTCGAGCTGGTCGGCGAGGGCAACGACTATGTCGGCAAGGGCCTGTGCGGCGGCCGCATTGCGGTTGTGCCGCCGCCTGAGTGCGGCATCGTGCCCGAGGACAACATCATCGTCGGCAACACCGTGCTGTACGGCGCGACTAGCGGCGAGTGCTTCTTCAATGGCGTTGCAGGCGAACGCTTTGCCGTGCGCAACTCCGGCGCGGTCGCCGTGGTGGAGGGCGTGGGGGATCACGGCTGCGAATACATGACGGGCGGCATGGTGGTGGTGCTGGGCCAGACCGGGCGCAACTTTGCAGCCGGCATGTCCGGCGGTGTCGCCTACGTGCTGGACGAGGACGGCACGTTCGGCAAGCGCTGCAACATGGCCATGGTGCAGCTTGAGGCCATTCCCGAGGAAGCCGCCGCCAGCGAAACCGGCGACGTGGAGATGCATGGCCGGGTCCACCTCAATCACCTGGGCAAGGCGGATGAGGCCGTGCTGCGCAGCAAGATTGAAAAGCATCTGCGCTACACCGGCAGCCCCCGCGCCAGGCATATCCTCGACAACTGGTCGGCGTTCCTGCCCAAGTTCGTCAAGGTCATGCCTACCGAATACCGCCGCGCGCTGCTGGAAATCGCGGCGCAGCAAAAGAGCGCAGAGAAGGAGGCCGCATAAATGGGCAAGCCAACCGGATTCATAGAATTTGCTCGGGTGGCCGAGGACTACGCGCCGGTCGCCCAGCGCGTGCAGGACTATCGCGAGTTCGTGCCGCACCTGACCGATGCGGAGGCCAAGCAGCAGGGCGCGCGCTGCATGGACTGCGGCATTCCGTTCTGCAACAACGGCTGCCCGGTGAACAATATCATTCCCGACTGGAACGACCTGGTGTACCGCGGCAACTGGAAGCAGGCGCTGGACGTGCTGCACTCCACCAACAACTTCCCGGAAATCACCGGCCGCATTTGCCCCGCTCCGTGCGAGGCGGCGTGCACGCTGAATATCAACGACGACGCGGTCGGCATCAAGTCCATCGAGCACGCCATCATCGACAAGGGCGGCGAGAACGGCTGGGTCGTGCCGCAGCCCGCGAAAAGGAAAACCGGCAAGAAAGTGGCCGTGGTCGGATCCGGCCCTGCGGGGCTGGCGGCAGCGCAACAGCTGGCGCGCGCCGGCCACGCCGTCACCGTGTTCGAAAAGAACAGCCGCATCGGCGGCCTGATGCGCTATGGCATCCCGGATTTCAAACTGGACAAGCGCCTGCTCGACTGGCGCATGGCGCAACTTGAAGCGGAAGGCGTGAAGTTCAAGACGCACACCTACGTCGGCAAGGAAGCGCCAGGCAGGGCCGTCGTCAACGACGCGAAGAAGACCGTGACGCCCAAGGAACTGCTGAAGGACTTTGATGCAGTGATCCTGGCCGGTGGCGCCGAACAGCCGCGCGACCTGCCGGTGCCGGGACGCGAACTTGCGGGCGTCCATTTTGCGCTGGAATTCCTGATCCCGCAGAACAAGGAAGTGGCGGGCGAGGGCAAGAACCCGATCTCCGCGACTGGCAAGCACGTGGTGGTAATCGGCGGCGGCGACACCGGTTCCGACTGCGTGGGCACCTCCAACCGCCACGGTGCGGCTTCGATCACCCAGATAGAAGTCATGCCGCGGCCGCCGGAACAGGAGAACAAGGCCCTGACCTGGCCCTACTGGCCGCTCCGGCTGCGCACCTCCAGTTCCCATGAAGAGGGCTGCTCTCGCGACTGGGCCATCGCGACCAAGGAATTCGTCGGCGAAAACGGCCGCCTCACCGCGATCAAGGCGGTGCGCGTCGAATTTATCAATGGCAAGCTGATCGAGGTTGCGGGAACCGAGTTCGAGATCAAGGCCGACCTGGTCTTTCTCGCCATGGGCTTTACCAACCCGCTGGCGCAGGTGCTGGACGCCTTCGGCGTGGAAAAGGATGGCCGCGGCAATGCCAAGGCGGATACCGAAGGTGCGAAGAGCTACCACACCAGCGTGAAGAAGGTGTTCGCGGCGGGCGACATGCGCCGCGGCCAGTCGCTGGTGGTGTGGGCGATCCGCGAAGGGCGGCAGGCCGCGCGCGCGGTCGACGAATTCCTGATGGGTTCGTCCGTGCTGCCGCGCTGAAAGAAAACAATTAGCAACCCATCACTGGGCATGCAGGTACAGAGAAAGGCAGCCGCAGCAGGCGGCGGCCGGCAGGCGAGGGGATTCGTCAGCCGGCTGTGCGCTGGCGGCCGGGACGTTCCGGTTCTTCTGTGGCTTGGTGCCCATGTGGTGAACTGAACCGGGATTCATCATGAACTTCAGAGTAAAGAACGACACTTTCCTGCGCGCCCTGCTGCGCCAGCCTGTTGAATACACCCCGGTGTGGATGATGCGCCAGGCCGGCCGCTACCTGCCCGAATACTGTGAGACGCGCAAGCGCGCCGGCAGCTTCCTCAACCTGTGCAAGAGCCCGGATCTGGCCACGGAAGTCACCATCCAGCCCTTGGACCGCTTCCCGCTCGACGCCGCCATCCTGTTCTCCGACATCCTGACCGTGCCCGATGCGATGGGACTGGGCCTGTATTTCGCCGAAGGCGAGGGACCGAAGTTCGAGCGCCCGGTGCGCGACGAGGCAGCGGTCAACGCCCTGCGCGTGCCCGACATCGGCTCGGACCTGAAGTACGTCACCGACGCGGTATCGCAAATCCGCAAGACGCTGGACGGCCGCGTGCCGCTGATCGGCTTCTCCGGCAGCCCATGGACGCTTGCCTGCTACATGGTGGAGGGCGGCAGCAGCGACGACTATGCCCGCGTCAAGACCATGATGTACAAGGAGCCGAAGCTGATGCACCGCATCCTCGAGGTGACGGCGCAGGCAGTGACCGCTTACCTCAACGCCCAGATCGAGGCCGGGGCGCAGGCCGTGATGATCTTCGACTCCTGGGGCGGCACGCTGTCCCATTATGCCTATCACGAGTTCTCCCTGCCCTACGCGCAGCGCATCGTCGCAGGGCTCATCAAGGAAAAGGACGGGGTGCGGATACCCAGCGTGGTATTCACCAAGGGCGGCGGCCTGTGGATAGAGAGCATCGCCGACATCGGCTGCGATGCCGTTGGCCTCGACTGGACCATGGACATCGGCGTGGCCCGCCAGAAGGTCGGGCACAAGGTGGCGCTGCAGGGCAATATCGATCCTGCCGTGCTGTTTTCCACGCCGGAAGTCATCCGTAACGAGGTGGAAAAAGTGCTGGCCAGCTATGGCTACGGCAGCGGACACGTCTTCAACCTCGGCCACGGCATTTCCCAACACACCGACCCGGAAAACGCGGCGGCGCTGGTCACCGCGGTACACGAGTTGAGCCGCCGCTACCACGCCAGCACCGCGCAAAAAACCGCTTGATTTTTCGCGCGGTTGTGCACAGGGAACGCACAACCCCCTGTGCCGCTAGGGGAAGTCCCTAAAGGCGGCTTTTCTGGCGCGTAACATATTGTTTTTTCGTTGGTTGTGCTGCGCATATAAAATGAGCAGGGCGGCAAAAGCGTATACGGGGCTGACAGTTATGAGCGTTGTCGTTGAGTTTTCAACAGCCTTATCTACAGCTTTTGTGGACAACAAATAATACCCAAGCCACGCCAGTATGTTGCCCTGCACTTGCAGACCTCCGCTGAACTACAGTTATCCAAGATAGATGTCCATCGTTCGCGTTGCGCTGGATGTGCCCCTGCCTATCCTGTTCGACTATGAACTGGCACACGGTCGTGACGTTGCACCGGGAC
>DATFUZ010000033.1:0-8386 GCA_035260545.1 Gallionellaceae bacterium | reverse complement strand
GACCTTTCCCGCACCAGCACCTTCACGCCCGGCGCCCAGGTGTCCGTCGGTTTCTTCTTGAAAGTCACCAGCGTCAGCATGGACGGGTCGTAGACGTTCACGTTGTGGGTCACCGGGGTGGTGACCAGGTATTGTGCGCGGGTGGCCTTGAGGAAGCTGGAGACGCGCTCGATGTTGACGATGTCCAGGTGCGCGAAGGGCTCGTCGATGAACACGAAGCCGCCGGGACGCGATTCCTCCATCATCAGGCCCACCAGCAGGATCAGCGACTTCATCACCTGCTGGCCGCCCGAGGCATCGCCGTCGTTCATGCCCATGAAGCCCTTGGAGTCGAAATCGAAGCGCACTGCGAGGCCGGCCTGGCCCAGCGTGACGTCGTCATTCCCCAGCGCCACTGGCTCGTTGTCCACCTTGATGCCTGCGGTGTCGCCCAGCGTCTTGATGTTCTTCACGTAGCGGCTGACGGTATGGCGCAGCACGGTCATGTACTGCTCCCGTGCGTCGTCGGTCTGGGTGCGCGCCGTCTCGTTTTCGTGACGGCGCGAGATCAGATCGCTTTCCATGCGCCCGTAGTCGTCACGGATCTTGTCCCGGAGGGGCACCACGCTGTCATCGGTCTCCCAGGATTCCCCGGCGAAGCGCTCTTCGATCTCATCGACACGGCGGTCGATGTTGGTAGTGTCGCGGAATTTTTCCGCGATGGCCTGGTTGGCCGCCTCGTCGCGCCAGGCCGGCGGAAAGTTCCTGCGGTTGCGGCGCAATGCCTGTACCCGCCTGACCTGCTCCTCGCGCGCGTTGCGGTTTTCACGGGCGGCGATTTCCTTTTCCAGCGACTGCAACTGGAATTGCATCTTCTGCACAATCTCGCGCGCACCGCTGGCGGCCTCGTCGGCCTGCGCGCGTTCCTGCTGCGCCTGCAGCACGGTATTGTCACGGCGGCGCGCGATCAGGGCATCATAATGCTTGCGCGCCTCGGCGAATTCCGCCGCGCGGGCGGCGAGCTGCGCGGCAGCCCCGGCGCCGGCCAGTTGCGCCTGCTGGCTACGGATCTGGCGGGTAATGCCGTCGCGCTCCTCGCGCAGCGGCGACAGCGATTTTTCGATGGCGGCACGCTGGTCGCGCAGCGCTTCCAGCCGCGCTTTGCCGAAGCGCGCCTGGTCCGGGGCGGCATGGCGTCCGCCGCGCCGTTCGCGCAGGTAGCCTTGGCGCGTGATCCAGTCTTCGCCGCGCGGCAGTTTGCTGCCTTCGGCTGCGTCCTCAACGCGCCGCGTGCGCTCCAGCGTGCGCAGCAGCCATTCCGGCACCGGGCGGGCAAAGCGCACCACTTCCAGCAGCGAGCCTTGCGGGGCCAGTCCCGCCTCCACGCAGTCCGGCACGATGAAATGGCGGTAGCGCAGCTTTTCGCCCAGCGCCATGGCGGCTTCGGCATCCTTGCTCCTGCCGAGCAGGACGAGATGGGCGAAAGGCGCAAGCACCGCTTCCACCGCAGGTTGCCACGAGGCGTCCACAATCTCCACCACCTCGGACAGCACGTCGTGCGCGATGCCGGCCTGGCTGAGCGCCTGGCGGAAGGCGGTGACATCGTGCGGATCGGCGCGGCGGCCTGCGGCCAGGTTTTCCAGCATCTCGTCGATCTGGCGCTGCTGCTGCTCCAGCTCGGCAATACGCACCAGCAAGCTGGCGCGGCGGCTTTCCAGTTTCTCGATCTCCTGCGCATCGGCAAGCTGTTTGCCCTCGCTGGCCTCAGCCTGCTGTTCCAGGCGCTGCTGCTGTTCGACGATGGTCTCCCAGCGCCCCAGTTCGCGGTTCAAGTCATTGAGCGCACGCTGCTGATTCTGTTCGCTTTCGTGTGCGGCCTCGCGCCGCACCAGCGCCTGCTCCACTGCGGCTTGCTGTTCCTTGAGCGCGAGTTGCAGGGCGAGGCGTTCCGCGCGTTTCGTGCGCCAGTCGCGGCGCTGGGCAAGCAGCGTGCGGCGCGCAGCGTCCGCCTCGCGCCGCAGCAGGTGGTGGGCCAGGCGCGGACGGGTTTCGGAGATGAGGATGGTGCGCTCCTCGTTCAGGCGCTGCCATTCCAGATAGCGATTAACCTTCTGCTCGTGTCTTTCCAGGTTGTTGCCCAGGGCCTCGAGCTGGTTTTGCGCGGCGTCGAGTTCGCGCGCCGTGAGTTCCTGGTGATGGCGCGCTTCCTGGTAGCGCTCCAGCACTTCCTTGTCGCCGAATACCTGGAACACCAGGTCCAGCAGGTCGCGCGGGGAGAGTTCGCACAACTTGTCGGTCTGGCCCTGTTCCAGCGACAGCACGCGCGCAATGGCGGGGGAAAGCCCGGCGCTGTGCAGCAGGCGCTGGTAATCGCGCACGCCGAATTCCTGGCCCTCGGTTTCCATGTCCTCGAGTGCGACCTCGCCCTCGGCCACCCAGTATTTGCGCATCCAGTCGCCGCCCTTGCGGTCGATGCGGCAGGCGAGCGTGATCTTGTCCTGCTGATAGGGCAGGCCGAACGGCCGTTTGCTGCTGCCTTGCGGGCGCTGGTTGTCCACCACGCCGCGCAGCCAGCAGAAATCCTCGCCATTGCGCCGCACATAGCGCTTGTAATCGCGCTTCTTCGAGCATTCCAGCGCGAGCAGGGTGCGCAGCGCGTCCAGCAGGGTAGTCTTGCCGGAGCCGTTGGGGCCGACGATGGTGATGATGGAGGCGTCCAGCGGCAGCTTGAAGCGCTGCCAGTAGTCCCAGTGGACCGTTTCCAGTTCTATCAGTCGGAACATCAGGGAGTCTCCGCGGATACTGCGTTGCTCAGCACCCCGCGCTGCTTGAGCAGGTCAGACAGCGCGCCTTGCAGCACGCGGGGCGCCATCTCGGCGTAATCGAAGGCCAGGTCGAGCAGGGGGCCTTCGTGTATGGTCTTGCTGCGCTGTTCGATGAAGCCCAAGCGCTTCAACTGGCCGAGCGAGGTCTGGATGCGCATCTTGCCGCCGAAGAGTTCGCTGTAGTCGGTGAGCAGCGCATTCTCGGCAATGCCGCGCGAGGCCTCGTGCGCCAGGGGGGTGAGTTTCACGGTTTCGAACATTTCCTTCTGCTGTTCGGGATTGGAGGATTCGCCGGCCAGCTGGCGTTCGCGCTTGGGCAGGATGATGAGCGCCCACAGGATCACCAGCAGGGCCACGGCATCCTTGGGCAGGCCGAGGTTGCTGGCCTGCCAGGCGTCGCCCTGCTCGAAGACCGCGCTCTCGCATTCGCGTGCGAGAGCGACGCTTACGTGGGAAGCGAAGGGGTGGTCCAGCAGGCGCATGCCGCTGGCGGCCAGGCGCTGCTCGACCTCCTCGCGGAAGCTGCCGTCCACCAGCAGGTGGCGGACTTCGGCATCGTCGCGCGGCAAATAGCGCAGGGCCAGCAGGCGCGCGATCAGGCGCGCGGCGGGATCGTGATTCAAGGTTTGTTCTCCTCCATGGGCACCAGGTCGCCCGGGCTCATCGCGGCCACCTCGCCGCGATTGACGGGGGCCAGCGCCGTGTACGATTCATCCCACTGCATCTTGAGTGGCAGGGCCGCCAGCGGTGCCAGTTCGGGATCGACGTTCTGTTCATTGATGAAAGCCAGCAGCGACAGGCGGTATGAGGCCGCGGCGAAATCGCCGCCGATCACGGCGTCGGCGACGGCCATGGGCTCGGGCATGCCCTGCAGCAAGCGCGTCAGCTCGCCCAGGTAGGGTGGGGGATCATGCTGCACGTCCTCAGCGTGCTCGACTGCTGCTGGCGGGGGCAGGACGGAGGTGCGGCGGTTCGGCAGGTCGCGCTCGATGAATTCCTCGGCGTTGTCTAGCATCACGTCCGCCAGGATGAAGGTGGATTCCGGCGTCAATGCAAGACCGGTGCCCGCCAGAGTGGCAAGCTCGTCCACGCTGCGCTCCTTGAGCCAGCCCGCGAGTTCGGATGAGGTCAGCCCGCCCTGTGACAGGTGCACCTGCTGGCGCGCGATGACGGCCAGTTCGCGCTGGAATACAGAGGACATGCGCATCAGCCTGGACTGGCGCTGGCCGATCTGCTGCGACAGCCGCCAGGTGGTCTCGTCCAGGCCGTCGGTGGCGAGATTGCGCATCACCTCGTTGGCCTTGTCCATCCACTTGCGCACGGCGGCCAGGCGCGATTGCGCGGCGCGCAGCCGGAATTCGGAGCCGGAAGACACGGCCTGGGAGAATTCCTCCTCCAGTTCGGCGAGCCGCGCCAGCAGGTGGGTAAGGGCCTCGGACGACACCTTGCCCACGGACGCGCTGGCCGCGATCTGTGCGGCAAGAAAGCCCAGTTCGCCGTCCTGCTCGTCGCCGAAGCCGAGCAGGCTGGAAAGCGCGGCCAGCACCATGCGGCCGGCGGCCGAGATCTGGTAGATGCGGCGGTCGGCATCCCACTGCAGCAACTCATGCTCGCGCAGGCGGTTGAGGACGGTGGTGAATTTGGCTGGGGCGAGATAGGCAAAATGCGCGTTCAGTTCGGCTGGGGTCCATTCCGGCGCGTCCGGGCGCAGGCCGATCTCGCGCAGCACCATGACGCGCACCAGTACCTCGTCGTCGCCACCGCGGAACATGGCGATGAGCGCGGCGATGTAGGGGCGCGCGCCGAGGAGGGGAAAGAGCGGCGGCACGTCATGCGGCTCGACGCCGGGCGCAAAGAACTCGGCGAGCGAATGCTGCGCGCCGACATCTGGCGGCACGCCGGCATGCCCCATGTCTGCTGCTGCGGATGCCAACTAGACGCCCTGTTTCAGGCTGGCGACGATGAAGTCGTCCAGGTCGCCATCCAGCACCTTCTGGGTATTGGAGATCTCAACGTTGGTGCGCAAATCCTTGATGCGCGACTGGTCGAGCACATAGGAACGGATCTGGTGGCCCCAGCCCACGTCGGTCTTGGATGCTTCCAGCTTGTCGGCTTCCGCTTGACGCTTCCTGAGCTCCGCCTCGTAGAGCCGCGATTTCAGCATGGACATGGCCTCGGCCTTGTTGCGGTGCTGGGAGCGGTCGTTCTGGCACTGCACCACGATGCCGGTGGGGATGTGCGTGATGCGGATCGCGGAGTCGGTCTTGTTGATGTGCTGGCCGCCTGCGCCGGATGCGCGGAAGGTGTCGATGCGCAGGTCGGCGGGGTTGATCTCGACTTCGATGGAATCGTCCACCTCGGGATAGACGAACAGGCTGGCGAACGAGGTGTGGCGGCCGCCCGAGGAGTCAAAGGGCGACTTGCGCACCAGGCGGTGCACGCCGGTCTCGGTGCGCAGGTGGCCGTAGGCATATTCGCCCTCGACCTTGAGCGTGGCGCTGCGGATGCCCGCGACATCGCCGTCGGTCTGCTCCAGCACTTCGACCTTGAACCCTTTGCGCTCGCAATACTTGAGGTATTGCCGCAACAGCATGCTGGCCCAGTCGCACGCCTCGGTGCCGCCGGCGCCGGCCTGGATGTCGATGAAGCAATTGTTGGGGTCCGCCGGGTTGGAGAACATGCGGCGGAACTCGAACGCCTCGACGCGCGCCTGCACGTCCCGGACGTCTTCGGCGATGCTCGACAGGCTGTCGTCGTCGTTCTCCGACCTTGCCATTTCAAACAATTCTGCCGCGTCGTCGAGATCCTGGGTGATCTTGCCCAGGCCCTCGACGATGTCTTCGAGCATTTTGCGCTCCCTGCCGAGTTCCTGGGCGCGCTTGCCGTCCTGCCAGACGGCTGGGTCTTCGGCCAGAGTTATGACTTCGGCGAGACGGTCGCGCTTGCCATCGAAGTCAAAGATACCTCCGGAGTTCTCCCGCGCGGCCGCGCAGGTCCTGGAGGTTGTTGCTGAGGGCGTTGAGTTGTTCGGCTTCCATGGCGGTATCTTGTCGGTCGTGCTTTCGAAAGGACGCGCATTATAACGCAAGCGCCGCGGTCAGACGAATATCCAGCCCGCGGCGACTCCCACGCAGATGGCGACGAAGCCCCATACGGCCAGTTTGGCCAGTTGTTTGCCGCCAATGAATAGCACCAGCCCGAACTTGAACAGCATGTTGGAGAAATAGGCGAGGGCGACGCTGCCCGCCACGTGCGCGGCGGTCACTTGTCCCAGATCGAACAGGCGCAGGCTGGATAGCGTGATGGCGTCGAGGTCGGTCAGGCCGGATACCAGCGCCACTGCGTACAGCCCTTTGCTGCCCGCAATATCGGACAGCCAGGCGGAAGCGAGCAGCACCGCGCCATAGAGCAGGCCGAAGCCGAGCGCGGCATGGATTTCGGTGGGGTTGGCGGTCTCGGGAACCGGCAACTCCATGGGGGCGCTCTGTTTGCGCCAGCTTGCCGCCAGCACCGCCAGCCCGAACAGCAGGCCCATGCCCAATATGGGCAGCAGGTGAGGCAGGATGTGCGGCGCGACCACCATGCTGACGACGCCGATGCGCGCCAGCACCATCATGTTGGCGATCAGAATGACTGCGACCGACAGCCGCACCATGTTTGCGTTTTCGCGGCAGTGGCGGGCATACACGAGCGAGGTGGCGGTGCTGGACACCAGGCCGCCAAGCAGACCCAGCAGCACCACGCCATAGCGCGAGCGGAAGAAGCGCAGTGCGACGTAGCCCGCCAGGCTGATGCCGGAGATCAGCACCACCATCAGCCACACCTGGTGCGGGTTCAACGCGCCATAGGGTCCGTAGCTGCGATTGGGGAGAATCGGCAATACGACGAAGGTGAGCACCGCAAATTGCAGGATGGAAACCAGGTCGCGCCGGCTCAGGCGCTGGGTCATGCCGCGCAGTTCGGGCTTGAAGTAGAGCAGAGCGGTGACGCCGACTGCAAGCATGATGGCGAGCGTCGTTTCGCCATACCAGTTCAGCGCGCCCAGCCCGTAGCACATCAGGAGGGCCGCGCTGGTCGTGGTGCCGGGGTCGTTTTCCTCGCTGGGATTATTGAGGTAGGCGGCGACGATCATCAAGCCCACCACCACCCAGCCGGCGACGAGCAGCCAGGGCAAATCGACAATCTGGGTGAGCATGGCGGCCAGCGTGCCCAGCAGGGCGACCAGGGCGAAGGTGCGCAGGCCGGCTTTGGCCGACGGGGTGCGCTCCCGCTCCAGGCCGATCAGCAGGCCGATGGCCAGGCTGGAAAGAAACCGCGGCAGGTATTCCGCGCCGCTGTTGGTCAACAGGGAAGCATCCACGTTCAATCCCCCGCTATCTGACGCCCCGCTGGCTCCCAGTGGCGAATGATGAGCTGCAGGCTCGCGCTTCCATTGTATTCGTTGACCCCCAGGACGTAAACCGCATGGATCTCTTCCGGCAGCGGGTCGGCATGGAAGAACAGCATGGCGTCGTAGGTGCCGCCATCGGACGACAACTTCAGCTTGAGATGCTTTTCGCCCACCACGCGCTGTTGCCGCACGCCGAACACGCCCTCGAACGCCGGCTGCGGGAAGCCTTGTCCCCACACCTGGCTTTCCAGCGTCCTTGCGGTGTTCATCGAAAGGTCGCTTGCGGACAGTGTGCCGTCGGTCTCGATGATGCGCGTGAGTGCGGCGGGAGACAGCAGCTCACGCGCCACGGACTCGAATGCGGCCTGGAATTCCGCGAGATGCTCTGCGCGTATGCTCAAGCCCGCCGCCATGGCGTGGCCGCCGAACTTCTGCAGCAGGTGCGGTTGGCGCTTGGAGACCATATCCAGCGCATCGCGCAGGTGCAGGCCCTCGATGCTGCGGCCCGACCCTTTCAGTTCGCCTGCCTGCTGGGCGGGCGCAAAGGCGATGACAGGACGGTGGAACTTGTCCTTCAGGCGCGAAGCCAGGATGCCGATCACACCCTGATGCCAGGCGTCATCATATAGCGCGAGGGTATAGCTTTCCGCGGCGGTGACGCCTTCCAGCGCGGCCAGGGCCGCTTCCTGCATTTCGGCCTCGATGTCGCGCCGTTCGCGGTTGATGGCGTCCAGGCGTGCCGCGAGCTGCGCGGCTTCCGCCGGGTCATCCGTCAGCAGGCACTGAATGCCTAGGCTCATGTCCTCCAGCCGCCCGGCCGCGTTCAGGCGCGGCCCGACGATGAAACCGAGCTCGTAAACCGATGCCTGGGCGGGATCCTTGCGCGCGACCTGGAGCAGGGCATTGATGCCGGCGCAGGCGCGGCCGGCACGGATGCGCTGCAGGCCCTGGTGCACGAGGATGCGGTTGTTGGCATCCAGCCTGACCACGTCGGCCACCGTACCCAGGGCGACGAGGTCGAGCAGGTTGCCGAGGTTGGGGGCGGGGGTCTCGTTGAAGGCTCCGCGCGCGCGCAGTTCGGCGCGCAGCGCCAGCAGGACGTAGAACATCACACCCACGCCCGCCAGGTTCTTGCTGGGGAAGGTGCAGCCAGGCTGGTTGGGGTTCACGATGCACTCCGCATCGGGCAGGG
>DATFUZ010000032.1:0-44278 GCA_035260545.1 Gallionellaceae bacterium | reverse complement strand
AGTATACCGAGCGCGGCAATCGCGCCAACAATCAGGCCGACGCGGCGTTTGATTCGGGATCGAGGGGATGCAGGGGTTGCAGGCGCTGACGTTGCGGCATGCGATTGACCGACTTGCGGCTGCCCGGCTTGAGATTGAAATACGCCCGGCTCCTGGCCAAGGGCCAGGTCGTTGTGGTGTTCCATGGTGCTATCCCCTTTACGATCCCTGAGGAGCCCCGGCCGCCAGCAGCATGACGCCGCACCGTGGCCGAACAGACTCCCGCTTCTCCCTTGCCGCTTTCTCATTTGCACCCATTCTTGGTGTGTGTCCCCGGGGTGCTCAATGCAATAGGCAATACCTGCCCCATTTGAAAGCCGCTGGATGTTACGGAAGACCGCCCAACAGGACAACTGTCAAAGTTGACAGGGGGTAGTGTGGCACCGTGTGCCGGAAGGGGAACTATTATGCCGAATGGGTAACCGCTGATCCGCAAATCGGCTTGGCTGGCTTCCCAACGCGCGAGCGGCTAAGTCAGAGCGGGTCGTGAAGTTGCGCCCCTGGCGTTTCCGCCGTTGCGGCATTGATCCCGACCAGTGCGCGGGTGTATTGCGCAGGACTGCCACCGTGGCGGCGAACGCCTTCCCAATTAAAACGGGGCCGCCGCTGGTCACCCGCATTTGACTCACTAATTGGCTGAGAATACGTGAATGCCAGGGGGCCCGCCACCATGCAACCGGCGTCTGGCCGCCAGCAAGGCCATGCCGATTGGGTATGTCCTTCAAGGAGCCAAACGCGCTAAATGCCGATCTCAAGCTGCCGGGAAACACTTCAACCAGTTCATCGCCCACATGGACCATCGCACCAGGGAATTGATCGAAAGCAGTCTGACGTTGAATTCCCCCCATAATCGCGAAAAGATCCATTTTCACAATCATGGGGAGAATCCATATCCAAGGTGCTTTTAATCAATGGGTTACCTGCGTGCGCATTTCCCCAAAGTGATGAAGACCGCCGTGCATGTCCTGCTCCCCGGGCTTCCCGCATCCGTCGGCGCCCCAGGTGTGGATTGCCTGAAACGGCACAACGAATTTCATGATTGTTCAGCGGTTCCCTCTCTGTCGCCCAGAGCGCTACCATCCTCCAGCCGCGCACAGCCCTCATCAAACTCAGGTTCGCCGTCATCGCCGCCCCTGATGATGCGCGGATGCGCCTCGAACGTGAAGCGATCATCCGGTGTGGCGTTTGCGATCTCATTTCCGTTTGCCATTCCGTGGTTCTGTGCTCAGGTAGTTGGCGACGGATTGACTGTTACAGCCTGCTTGACGCAGTCCACCGCCCTCAGTCCGGAAATCGCGGGCCCCGCGCGGGGGACGAAGCGTCCTCGTCCTGCGGCTGCACCAGCAGCCTGATCGTTTTCGGCTCGCCATGATGGTTTTCGATAAAGTGCAGTTCCGCACCGAAGGCATAGCCGTTCTGTTTTCTGGCGTGAAAGTGGTGGCCGAGATGGGAGAGGAAATCGAGCATGGGGTTGAGCGAACCCCCGCGAAACACATAACCGGTGGAAAGTTCGGGAAGAACGACCGACACGTGCTGCGAAACGAGTTCACGCCCCGCATAGCCAAACACGGTCTCCAACGCGGGGTTGCATTCCACAATGATGCCTGTCCTGTCCATCCACAGCGCCGGGAGCTCGGCCCGGCCCTCAGCCGGCGGCCCCATAATGGCAGGCTCGGATCCATGCATGGGCGTCACCGTACCGACCAGGTCTTCCTTCGTGGACATATGAAAGCCCCCCGCGCAGAACACTCGAGCCTGAAGGATATCCCTCGGCATTTGCCTGGTAAATACTTGTTTTCCCTTATAAGTGCTTGCACGTACCCCGACTGCCGCAGCGCATATACAAGCCGTGCCCGCCTTGCGGCACCGGTGCGCCCTACTGCCTCTGAGCTCCCGGTGCATTGCCTGACTTGAACACCAGGCGCGCGACTTCCAGGTTGCTAGAGGTTCCAAGTTTGTGCATCAAGTGCCGGCGGTGCACGTCCACCGTGCGATAACTGATATTCAGGGCCAAGCCGATTTCCTTGCTCGTCCGGCCTTCGGCGATCAATTTGACGATCTCCCTTTCACGCGGAGTAAGCTGCTGCAGGCGGGCATCAACGGCCCGCGCGTCGCTGGAATGGGCGCTCATCTCCCGGCTCCGGTCCAGGGCATCGGCCACGCATTTGAGCAAGACTTTTCCATCTATCGGCTTGGTCAGGAAGTCCGTGGCGCCGTTGCGCATCGCCTTTACCGCTGCAGGGATGGTGCCGTAACCCGTGAGAAAAACCGCCGCGAGATTGATGTTGCGCCGCCGCAATGAGTCATGCAGTTCCAGCCCGTTCATGCCAGGCATATTCAAGTCCAGAATTATGCAGCCCTCGCATTCCGGCGTGCAGCGAGCCAGAAATGCGTCCGTTCCGGCAAATACGTTGACGGTATAGCCGGCCGTCTCGAGCAGCAGCGCAAGCGAGTCCCTCATTGCCTGGTCATCGTCCACGATATATACCTTGTCCCGGCTGTTCATGCGCGCTCCCTATTTTTCGAATGGCAATGTGAGGTGGAAAGTGGCCCCGGGCGCCTCACCCGGATCGCACCACAACTGTCCGCCATTTGCCTCGATCAGCGAGCGGCTGATTGCGAGGCCCATGCCGATTCCTTTTGCTTTGGTGGTAAAGAATGTCTCGAACAGATGCCCCGCGTCCCGGGGATCGATACCCGGTCCGTTGTCGCGAATCGTTACCTGGGCGACATTCCTGTCCTTGCATGTGCGCACAGTTATGATGACCTCCGGTAGGGGAACGCCGGCGTCCCGCATGGCTTCAACCGCGTTATGAAACAGGTTGAGCAGCGCTTTCTGGAGATGGATCCGGTTGGCGCGCACGGGCGAAAGTCCGCGTTCCAGGGTCAGGCTGGTGCGGAAGTCCAGATCCATGTCTGTCCGGGCAAGCCGCAGCGCATCACGGATCTCGCGGTTCAGGTCGAGCGGTTGCCCAGTGCCGCTCCCCGTACTGAGCAATTCCAGTAGCATGCGGATAGTGTCGCCAGCGCGCAGCGCCTGGTCGCGGCTCTTTTCAATCGTGCCGCGCAGCCGTGACAAGTCGGGATTTGCGCCACCGAGCATCATCAGCGCGGCCTCTGTATAGGAAGAGATCGCACCCAGCGGCTGGTTCAGTTCGTGGGCAAAGGCGGCAGCGGTATGGGCGGCAATCTGGCTTTTTTGCAGCGCCTCCAGTTCCTGCCGGTGCTCCGCTGTCTGCCGTTCGGCCCGCTTGCGCTCGGTGGCATCCACCACGAAGACGTACACCAAATCCAGTCCGGGCCAATATGTCACCTCGATGTCGGCTGGCCAGACACTCCCGTCTTTGCGGCGATGTTCCGTCTCGAAGCGGTCATGCCCATTCTTCTTTATTCTGCCTTGATGGGCTTCCACTTCCTGCGGACTCTCTTTTGCCTCCAGGTCCGAAATACGCATGTGCAGCAACTCCTCGCGGCTATAACCGGATTGCCTGACATAGACGTCGTTGACCTCGATCAGGTGTCCCTGCATGTCGACAATCCAGAAGCCGTCGACCGCAGCCTGGATAACGGCGCGGTAACGCGCTTCGCGCACCACCAGCTGCTCTTCCAGAAGCTTGCGTTCAGTAACGTCGCGATTCACGCCGACCATGCGCAACGCCCGCCCGTCCGGTACGCGCTGCGTCACCCTGCCCTCGCTCTGCACCCACATCAGGCTGCCGTCGCGCCGCCTCACGCGGAGGGTCACATTGAATTCAGTCGCGCCCTTTCCCTTGACCGCCTCGATGATGGCATTCCGGGCTGTCTCTCGATCTTCCTCCAGAACCAGTTCCGTCAGGGCCTGTATTGTCGTCGCGGTCGGAACGCGCGCACCGCCGAGCAGCCAGGACCAGGATTCGGACAGACGGACACTGCCTGTCTCCAGATCGAAGTCCCACACCGCCAGATCGGTGGCATTGATTGCCTGCCGCATGCGCTCCTCGCTGATGGCAGGCTCGGCGCTGACAGGCGCAAGCTCGATCTCGTGCGCGCGCAATGCCCGCCGCAGGCGCAGCTGGGCTAGGGCATCCCATTGTTCCGCCGCGCGCGGCGCTCGTTCGAGCCGCTCCTCGGCGCGGCGAAACAGCTCTCGCTCATTCATGCTGCATATTCCTTGTCCATGGAAGGTGGGAATGCATAGATACAGCAATGTGCCTATCCTACCGCTCCGCTCCGGTATGGGCAATGGGTTGACGAACGGATAAATCCGGAAATACAACGCGAGCCTGCACGTCGCGTTGCCTCGCTCGCGCCCCCCTGCTCTGCGCATGACAACGATGTCCGTGTCGCGGCCGAAATAAAAGATCCCCGGGAGGTGCTCCCGGGGACCGGCACGGCCTTGACCAAGGGGGAAGAGTCCAGGCCGTTTACCAACAGAGCGCAGGGCTGAGGTCGCACGTCGCGCATGATACCAACGGCAGGGTGGGCACGCCGGGCCGGGCCGGACGGGAGCGGCACGCACGGAACGTGCAGCTTCTCCTGCCCTCAAACCGTCGCGATATTCGCCGCCTGCTTGCCATCAGGGCCGATCGACATCTCGAAACGCACGCACTGATTGGGCCAGAGCGGCCTCGAACAATTAGACCTGGTGGAGGCGAATTGCGCGAAAAGATCCTCGCCACCATCATCAGGCGTGATGATCCCGTACCCTTTTTCCTCGTTCAATCATTTCACCGTACCCATTGCCACAGGATTTCCCTTCATAGAATCCAACTGACTCGCGCGCCGGGCCATACGCAAAAAATGAGGAATGCTCAGAAAGGAAGCGTCAGGCCGGCAAGACGCCATGCCCCCCTCACGGAGTGGCCCGCGCGCCGGTAATACACAAAGTTGTCGAAGAACCGCATCAGTTCGGAGAATTGCTTCATGGAAATCCTCCTTTCCAGTATGAGGCGCGGCCATGCTGGCCGCGCGGACGATACCGGCATCTTTGCGCTAGGCAAACACGGCCGGCGATGGCTGCGCAATCAGGCGCAGCATGGTGTGTCCCGCATTGCTGAGGCACACCAGGCTCAAGGCGCAGAGGAAAGCGGCGCCCGCGCGCGGTTGCACCTCGAACGCATGGCCGATATGGCACAGAAAGTTGAAATAGGGATTCGGCTGCCCATTCTGCAGCAATTCCACGCTGGCGAACTGCGGCAGCACCCTGGAAACATGCTGGCTGGCCAGTTCGGCGCGCGCATAGCCGAAAAATTCCTCGCCGAGATCGCTGCAATCAACGATCACGCCCTCTGCGTCCAGCGTCAGCGCTGGCGGCTCGCGCCACCCGTCGCGCCCGTCCATGCTTTCCGCCGCACCCGCCGCGGCCGGGGTCACGTCGTTTCGTGCCGGTGCGGCCGCCTGCAATTCCGCGGCGAGCGCCCTGCCGGTATTCCTGGATGAATTCATGTCGCGCTCCTTGGCTTTATGCACATGTCACGTACGGCATCTTGCCGTCGCGGACAGGCAATGTACGGCCCTCCGCTCACCCGCCTCAATACCATCGAATGCTTAAGCGCGCCACATAGCGGGCGTTTCCGCCGGCCTGCATAGTGTAAAGCCCCACGACGGGCTGCTGACACACCTGAATTTGCGGCGGGGCCTTATCGGCAGCACGCCCGCGCCGAACGGTAACGCGCGGCCAGCGGGCCGTCACCGCGCAGCGCTACGCGCCCTGACCGCGAATCATTATTAAGTGTTAACGCGTATTGATACCCTGATGGGGTTAGTTTAGTTTTCACATCGCTCTCCTCAGTTTCGTTGACTTTCCAATCACCAGTTCCATTGACTTTCCAGACAAGAGAAGGGATGCGAAATGGGTTCCTCCACTGATTTCCGTGCCCGCTACAACCGACGCTATGGCCGCGTGGCGCTTGTATGCGCCGCACAGCGCTCCTGAACGTCGCAATCGGAAACTGCGTGCCGGAGAACATCATCCATCATGCCCTGGTGCTGAATCTGCACCAGCCTGCGGGCAACCTGCAGTCCCAGCTCGCGGCAGAAACGCCCGAAATTCTGCGCGCACTGGACCGCATACCGCGCACGCTCTGGGGCTACGAGGACGTTGCGCGCGTTCATCTTTCGCTGTCCGGCACCTTGCTGGAAACCCTGCGCGATCCGGAATTCCAGGGCAGCGTGTACGGCATCGTCGATTGCGGCTCCCTGCTCTGGCATTTTCAGAATCTTGCGCTGTTTCGCATTCTGGGGACAGCCTATTACCACCCCGTTCTTCCCTTGATTCCGGAGGCGGACCGCGAAGAACATCTGGCGCGCTGGCGCGGGATTGCCGGCCACCTGTTTTGGCGCGAGGAATTTCACGGCTTCTGGCCTCCGGAAATGGGCTTTACCATGGAACTGATCCCGCTGCTCAGGCGAATGGGCTATCGCTACGTGCTGGTCGACAGCGAACATGTTTCGGCGGTCACGCCCATGTCGTGGGAGACGTTGCGCTATCGGCCGCATATTGCCCGCTACGGCGGCGACGAAATAGTGGTCGTGGTGCGCGATCGCGAACTATCCAATGCGCAGCAATCCGGGATGGACTTTGACTGGTTTGCCGCAGAGGTAGAGGCGCGCACCCGGTGGTGCGGCTTCCCGCCCCTGGTCGTCACCGCGACGGATGGCGATAACGGCGGATGGTTCCGCAATCCTGACTATGCCGCCAATTTTTGGGGGTATTACAGGAATCTGCTGGAACAGGCACGCCGCCCGGATGGCAGAATACGCCCGGTGTTCATAGAGGACTATCTGGATCGCCACGGCGCATACGGCGAGGTGCATGTCGCAACCGGCGCCTGGAACACCGGGTGGCACCATGGGCATGGATTCGTGCAGTGGACCGGATCGGAGCGCCAGCGGTCCGCCCTGGCGAGAGTGGCGGAGACGAGCAGGCGGGTGCACGATGCGCAGCGGCGCGCACAGGCCGGCGCCCTGCGCAAAGGCACGCGGGATTATTGGCTGGAAGCGGCGATGTGGCGGCTGTTGCGCGCGGAGACCAGCTGTAACTTCTTCTGGGGCGAGGCGTGGGTGCCTCACGCACACCAGGATCTGGACGGATGCCTGCATTGCCTGGACAAGGCGAGCCGCCACGGTGCGTAAGCTGCATGCCGGGACAACCACATAACCTGGGGGCGAGCGCGGCATGTACATCGTGATGGTGGCATCGGAATGCGCGCCGGTCGCCAAGGTCGGCGGCCTGGGCGACGTGGTCTACGGACTTAGCCGTGAACTGGAAATTCGCGGCAACGCCGTCGAGATCATCCTGCCGAAGTACGATTGCATGCGCTACGACCACATCTGGGGATTGCAGGTCAGCCATCAGGACTTGTGGGTGCCCTGGTTCAATTACCGCGTGCATTGCACTGTCTATTTCGGCTTCGTGCACGGGCGCAAATGCTTCTTCATCGAACCGCATTCCCCTGACAATTTTTTCAATCGCGGTGCTTACTACGGATTTCCGGACGAGCACATGCGCTTCGCTTTCTTTTCCAAGGCTGCGCTCGAATTCATGTACGTCAGCGGCAAACGGCCGGACGTCATCCATACCCACGACTGGCAGACCGCACTGGTCCCGGTCATGCTGTACGAAATCTACCAGCAAGCGGGGATGGGCAACTGCCGGGTCTGCCACACCCTGCACAACATCAAGCACCAGGGCATCGCGGGCGAGAACGTATTGTGGTTTACCGGCCTGAACCGCCCGGACTACTATTACAGCGGCAGCCGGATGGGCGACGATTTCAACCCCAGCGCCATCAATTTCACCAAGGGTGCCATTGTGTACTCCAACTTCATCACCACGGTGTCACGGACCCATGCCTGGGAGATCAGGCACACCGAATGGGGCTACGGCCTCGGCCATATCCTGCATCTGCGCCAGAACAAGTTCGGCGGCGTGCTCAATGGCCTGGACTACGAAATGTGGAACCCGGAGACGAATCCTGCCGTGCCGGTCCATTACGGCGCCGACACCTTTTCCCGGAAAAAGGGGAATACGCGCGCCATGCGCGACCGCCTCTGGCTGCGCGAAGCGGACAAACCGGTGGTCGCCTATGTCGGCCGGCTCGACATGCAGAAAGGTGTTGCGCTGATCCGGCATGCCCTCTTCCGCGCCCTCGAGCGCGGCGCGCAGTTCGTGCTGCTGGGTTCCAGCCCGGAGCTCGGAATCAATGCGGAATTCTGGGAGCTGAAGCGCGCTCTCAACGACAACCCCGACTGCCACCTGGAGATAGGCTACAACGAGGAACTGGCCCATCTGATTTACGCCGCAGCCGACGTGCTGGTGGTACCCAGCCTGTTCGAGCCCTGCGGCCTGACCCAGATGATCGCGCTGCGCTACGGCGCCGTTCCTGTCGTCCGCGCGGTCGGCGGCTTGGCCGACACGGTTTTCGACCGGGACTATTCCGACCGGCCGGTGGAACAGCGCAACGGCTATGTGTTCTACCAGTCCGACAATTTCGCACTCGAATCCGCCCTCGACCGGGCAATCGGCTTGTGGTTTCGCTACCCGGAGGCATTCCGCGAACTGGCGGTGCGCGGCATGCGGTGCGATTATTCGTGGAACCGGCCGGGCGCCGACTATCTCAATATCTATGAAACGATACGCCACAAGTGAGGCGCCCAAATAAAGGAGCATCCCTATGAACAAACTGCCGGAATACATCGATGGCTTGCCCAACATCTGCGGAGCGGAGGACGACATCGAGCGCGCCATCAGCGAGAGCCGCGACCGGCCTGTTTTTCTCCCAGACAGCCGCATTGATTTTTCCCGGATCAAGAGCGCGTTCGCCAATGCGCTGCACATGCACCAGCCACTGATTCCCGCTGGAGGCGGCGATCTGGCAACGGCCGAGGTCATCGGTAATCTCCAGCACATGATGGAGCACCAGGACGTGGGCGACAACCACAACGCCCCGGCCTTTGCCTGGTGTTACAAGCGCATGGGAGAATTCATTCCGCAACTGGTGAACGAAGGCAAGGAACCGCGCATCATGCTGGAATATTCCGGCACACTGTTCCACGGTCTGCGCAAGATGGGCGCCAATGACGTCATCAGCGCCCTGGAAACCATCACCTGCAACCCGCAATACCGGCACTGCGTCGAGTGGCTCGGCATGCCGTGGGGACACGCGGTGGCGCCATCGACCCCGGCTCAGGACTACAGACTGCACGTCCGGGCATGGCAGCATCACTTCGCGGCGATATTCGGCACCGAGGCCGTGACGCGGGTGCGCGGGTTTTCGCCGTCCGAGATGGCGCTGCCCAATCATCCGGATGTCGCCTATGCCTTCGTCAAGACGCTGAAGGACTGCGGCTACCAGTGGGTACTGGTGCAGGAGCACACGGTGGAAGAGCCCGCCGACGGCTGGAACCCGCGCCGCCCGCACCTGCCGCACCGGCTGGTATGCACCAATTCCGCAGGCGAAACCGCCAGCATCATCGCCATCATCAAGACACAGGGATCGGACACCAAGCTGGTTGCACAGATGCAGCCGTGCTACGAAGCGCGCAGCGTGGCCCGCATCGAACTTGCCGGCCGCTCCGTACCGCCCCTGGTGACGCAAATCGCCGATGGCGAAAACGGCGGTGTCATGATGAATGAATTCCCGCCAAAGTATATGGACGTGATGCGCGAAGCCAGCGGCTCCGAAACACCGCCGATGAACACCACCGAGTACCTGGAACATCTGTTCGCACAGGGCGTGACGGAGAATGACCTGCCGGTGGTCCAGCCCATATTCAATCGCCAGATCTGGGAGCGCATGAAGCCGGGCGAAGGCCCGGAACGGCTGGCCAGCGTGATCTCGGAACTGAAAAATGAAGACTATCGCTTCCACATGGAAGGCGGCAGCTGGACCAATAACATGTCCTGGGTGCACGGCTACGATTCCGTGCTGAAGCCGATGGAACAGGCGAGCGCGAATTTTTACCGCACGGTCATCGAGAAGGGCGTGCCCTCCTCCGACCCGCGCTATCGCAAGGCGCTGTTCCATCTGCTTTCCGCCGAAACCAGTTGCTACCGCTATTGGGGAGAAGGCATCTGGACGGATTATGGCCGGGAACTGAGCAGGCGGACCAATGCCATCCTGGATCACGACTTCTGATACACCAAGCCGAAAGGGGCCGGTCATGAACGACATCATTCCAGACGCCGAGTTATGGCGGATCAGCGAAGCACGGCACCACGACCCGTTCGCCGTACTGGGGCGCCATGAGGAAGGGGAAACGACCGTGGTGCGCGCCTTCATTCCGCGCGCCGTGGAGGTGCAAATTGCGGAAGGCGGCCTGCCGATGACCCGCCTGCCTCAAGGAGACCTGTTCGAATGGCGCGGCGACGGCCGCGACCTGCCCCAGCATTACAGCCTGATCTGGCATGATGCCGAGCGCAGGGAACACATTGCGCGCGACCCGTATACCTTCCGTCCGCAAGTGGGCGATCTCGACCTGCACCTGTTCGCCGAAGGCAGGCACCGCCATGCCGGCGCCTTCCTGGGCGCGCATGCGCACGAAGTCGACGGCGTTCCCGGAATCCTGTTTGGCGTGTGGGCACCCAACGCGGAGCGCGTCAGCGTAGTCGGCGACTTCAACGGCTGGGACGGACGGCGTCATCCGATGCGGGTATGCGGCGGCAGCGGCATATGGGAACTGTTCATCCCCGACCTCGGGCCTGGACGCATCTACAAATACGAGATACGCAACCGCCACAGCGGACAGATCCTGCTCAAGGCCGATCCCTGCGGCGAGCAGCATGAATTGCGGCCGCGCACCGCGTCCGTGATTGCGGGACGCAGCGCGTACAACTGGGAGGACAAAGCGTGGATCGAGAACCGGCAACAACGCGACTGGCTGCATCTGCCGATGTCGGTGTACGAAGTCCACCTCGGCTCCTGGCAACGCGGACAGGAAGGGGAATTCCTCGGCTATCGCGAAATCGCACACCGCATGGTGGACTATGTGAAGGTCATGGGTTACACCCATATCGAGCTGCTGCCTATCACTGAACATCCTTACGATTTATCCTGGGGCTACCAGACCACGGGTTATTTCGCGCCGACCAGCCGCTTCGGCGAACCCGACGATTTCCGCTATTTCGTCGATCACTGCCACGGCAACGGTATCGGTGTTCTGCTCGACTGGGTGCCCGCCCATTTTCCCAAGGACGCCCACGGCCTCGCGCGATTCGACGGCACTCCTCTGTACGAGCACGCCGATCCGCGTTTGGGCGAGCATATGGACTGGGCCACGCTCATATTCAACTACGGCCGCAATGAGGTGAGGAGTTTCCTCATCTCCAGCGCCGTATATTGGCTGGAGGAAATGCACATCGACGGACTGCGCGTGGACGCCGTCGCGTCCATGCTCTATCTGGACTATTCGCGGCGGGAAGGCGAATGGGTGCCCAACCAGTATGGCGGCCGCGAGAACCTGGTCGCCATCGATTTCCTGCGCGAGCTGAATGTCGCGGTCCACGAACAGTGTCCCGGCATCCTGATGATAGCGGAGGAATCCACGTCCTGGCCGCAGGTGAGCCGCCCCACCTATCTCGGAGGCCTGGGATTCGACATCAAGTGGAACATGGGATGGATGAACGACACCCTGCGCTATATGGAGCATGAGCCGATACACCGCAAGTACCACCACGACCTGCTCACCTTCAGCATGCTGTATGCCTTCACCGAGAACTTCATGCTTCCGTTCTCGCACGACGAGGTGGTGCACGGCAAGCACGCCATGCTCACCAAGATGCCCGGAGACGAGTGGCAGCGCCACGCGAACCTGCGCATGCTGCTGACCTACCAGTTCACTCACCCCGGAAAGAAGCTCATGTTCATGGGTATCGAGTTCGGGCAGGGGCGCGAATGGAACAGCGCGGGCATACTGGACTGGTACGTCCTCCAGTATCCGCTGCACCAGGGCATGCAGCACTTGGTAAAGGACCTCAACCAGCTCTACCGCAACTCGCCTGCCCTGTACCGTTACGAGTTCGACTGGCAAGGCTTCGAATGGATAGACTGTCACGACTCGCAGCAATCCGTCATCAGCTTCCTGCGCAAGGGGGATGGCGACGAATTTCTGGTCATCGTGGTAAACATGACGCCGGTCCCGCGCCACGATTACAGGCTGGGCGTGCCGCAGCAGGGCCGCTACCACGAAGTACTCAACTCGGACGCCGCCTGCTACGGCGGCAGCAACGTGGGCAACGCGTCGCAGGAGATCGAAGCCGAGGCGGCGCCGTGGATGAACCGGCCGTATTCCATCGCGCTCACCCTGCCGCCGCTGGCGGCTATCGTGCTGGCGCGCACGCCGGCGCGCGACGCGGCGCCCCTCCGGGCCAGCAAGCCGGTCTAGGAGGCCGCGCGGGGAAAGGTGATTGCCATGGCGGTTCCCGCACCGCCTTCGCCCGCGCCGGCGGCAATCGTGGCGTGATGGCGCTCGGCAACCTGCTTGACGATGGACAGGCCCAGCCCGCTTCCGGTGACGTTCGCGCCGGGAACGCGATAGAAGCGCTCGAACACCCTTTCCCGGTCCCGCTCCGGAATGCCGGGTCCGGTATCGCTGACGATCAGGCGCGCCTGCCCGTCTTCCTCGTTCAGCGTAACCGTGACTGCCCCACCCTCGTCCGTATAGCGTATCGCATTGTCGAGCAGATTTCCGACCGCCGCCTGCAAGCCGTTTTCCTCGCCGTTTACCAGGACCGGGTGCGCCAGCCGGGTGCGGACTTCTATCCGCCGCAATTCCGCCAGGGGTGCGATTCCCGCCACCACTTGTTCCACCAGCGCAGCGAGGTCCAGTGGTTCCAGGCGGCTCGGCACTTCAGGCTCCTGGCGGGCCAGCGTCAGCAACTGGCTGACCAGGCGTGACGAGCGCCGGATACCTTTGCGCAGCGCGGCGATCGCCGTGCTGCGTTCTTCCGGGCTGTCCGCCTGCTCGATGATGTCCGCCTGCAGGGCCAGCGCCGTCAGCGGCGTGCGCAGTTCGTGCGCGGCATCCGCGACAAACCGGCGCTGCGACGAGATGGATGCCTCCAGCCGTCCGAGCAGGCTGTTGAGAGCCAGCAGCAAGGGGCGGATTTCCATGGGAACCCTGTCGGCGGCCAATGGCGTCATCGAGGATGCGTCGCGCCGCTCCACCTCGGCGACGACGCTGGTCAGCGGGCGCAGGCTTTGCCGCACGCCGAACCAGCCGAGGACGGCAAGCATGGGCACCAGCACCGCAAGCGGCAGCAGCATGCGCATGGCCATTTCCAGGGATGCTTCCTCCCGGGTCGCCTGCGGCTGTGCCGCTTGTATGATCCGGTCACCGGACACCAGCATGAACACCCGCCATGCCTTTCCGCCCGCTTTCGCATCTGCAAAGCCGCTGCCGCCGGGCAGTCCCAGCTCGACCGCCGGCCGTGAGGAATACAGGCGTTTACCTTTCGCATCCCACAGCTCGACCATGAAGTCGGTGTCGTCATCACCGGATGTCGCCATGGTTTCCATCTGGCGCTCCATGGCGGGCGCGGCATATTTCATGGAGTAGGCGATCTGCTGCAACTGGGAATCGAACATCTCCCCCACTTCTTCCTCGGACTTCAAAAACGTCGCGATACCGGCCGCGAGCCCGGCCACCAGCAAGCCCGTCGATAGCCACGCGAGCAGGTTGTTACGTATCGATCTCATCCGGGTCCGCCACGCGGTATCCCGCGCCCCTCACGTTCTCGATTGTTCTCGCGCCCAGTTTGTGGCGCAGCTTGTGGATGTGGACCTCCACCGCGTTGCTGTCGACCTCCTGTCCCCAGCCGTACAGCACCTCCTCCAGTTCCCGACGCGAGCGCACCGCCCCTGGCGATGCCATCAAGGCGTGCAGCAGGCTGAATTCCCTGGCCGACAGGCTGACCTGTTCGCCGCGCATTGTCACCTGACGGGTCACGGTGTCCAGGCTCAATGCCCCCAGGCTGATCAGCGGCTGCGTCCGCCCATGCCTGCGGCGCGTCACCGCATGGATACGGGCTTGCAGTTCCTTGAGGTCATAGGGCTTCACCAGATAATCGTCGGCGCCTGCATTCAGGCCGGCAACCCTGTCGTCCACGGCGTCCCGCGCAGTGACGATCAGCACTGGAACCTCATTTCCGCGGCCGCGGATTTCGCGCAGCAGGGTCAGGCCGTCCTTGCCGGGCAAGCCCAGATCGAGAACCATCAAGTCGTAAACATCGTTTTTCAGGGCGAGCCCGGCGCGTTTGCCGTCCTGCACCCAGTCCACCGCGTGGCCGGATTTGCCCAGCCCGAGCTGCAGGCTCTCCCCTATCATCGCATCGTCTTCGACGAGCAACAGACGCATATTCCGTTCTCCATGAGTCCGCATGGCCGCGCCCTGCCCAAAAGTCGCGACGCCAGGCGCCACGCTGCATGTGGGCCGCGGAAAAACCCAAGGATAGCGCAACGCCGCACGCGCGAATACCCATGCTTCGCCATTTTGGCGTGCGCCGTCATGGATGCCGGAATTAGACCTTGCGCCCATCGCCGCGCCATCTGTGGGTAAGGTCGAACAGCACCGGCATGATGAACAGCACCAGCGGAAACTGGGCTGCCAGGCCGGCAATGATGGCCACGGCCAGCGGTTGCTGCATGGCGGACCCCTGGCCTATGGCCAGCGCCAGCGGCATCAGCGTCAGGATGGCGGCAAGCGTGGTCATCCCTATCGGGCGCATCCGGTTTTGTCCGGCCAGGATCAGGGCAGCCTGCCGCGGCATCGTCGCGGCCAGACTCCGGTATTCCGAAAAATAGAAGATGGCGACCTCGGTGACGATGCCCACGATCATGGTCATGCCCATCATGGAAGAAATATTGAGTTCTATGCCCGTAATCCACAGTGCGATGAATACCGCAGACAGCGACATGACAGGGATAGCCATGATGGAAAGCGCAACGCGGAACCGCTCGTAGAGAAAAAGCAGCAGCAGGAACACCAGCGCGACGGCCGCAGCGAGCACCTTGAGCAGGCCTTTAAACGCCTGCTGCTGCTGCTGATAAAGACCGCCCAGCTGGTAATAGACGCCGCCCGGCAGCATGTCCGGCGCATCCATCACCCGCTTCACCTCGTGGATTGCCGAACCCATGTCGCGTCCGCTGATACGGGCCGTGACCGCCACCATGCGCTTGAGGTTGTCCCGGTTGATCTGCGGCTGGCCGGAAACGGCGACAACGTCCGCCACGCGCCGCAAGGGAAAGAGATGGCCGTCGGGGGCGCGCAATTGCAGGCCGCCGACCTTCGCCGCGGTATTGCGCGCGCCGGGCGGCAGCCACACGCGCACGCCGACCATCTTGGGACCGCTCTGGAACCGGGTGGTTACGGTGCCGGCCAGCATGGTGCCCAGCGCCTGGGTCACGCTGGCAGGATCCACGCCCTGCAGCGCGGCGCGCGTGCGGTCGACATGAATTTCCAGCGCATCGCCCGCCGGATTGATGCCGTCGCGCACGTCGACCACGCCGCGGATGCGCCCGATTGCGGCCGCAGTCTTTCTTGCGAGGCGCGCCAACTGGTCGGTGTCATCCGAGTAGATCTTGATCTCGATCGGCTGCGGCACTGCCGTGAGGTCACCGATCAGATCCTCCATCAGTTGCGCCAGTTCGATGTCCAGGCCCGGCACCCGCTTCTCGATTTTCGCGCGGATGTCGGCCATGACCTGGTCGATGGGCGCACGCGGCTGCGGTTTCAGGCGGATAAAGAAGTCGCCTTCATTGGATTCGCTGACCCCGCCGCCCAACTGGGCGCCCGTGCGCCGCGAATAGGTATCGACATTCGGATTGGACTTGATGATCTGCTCCGCCTGGCGCAGCAGGCGGTCGGTTTCGGTGAGCGAGGTTCCGGGACGGGCCCGGTAATCCAGGATGAACCCGCCCTCGTCCATGCTCGGCATGAAACCGGTGCCCACCGCACGGTAACAAAGCATACCGGCGGCGAGCAGTGGAACGATGACGGCCAGCACCCAGGCCGGTTGCGCGAGCATCCGCACCATCGCGCGGTGGTACGTCTCGTGGACACGTGCACCTATCGTCCCCTCATGTTCCGATTCCGCATCTTTTTCCGTGAGCCAGTGGTCCGCGAGGATGGGCACGGCAAGCCAGGTCACCAGGAACGAGATCAGCAGGCTGGCCGCCATGGTCAGGGACAGCGCCTTGAAGAAGGCGCCCGTAACGCCATCCAGGAAGGCCAGCGGCACGAAGATCACGATGGTGGCCCCGCTGGAGCCTGCCAATGGCCTGAAGAACGCCATCGCCGCATGCATGACGCGTTCGTGGTGCGGCATTCCGCCATCGCGCAGACGGCGCACGATCTGTTCGACCATGACGATCGCGTCGTCTATGATCAGGCCGACGGCGGCCGCCATGCCGCCCAGCGTCATGATGTTGAAGCTCATCCCCAGCAGGTTGAGCAGCACTACGGTGATCGCCAGCGAGGCGGGCACCACCAGGACGGCGATCAGCGTCACCTTCAGGTTGCGCAGGAACAGGAGCAGCACCAGGGCGGCAAGCACCACGCCGATCAGGATCGCATCGCGCACGCTGGCGGCGGAAGCGGTCACCAGCTGGCTCTGGTCGTACCAGTTGGCGATCCTGACACCGGGCGGCAGCTTGGGGCGGAACCCGGCGAGGCGCGCCTTCACGTCCGCCGCGATCTGCACGCTGTTGCCGTTGGGTTGCTGATATATCTGGAACAGCACCGCATCATGGCCATCCGCGTTGACCCGCATCCACTGCGGGACGACGGAACGGCTGACGGTGGCGACATCCGCCACGCGCACCAGCCCGCCGCTGCCTGCCCTGAGCACCGTGCTGCCGATCTGCGCCGCATTGTGCAGCGGCGTGTTTACGATGGCGAGATAGAGCTTGTAGTGGTCCTCCAGCCGGCCGACGGCCGTGGTGACATTGGCCCCGGAAAGCGCGCGCGTGACATCACTCAGCGCCAGACCATATGCCTGCAGCCGCGCGGGATCGACCGCTACCTGGTATTCCTCCAGCGCACCGCCCATGATCTGAACCCGGGCTACACCGTCGATCGATGATAACAAGGGGCGGATGCCGAACTGGGCAATGTCGTGCAGCCGTGTGAGCGGCACGGTGTCGGACGTCAGGCTGTAGGCGATAATGGGGAATACCGTGGGATCCATGCGCCGGGTGTCGACCCGGATGCCCGCCGGCAGCGTGGGCATGATGCGCGCGACGGCCGCGTTGACCTGCAGCGTCGCGGCGGCCATGTCCACGCCCCAGCCGAAGTTCACGGAGATTTCGGCAGTGCCGCGGCTGGTGGTGGAACGTATGCTCTTCACGCCCTGCACGCGGCGTATCGCCTCTTCCACCGGCGTCGTCACCTGCAGCGCCATCTGCTCGGCGGGCCGGTCTCCACTGTCCAGCGATACCTCCACCCGCGGAAAATTCACATTCGGAAACAGCGAAACCGGCAGCCTGAACGCATCGAATAGGCCGCCCACGGCGAGCAGCAGCAGCAGGAACAGGATGGAGCGCCGGTGAAACTGCACCCAGTTGCCGAAATTCACCGCCCCTGCTCCCGGACCGCCATGCCATCCTGCAGTTCATAATTGCCCAGCGTCACCACCGGGAGGTCAGGCAGGTTCGGCGTCAACACCTCCACCCGCTTCCCGTCCTCCAGGCCCGTGGTGACCGCGACCCGATGCGCCCTCCCGTCTTCGACCTGAAATAGATAGGCGCCGCCCTCGTCCTTCAACACTGCCTGCCTGGGAACGGCCTGTGCCTCGTGGCGGTCGACCGCAATGTCGCCACGAACACGCGTGCCCGGCAGCAAGGCGCCGCCCTTGAACACGACGCGCACATCGATCAATTGGGTCTGCGGATCGATCTGGCCCGACACCTGGCGCACTTCCCCTTCGACCGTCTGGCCGGGATTGAACACAGGCGTCAGCGCGACCTTGAGCCCCGGTTTTATTGCGGCGCCGTCTTCCGGCTGTATGCCCAGCTGCACCTCCGTCGCACCAGTGTGCACCAGTTGCAGCAGGGTGGCGCCACCGGCGAAGGTGTCCCCCGGCGCAACGGCGACCGATGCCACCGTGCCGCTGAATGGCGCAAGCAGCTTGTTGCCGCGCACACCGGGGCCGCCGTTGCGCTGCGCCCTTTGCGCTGCCTGCGCATCCTTCAGCCCGCGTTCTGCGGCGGACAGTTGCGAACGGGTGGCGAGTTGCTGGGCAAACAGCGCCTGCACCCGCGCCAGTTCGCCTTGAGCGTAGGCAACCGCATGGGCCGCCTGACTCTGCGCCAGCGCCGTTTGCGGTGTGGCGTTGGCTTCCAGCAGCGTCATGCCGCGCGCCACCTGTTGCCCGCGCGTAACCCGCACGCGGGTGACCGTCCCAGCCATGGCAAAATTCAGATTCAGCATGGCGCCAGGCGCAGGCACCACCGCGCCATACCCTGACACCGTGCCCTGCATTTCCGTACGCTGGACCGGGCCCGTTTCCACGAGCGCGCTGACATCGTGGGTCCCGTCGGCCCGCGCCGCCCCGTGCAGCCCGCACAGCAGTAATCCCGCGGTCAACGCCACTTTGTACCCGCGCAAAGGCGGCCGTGCTTCGGTGTGCCCGGGGTTCATCCGCACGGTAGAAATCAAATGTATCATGTTGAATTTACTGTAAACAAGCTTACACGTCTACGGCGCACGGCGCGCACCGGGAAGGCGGGCGAGCAGCACCTGGCAGCATGATACTACCGGCCTGCTTAACGGAAACTTAAGGGTGGGAAAGAAGGAAATCTGAACCGGGGCAGAACCGGCAAAGGGGAGGCATCTTCGGTAAGTCCCTAAGGCCTGAGGAACACATCCACACCAGACGGCGGACGTATCGCCGAAGCCGGCAGCGTCGCCCCGGTCCGCCACTTATCGAGCGCCATGCGCTTGCCTTCGCCTTGCACCAGGAAGGCGGCCGCCCGCGACTGGCTCAGCCGCTGCGGACTCAGCGAGACGCGCTCGGCCGGGGGCTTGGGTGCGTTGTGCACGGCAATGGCGGCGGGCAAATTCGTCGCAGCTTCCCAGTCGCCCCCCGGAAACAGGCTGGCAGTATGACCATCCTCGCCCAGGCCGAGGATCACCAGGTCGAAGGTGCCGACGGCTGCGAGTTCGGCGGAATAGACCTCGGCGGCGCTTGCCGCACCGCGCTCCGCCGGGATGGGATGGATTTGCGCGCCGGGAATGGCCACCTGCCCCAGCCATTCCTCCTGCGCCATGCGGCTGTTGCGCGCGGGATCGCCGGGTGGCAGACAGCGCTCGTCACCGAAATACACATGCCATGCCCGCCACTCAGTGCGGGCATCCCGCAGCAGGCGATAGACCGAGCGCGGCGTATTGCCGCCTGCCAGCACGACAATGAAGGCCCCGCGCTCGGATATCGCGTTCGCAGCCGCCCCCAGGATGAAGTCGCGCGCGGCTTCATGGAAAGCCGGATCGCTGCCGAACGTATGCCAGCGGCAGACCTGCGGCTCGATCATGCCGTGTTCGCCTTGTCCGCGATACAGGCCAACAGGTCGTTCCAGGAATCCACGAACGACTGCGCGCCCTTGACCTGCAGTTCGGCGGCCAGCGCCACGGCGTCAACGCCGTGACCCGCGAATTCAGCGATATAGCGGCCGAGCGTGCCGCCGGTCAGCAGGCCTCGGGTAATGTTGTCCAGCCACAGGCTCTGTCCGCTGTCGTGCAGTTTTTGCAGTTTATTCATCGCTCTTCGTCGGCCGCGTCGGGCCGCACGCTCCGCCGTTGATCAAGCCCTGAAACATGTCTCCTCCATTGCGCAAACCCCGTCCGGGCAATTCCGGGCTGCACAGTCCGGTCCGCCGTCCGCGCCTAAGAGGGCGGATTATGCCAGCCGCCGTCCGCCTCAATCAGCGCGTCCGCCGCGGCCGGGCCCCAGGTCCCCGGCTGATAGATATTGACCGGTGGACAGTTTCTCAACACCGGGTCGATCGCGGCCCACGCCGCTTCGACCGCGTCCTGCCGGGTGAACAGCGCGCCGTTGCCGGCTATGGCCTCACCCAGCAATCTTTCATAGGGCGTTTCCGCACCGGGATGGGCGTCGAGCAGGAAGAGTTCGCGCTGCTCGCCGATGAATTCCTTGCCGGTCTGCTTGACGCGCGCGGCGAGTGCGACCTCCGAGTTGTCCGACAAGCGGAAGCGTATATAGTTGGCGCGCCCGTTCACCGGCGCCGAGTCGTCGAACAGCCGCTGCGGCGGCGGCTTCAATTGCACCAGCACTTCGGTGGCGGTGGACGCCAAGCATTTGCCCGAGCGCAGGTACCACGGTACCCCTTCCCAGCGCCAGGAGTCGACATACAGCCTGAGCGCACAAAACGTTTCCACATCCGAATCCGGCGCCACGCCCGGTTCCTGCCGGTATCCGGCATACTGGCCGCGCACCATGTCCTCCGGCCGCGCCGGGCGCATGGCCTGGAATACCTTGGCCTTCTCGACGTGCACCGCACCGTAGTTCTGATAGGCGGGCGGTTCCATGGCCAGCAGCGCCAGTATCTGAAACAGATGATTCTGAATTACGTCGCGCAGGCAGCCGGTATTTTCGTAGAATGCGCCGCGGCCCTTGATGCCGAACTGTTCGGCGAGGGTGATCTGCACGCTGGCAACACAATTCCGGTTCCATATGGGTTCGAGGAAGGAATTGGCAAATCGGAAATAGAGGATGTTCATGATCGCCTCTTTTCCGAGATAGTGGTCGATCCGGAAAATGGACCGTTCTTCGAAGGCCGACAGGGCGACGCGACTCAGTTCCTGCGCCGAGGCGAGATCGTGCCCGAACGGTTTTTCCACGATGAGACGCGCCTGCTGGTTAAGCCCGGCATCGCGCAGGCCCGCGATCACCCTCTCAAATAGCGCGGGCGGAATCGCCAGATAATGGGCTGGCCGTTGCGCCCCGTCCAGGCGCTGCGCCAGGCGGTGAAAGGTATCGGAATCCTTGTAGTCGCCGCTGACATAATCCAGTTGCGTCAGCAGCTTGTCCAGCGCGGTCCGGTCGTCGATGCCTCCGGCGCGGCCGATGCTCTCGACCACGCGCTCGCGCAGTTGATCTATGCTCCACCTGTCCAGTGCAACGCCAATCACCTTTGCGTTGAGCACGCCATGCTTGCACATCGCGTACAGCGCGGGAAAGATCATCTTTCCGGCAAGGTCGCCGGTTGCGCCGAACACCACCAGCGCGTCCGACGGTATCCGGTGCGGATCGCTAACCATGGTCGTCTCCCGTCATTTTTTTTCGTTATGGCCGCCGAACTGCTTGCGCATGGCCGAGAGCACACGGTCGGCATAGTCGGCCTCACCGCGGGAGGCAAAGCGGCCGAACAGCGCGGCGCTGATCACGGGAGCCGGCACACCCTCTTCCACCGCTGCCTGCGCTGTCCACCGTCCTTCGCCGGAATCGGAAACGTGGCCAGAGAATCCGGCCAGGTCGCCATCGCCCGCCAGGGCGGCTGCCGTCAGGTCCAGCAGCCAGGAAGCGACCACGCTGCCGCGCCGCCAGACCTCGGCTATGCGCGGAATGTCCATCTCGTACTGGTAAAACTCGGGCTCGCGCATCGGCGTGGTTTCGGCGTCTGCGTCGTGGCTGCGGGCGCCCGCATCGGCATGACGCAAAATGTTCAACCCCTCGGCATAGGCCGCCATCAGGCCGTATTCGATGCCGTTGTGCACCATCTTGACGAAGTGCCCGGCGCCGGCCGGCCCGCAGTGCAGGTAGCCGTGCTCGGCGGTGTCGGGCTCGCCTTCCCTGCCCGGCGTGCGCGGCGCGGCGTCCACACCGGGCGCGATGCTGCGGAAAATCGGATCAAGATGGTCGACGATCGGCTTTTCGCCGCCTATCATCAGACAGAAGCCGCGCTCCAGTCCGAATACGCCGCCGCTCGTACCGCAATCGACATAGTGCATGCCGCGGGCTGCGAGTGATTTTGCGCGGGTGATGTCGTCCCGGTAGTAGCTGTTTCCGCCGTCGATGATGATGTCGCCGGCTTGCATGCGCTCGGCCAATTCGCGGACCATATCCCCGGTCACTGCGGCCGGAAGCATGATCCACACCGCGCGCGGCGCCGGCAGCCTGGCCAGCAGGTCGTCCAGCGAGTCGGCGCCCTGTACCGCCGGCCCCACGATGGCCTCGACCGCCGCGGGATTCACGTCGTAGACCACACACCGGTGGCCGTCGCGCGTCAGCCGCCGCACCAGGTTTGCCCCCATGCGCCCCAATCCGATCATCCCCAGATGCATTGCAGGCTCCTTTTTTGTTTTGTCAGGTATTCTTGTAGAGCACCGGCGTGCCCGGAAGTTCGCCGGGACACGCCGCAGACGTTACGGGTTCGTCAACGGCATCCCGCACGACACGAATGCTGTGACCAGCACGGCGTACCAACCGTCCGTTCATCGCACGATTTGCATGGTGCGGAAATTGTACGCGCCCAAGCCATATCCTGCAAAAACATCCCGGATCGTAAAAAAACCGATACACGTACCTGACGCGGCACACTGTCCGACGCTTTAAACAGTGCCATCACCCAAAATTCAGCGGACATTATCAAGAATCTGTCCACACGCCCCTGTGTATAACCCGGTCCGGCCTGCCCCGCCGCTCCACTGTCGATACCTCGGGTGCAAGCCATTGCCCACCCGGCAATCGACTGGGCTGGGAGAATAAAACTTAAGTATCAAACAGATGGTGATTGACGCGCGCGATGATCAAAGGCCGCGCGCCTAACCTGGCCCCGGAACAGTATCATCGCGCTTCATCGGCGCGGCTGGCGCAAGCAAGAAAAATGGAACCAGTTGCCGAGTCTCTGGTCGTATTCAGGTAATTACGCGCCAATTCGGGCTGTGAAAATGAAACGTGCCGGACGATTGCTCTTTCTGCTGACCTTCGCATTGCTGCAATGCGTGTCCCCCCTTGCCCATGCGCATATCGGGGGCGACGCGTCCGGCGGCCGGTTCCACATTTTTCACTTTCATGATGTTCGGCATGTGCACGCGCACGCGAATGACCGCACGGCCTTCGTATCGAATGGCGGCCACCGGCTCCATGCCCCCGACTTGCCCGTGGTCAAGGTCCCCGACGGCAAGCGACGCAGCCACGCAACGGCCCCGCTCACCACCTCAGCAAGGGTTGCCGTCGGGATTCGCCCCGTGGCATCCGTTGCCCTCCGAAGATTCACCCGCCTGAACGACGAGCGCATCCCCTTTCCTCCGCCCTACTTCAAGCAACCCGCCCAAGCCCCTCCCGCCTGCGCCTAGCGGCCGGGTGGTTCCGATGCCGGCGTTCGCCGGCTGATGTGAACACGATTTAAAGAATTGTAATGCCCGCACGGGGAAAAGTGCGGCTGTGGGAGTTGCTATGGGAATTCGTCGACTTTATTTGTTTTGGGTGCTGGCCGTGGCCGCGCAAGGTGTCTTTGCGTCGGGTGAAATCAAGCTGGACGCGGGCCAGATTCGCGCGCTGGGCATAGTGAGCGCGAAGCTTCCGGACAAACACCAGGGGGAGCTGTCCGGCATGCCGGCACAGGTTGTCGTTCCCGGCAATCAGCTGCACGTCGTCAGCACGCCCCTTCCGGCCATTGTGGAGCTGACGGCGGTGGGTGTGGGAGATCACGTGCGCCGGGGGCAGTTGCTGGCGCGCCTGCAAAGCCCGGCCCTGGTCGATGCCCAGCGTGGCTTGCTGCAGGCCACCACCCAGGCGCAACTCGCGCGGGAAAATCTGGCGCGTGACGAAAAGCTGTGGAAGGATGGGATCATTTCCGAGAGCCGGCTGCGCGTGGCGAAAAGCCAGTCCGTCACGGCCGATGCGGCACTGGCCGAGCGCAGGCAGGTATTGCGTCTGTCCGGCATGTCTACCGCCGCGATTGATCGCCTGCAGTCCGGCAACAGCCTGGACAGCCTGCTCGCGGTGCGCTCCCCCATCTCCGGCATCGTACTGGAAAAGACCGTCAGCGCCGGACAACGCCTGGATGCCGCCACGCCCATGTTCCAGGTCGCAATCCTGAAGCCGCTGGAACTGCAGATCCAGGTGCCGCTTGACAGCGCCCGTGGCGTGAAGGTGGGCGCGGTGGTCACCGTCCCCGCATACGGCGCCAAGGGCAAGCTGATCGCCATCGGCGGCAGCCTGAGCGGCAGCAACCAGACCCTGCTGATGCGCGCCTTGATCAGCGAGGGCGTGCAAAACCTGCGCCCCGGGCAATTCGTCGAGGCCAGCATCGCCGGCACGGGGCAGTCCGCCGCGCAATGGGAAGTGCCCAACGGCGCGATTGCACGCCTGGACGGCCAGGCCATGGTGTTCGTCCAGACCACCGCGGGCTTCATTGCCGAGGATGTCACCTTGCTGCACGTGGGCGCCGAATACAGCGTCATCACCGGACCGTTCAAGGGCAGCGAGCAGATCGCCGTCAAGGGCGTCTCTGCGCTGAAGGCGAACCTGATGGGCATAGGCGGAGCCGAATGATGTTTTCCAGACTGGTCGAATTCGCCCTTTCCCAGCGCTTGCTGGTCGCAGCACTCACGGTCCTGCTCATCGGCGCCGGGGTGAGCGCCTTCCGCAACCTTCCCATTGATGCCTTTCCGGATGTGTCGACCACGCAGGTCAAGATCATCATGAAGGCGCCGGGCATGACGCCCGAGGAAGTCGAGTCGCGCATCGTCGCCCCGATAGAGCTGGAAATGCTGGGCATTCCCAACCAGCGCATCCTGCGCTCGGTTTCCAAGTACGCCATTGCCGATGTCACCATAGACTTCAACGACGGCACCGACATTTACTGGGCACGCCAGCAGGTTGCCGAGAGGCTGAACAACGTGCTGCGCGACATGCCGGCCGGCGTCACCGGCGGCCTGGCGCCCATCACCACGCCGCTGGGCGAGATGTTCATGTTCACTGTAGAAGGCGACAACGTTTCCATCGAGGACAGGCGCACCGTGCTCGACTGGGTGATCCGCCCCGCCCTGCGCACCCTGCCTGGCGTGGCCGACGTCAACTCGCTGGGCGGCATGGCGCGCGCCTTCGAGGTCGTACCGGACCATACGGCGCTTGCAGCGCGCGGGATTTCCATGAACATGCTGCAGCGCGCGCTGGAAGCCAACAATCGTAACGACGGCGCCGGGCGCCTGACCGACGGGGATGAAGCGCTGCTGGTGCGCACCGAAGGCAGCATCAAGACGCTGAACGACGTGCGCAATATCGTCATCGCCAGCCCGCAAGGCAGCCCGATCCGCGTGGGCGACGTGTCGCATGTGCGTATCGGCGCCCTCACCCGCTATGGCACGGTCACCAAGGACGGCCAGGGCGACGCGGTCGAAGGCCTGGTGCTGGCGCTGCGCGGCGCCAACGCGGAAAAGGTGGTGGCGGGCGTGCGCGCGAAGCTGGCGGAACTCGCCCCCACCCTGCCCAAGGGCGTCACCACCCGCGTGTTCTATGACCGCGGCAGCCTGGTGCAGCGCGCCGTGGGCACGGTGAGCGAAGCGCTGACCGAGGCCATCGTGCTGGTGGTGGTGCTGCTGGTGCTGTTCCTCGGCAACCTGCGCGCCGCCATCGTGGTGGCCCTGGCGTTGCCGCTCGCGGTGCTCGTTACCTTCATCCTGATGCAGCATTTCGGAATGTCGGCCAACCTGATGAGCCTGGGCGGACTGGCCATCGCCATCGGCATGCTGGTCGATGCCGCCGTCGTCGTGGTCGAGAACATCATCAGCCACCTCTCGCACAAAAAAGCGCACATCCCCCACCTGCACCTGGTGTACCGGGCGGTGAAGGAGGTCATCACGCCGGTGGCCGCCGGCATCGCCATCATCATCATCGTATTCCTGCCGCTGCTCACCCTCCAGGGTCTCGAAGGCAAGCTGTTCATCCCGGTCGCGCTCACCATCGTGTTCGCCCTCGGCGGCTCGCTGCTGCTGTCGCTGACCGTGATCCCCATGCTCGCGTCCTTCATGCTGAAGACTGCCAGCCACCATGAGCCCTGGCTGGTGCGCAAGGCCATGGGGCTGTATGCGCCCCTGCTCGATCGTGCGCTGAACAACGAGCGCAAGGTGCTGATAGCCGCGGTGAGCATGCTGGTGGTGACGGCCGGCGTGTACGCCATGATAGGGAAGACCTTCATGCCGGAAATGGATGAAGGCGACATCGTCATGCAGACCGTGAAACTTCCCTCCATCAGCCTGGAGCAGACCGCGGACATCGACAACCGCATCCAGCGCGCCATCCTGAAGGCCGTACCGGAAGTAAAACACATCATTTCCCGGGCCGGGGCCGATGAACTGGGGCTGGACCCCATGGGGCTCAACGAGACCGACAACTTCGTGGTGCTCAAGCCGCAAAGCGAATGGCACGGCAAGAGCAAGGAAGCGATCATCGATGACATCCGCAAGGTCATGCGGGACTTTCCGGGCATTGACTTCAGCTTCACCCAGCCGATCAGCATGCGCGTTTCGGAAATGCTCACCGGCTCGCGTGGCGATGTCGCGGTGAAGATTTTCGGGACCGAAAATGCCATGCTGAGCACGCTTGCGGACCAGATGGTTGGCGTGCTCAAGGGCATCAAGGGCAGCGAGGATGTCTATACGCCCAAGAACGACGGCGTGCAGTACGACCGCGTGGAGATCGACCGCCTGGCCGCCGGCCGCCTCGGCCTGACCGTGGACGATGTCGCCAACGCGCTGCGCGCCCAGATCGAAGGCATGCAGCTCGGCATGGTCATAGAGAAAGGCCGCCGCACGCCGCTTCTGATGCGTGGTGAAGCCGATGTGCGCCATTCCCCGGCGCTGTTTTCCGCGCTCACCCTGCCCCTGCCCACCGGCGAGAACGCGCCGATCTCGGCCATTGCCAAGCTGGTGCGCAGCGACGGCCCGGTGCTCGTCAAGCGCGAAAACGGCAGCCGCATGGTAGTAATCCAGAGCAATGTGCGTGGCCGCGACCTCGTCGGCTTTGTGGACGAGGCCAAGGCCGCGGTCGCCGCGAAGATCAAGCTGCCGCCGGGCTACCGGCTGACGTGGGGCGGCCAGTTCGAGAACCAGCAGCGCGCCTCGGCGCGCCTCGCGATGGTGGTGCCGGTCGCCTTCGGACTGATCTTCATGGTGCTGTTCGCCACTTTCGGTTCGGTGCGGCAAGCTGTCCTGGTGCTGACGAACATTCCGTTTGCGCTGATCGGCGGCGTATTCGCCCTGGCCATCAGCGGCGAATATCTTTCCGTTCCGGCCTCGGTCGGCTTCATTGCACTGCTGGGTATCGCGGTGCTGAATGGTCTGGTGATGGTTTCCTACTTCAACCAGTTGCACAACGAAGGTTACGACATCACCCGCGTGGTGCGCGAAGGCGCCAGACGCCGCCTGCGCCCGGTGCTGATGACGGCAAGCATCACCGCCTTCGGCCTGCTGCCGCTGCTGTTTGCGACCGGGCCCGGGTCCGAGATCCAGAAGCCCCTTGCCATCGTCGTAACCGGCGGCCTGATCAGTTCGACCGTGCTCACGCTGATCATGCTGCCCATTCTCTATCGCCGCTTTGGCATTGAACGCAAAGGGGAAAAATCATGAAGCCGCTTGATTGCTGCCTGACCCTGGTCTGCCACAACTCCCTGGAAGAGCGGCTGGTGGACCACATGCTGGAGCATCCGGAATGGGTGCCGGGCTTCACCGTCACCCGTGTCGAAGGCCACAGCCAGAAGGAACACCTGCCCAGCGTGCTCGAGCAGGTGCGCGGCCGTTCGCAGCGCATCGCCATCCGCAGCGTGATGAACCTCGCGGATGCACAGGCGCTGATCGCGCACCTCAAGGCGGAAGAAGCCAATCCGCAGATCGCCTACTGGATCACGCCGGTCATCGAATTCGGGAGGCTGGCATGAAGAAGCGCCTTATTCTGCTTGCAGCCCTCTTTCCATTCCCCGCCCTGGCGGCGGAAGCGAGCTACCCTGATCTGCCGCCGCTGTCTCAGGTAGAAGCCGCGTTGAACAGTAACGTCAACGTCATGACTGCGGAAACCGGCATCAAGGTAGAGCAGGCCAACCAGCGCCGCTGGGAGGCTGGCAACCACGAATTCAACTTGCGTATGGGTGCCGCGCACCGTCATGTGGTCAACACCGAGCGCCGGGTTCCGGAATGGGACGTCGCGCTGGAACGGCCGATTCGCCTGCCGGGCAAGTCTGGCATTGATTCCAGCATAGGCGCCGAAGGCGTGGCCCATGCCGAATTCGTGCTCGGTGACAGCCGCCACGAAGCCGGCCGGCAACTCCTGCACCTGTGGTTCAACTGGCAACGGGCGCGCGCCCAGGCCGGCCAGTGGCAGGAACAGGTGGACATCCTCACCCAGCAGGCCGCGATGACCGAAAAACGGCTGGCGGCGGGCGACGCTCCGCGCATGGAACTGAATCAGGCGCGTGCCGCGGTGGCGCAGGCCGCAGTGGCGCTGCAACAGGCCCGGGTGCGCACTGAAACCGCGGCCAGCGAAATAGCCCGGCAGTTTCCCGATCTGGTGCTTCCGCTCCAGCTCCAGCCGTCCGAGCCACAGCCGGTGAGCCACGACCTGGCATATTGGCGCGCCCGCATCCTGGACAGCAACCACGAACTGGGAATGGCCCAGTCCGAGGCGCGCATTCAGCAGCTCAAGGCGGAGCGCAGCCGTGCCGACCGCACGGCCGACCCGACCCTGGGCATACGCTATTCCAGCGAAATGGGCGGCAATGAGCGCGTCACCGGGGTGTACGTGGTCGTCCCTTTCTCGTTCGGGGTGCGTGAGGCGGTGGCGGACGGCGCGACCTACCGGGCGGACATCGCCGCCGAGCGCGAATCCGCAGTGCGGCGCCGGCTGGAACAGGATGCGCTGAATGCCTATAACCAGGGCGTGGGCAACTTCGAGACCTGGAAGCAGGCGCATGAGGCAGCCACCGGCATGCGCCAGAATGCGGACCTGATGGCCCGTGCCTACGGTCTGGGAGAAAGCAGCCTGTCCGATGTGCTCACGGCACGGCGGCTGGCCCTGGAAGCCGCGCTCACCGAGACCGTGGCCCAACTGGACGCCAATGAGGCGCACTACCGGCTGCTGCTGGACGCGCACATGCTGTGGCCGCTGGATGAGCACGCGGCGGACGCACGCCGCTGAGCAGCCTCGCCTGGCGCATTCAATAAGGCTTGGCCCCGATAACGTTGCCCGGCGGCGCATACCGGCATACCCAGATCTGGTCCTTGCTGTCCTGGCAGACGGCATGACCGCAGCCGACCTCGCGCGTGCTGTTCCAGACCACCTGGGTGTAATGGCCGCAGACCTTGCCCGCCTTGCAGCGGTTGTCTGCGTAATCGTAATCGGCGCGCTCACCGGCCCAACTGTCCACTACCATTTGCGGCGTCACCTTCTGCACCTCGCGCCTTCCATCCGACCAGCGGATTGCGCTCGCCCAGTACAGGTTCTCGCCGTACTTGCCGTGCGGTGCGCTGTGCTGCGGCTGGCAGCGATTGCGCGCCTTCAGATGCTCGGCCCAAGCCTGGGCGGACACCTCCAGCGCAGTTGAGTAATGCAGGGCGGGCACCCCGACCTTGGCACGCCAGGTGTTGTGGGCGGCGACCATGGCGGAGCGCTCGCCGCTGCGGCCGCTGGCGCCAGATGCCGCCAGCACGAGTGCAATGGCGGCAAGCACCACCCCCGCTCTCAGGCTACCCCCATGCAACATAATAATTCACTTGAAGATGCGGTATGTTTGCCATGTTTTTCAGTATATTGCGTCATATACCTCAGCGCCGACTCAGATCGCTATTCGCGGTCTGCCCGCGTACTTCTCCAGATCGACAGCAGCAGCCAGATACCCCCCATGGCGGCGCCCAGGTAGCCGACGAAGCCAAACAATGGCAGGCCCAGCCATTCCGGCCCCCCCTTCACCGTCATCACGATGGATGAACCGACGATAAGCGCGGACACCACGACGCCCACCGTCAGCCGGTTGGCGGCCCCGTCGAGCTGGTTCCCGACGTGCTTGAGATTGGTGATGTCCACGTGAATTTCCAGGCGACCGCGCCGCGCGGCGCGTATCAAGCGCGACAGATCGTGGGGAAAGTCGGCGATGACGCCCATCAACTCCGCCGCCGACCGGAAGCTCCGGCGCAACATGAAGCGCGGCGCGTAGCGGGCGCGCAGGGCCTTTCTTAACATGGGCAAGGCTTCCCCCGCCATGTCGAACTCGGGGTCGAGTTCCCGCCCCATGCCCTCCAGCGTAATGAACGCCTTGATCAACAGCGTGAGGTCGGACGGCAGGGTGATCTGGTGGGAGCGCAGGATGGCCGCCACGTCGTTCAGCATGGCGCCTATGCTGAGCTGCTTGAGCGTCATGCCGTGGTACTGGTCGACGAAAGTCTGTATCTCCAGGATCAACCCGGCCTCATCCAGGGCGCCGTCCCCCGCCCAGTCGAACAGCACGTCGGCGACGCGCGCCGGCTCATGGCGCACCAGGCCGAGCAGCAGGTGGATCAACTGGGTGCGCCGCTGCTCGGTGAGCCGGCCCACCATGCCGAAGTCGATGAAGGCGATGCGGTTGCCGGGCAGATAGAACACATTTCCCGGATGCGGATCGGCGTGGAAGAAGCCGTCTTCGACGATCATCTTCAGCACTGCGTGCGCGCCGCGCCGGGCGAGCACTGTCCGGTCGAAACCCGCCCGGTCCACCGCCTCCAGGTCGCGGCCCGGAATCCCGTCAATATACTGCTGTACGCAAATGCGTTCGCCGGTCCATTGCCAGTATACGCGCGGGATGACGATGATCGGCAGCCCGGGCGCTTCCCCGCCGGTACTCGGCACGTCGCGATCGGAGTAGGCCTGGAAATTTTCCGCGATGGCTTCGCTGTTACGGCATTCGATGGCGAAATTCAGCTCGCGTTGCATCGACAGCGAAAATTGCCGGACAACCTCGACGGGGTGGAAATTGCGCCACTCGGTGTTTTCGCCTTCCGCGAATTCCGCAAGGTGCATGAGCAGGCGCAGATCAGCCTCGATGACGCGGGTAACGTCAGGTTTGCGGATCTTGACTACCACCGTGCTGCCGTCCGCCAGACGTGCGCGGTGCACCTGGGCGATGGAAGCGGCGGCAAGGGGTTCAACTTCAAAGGCGGCAAAGATCTCCTCCGGGGGCGCGCCGAGATCCTCGATGAGCTGGCTGAGCACCTTGTCATAGGGCGCCGGCGGCGCGCTGTCCTGCAGCTTCCCGAGTTCGTCTATCCATTCGGGCGCGAACAGGTCTACGCGCGACGACAGCACCTGGCCGAGCTTGATGAAGGTGGGGCCCAGCTCTTCCAGAGCGCGACGCACGCGCACCGGCGGTTCCATGTGCGCATATTCCCCGGCATGCTTCCACAGCACGGCGCTCCCAGCCCGCTCCAGCGCATTCGCCATGCCGAGGCGCCGCACGACGTCGCCGAACCCGTAGCGAATCAGGATGATTGCGATGTCGTGCAATCGTCCCAAGTCGCGCGCCGCACCCAGCGCCTGCATCAGCATTTACTTGTCCTTTTCTCCCGCACCGCCCGGATGTACGCGGTCAGCCAGGCTGTTCAGGGCCTCGGCCGCCAGCTTGCGCATGTGGTCTGCGGTGTCTCGCGCCAGGTGCAGGCCGGCGTCTAGCCTTGCACTGCCCGCGGCGCCGATTTCACGCGCGATGGAGGAGACTGTGTCCTTCATCTGCCGTCCGACGGCTGAGCCGTTGATGCGGGCATGCGATGCCAGGTCGGAAAGGATCTCGCCGGCAGTCCCCTTGGCCGCGGAGGCCGCCTGCTGCAGGGATTCCACGTACATTTTCTCCAGCTTTTCCAGGTCGGCGCGGGCGCGGGCCAAGTCTTCCCGGGAATATGTCTCGGCCTTGCCCCTGGCTTCCTCCACCGCCAGCTTGGCGGCTTCGGCGAACTGCGCGAGCGCCGCATCCAGCCCGGACACGGCTTCCCGCAGGCTGCCGCGCGCCTTATCCTGATCGTCCGCGGGTTCTCCCAGCCGACTTTGCGCCCCGGCCCGCGCGCCGCGCAGCACGGCCGTCACGGTCTGGCGCAAGGAATCGATGTCGAAGGAACGTTCGCGCATGATGCGCAGGGTGACCTGCCGGACCTTGTCGCGCACGTCCAGCCCGCCCTCGACCGCCTTTCTGACTTCTTCCTCCAGGGTTTCGGTTTCGGTCCCGGTATTGGTGGTGTTCATTGTATGGCCTCCTGAGGTGATTGAGATACGCCTGTAACGGGTAAGAATCTCTACTGCACTGCGAAGAAGCTATTATTTAAATGATACGGCAGGAGAATGTAAATTGCGAAATTTTTTGGGCAGCAAACTCGTGCGCCAAAATTCCCGCGGCGGGACTTGATTTTGGGGGGGCATCCTATCATTATTGCTAAACGTGCTCCACCCGATGTGAGGTTGCCATGCAATCCACCCGTCCCCCCGCCGTCGCCGGCATGTTCTATCCCGCCGATGCCGCAATTCTGGCCGGCGACATCCGCACCCTGCTCGCCGGGGCCGCAAAAAGCGCGGTTGCGCCCAAGGCGCTGATCGTCCCCCATGCCGGCTACATCTATTCCGGACCGGTGGCCGCCGCGGCCTACGCCACGCTGCGCACGATCGCCGACCGGATCCGCCGCGTGGTGCTGCTCGGCCCCACCCATCGGGTCGCGGTCCGCGGCCTGGCGCTGCCGGAAGCACAGGCTTTTTCCACCCCGCTGGGCGATGTCCCCCTCGACCTGGATGGCATGCGGCGCCTCGCGCAACTGCCGCAGGTTTCGGTCAGCGCCCGTGCCCATGCCATGGAACATTCGCTGGAGGTGCAGATCCCGTTCCTGCAAGCCGTGCTGCACGATTTCACGCTGCTTCCACTGGCGGTGGGCAGCGCGACGAAAGCCGAAGTGGCGGAGGTGCTGGAAGCCGTATGGGGCGGTCCGGAAACGCTGATCGTAATCAGTTCCGACCTTTCCCATTACCTGCCCTATGACATGGCGCGGCGCGTGGACAGCGAGACGTCGAACGGGATACTCCACATGGCGTCAGACATCACTCATGATCACGCCTGCGGCGCCACGCCCATCAACGGCCTGATGCTGGCCGCGCAACGCCATCACCTGCGGCCGCATCTGCTGGATCTGCGCAATTCCGGGGATACCGCTGGACCGCGGGAGGGCGTCGTGGGCTATGCTGCATTTGCCCTGGTCGAGGAGGAAGAGGAGGCGGCGCCATGAGCGCGGACCGCGGCGACATCCTGCTGGCCGTTGCGCGCGCGGAATTGTCCCGCGCATTCGGCATCCGGCACGAGGTGGATGAGGATCTTCCCTGGCTGCAAGCACCCGGTGCGAGCTTCGTCACCCTTACCCAGCACGGCGACTTGCGCGGCTGCATCGGAACGCTGGAGGCGCACCGGCCGTTGCTGCAGGACATCAAGGCCAACGTGCTGGCGTCCGCCTTCCACGATCCGCGTTTTTCGCCCCTGCAAGAATTCGAACTGCCGCACACGGCGGTGGAGGTGTCGCTGCTGGCGCCGCCGCAAGCCATGACTTTTCGCGACGAGAGGGACGCGCTGGCGCAATTGCGCCCTGGCGTGGACGGACTGATCCTGCAATTCGGACACCGTCGCAGCACCTTCCTGCCCCAGGTGTGGGAGCAATTGCCTGATCCCCGCCAGTTCATGGCGCACCTGAAATACAAGGCCGGACTGCCCACGGATTTCTGGTCGCCCGATTTCCGGCTTGCGCGCTACACCGTCGACAAATGGAAGGAGTAGGCCATGGATGCCCCCATACTGCCTGACGAGCGCCACCCCACCGAGTACTGGCACGTCCTGGACGACGGCCGGGTGCAGTGCGACATCTGCCCGCGCGACTGCAAGCTGCACGAAGGCCAGCGCGGCGCCTGCTTCGTGCGCGGCAGGGTCGATGACGAAGTCGTGCTCACTACCTACGGCCGCTCGTCCGGTTTCTGCATCGATCCCATCGAAAAGAAGCCGCTCAACCACTTCTTTCCCGGCTCCAGCGTGTTCTCCTTCGGCACGGCCGGCTGCAATCTGGCCTGCAAGTTCTGCCAGAACTGGGATATTTCCAGGTCGCGCGACATGGACCGGCTGATGGACAGCGCCTCTCCCAAGGCAATCGCACAGACTGCGAAGAAACACGGCAGCAAGAGCGTGGCTTTCACGTACAACGATCCGGTGGTGTTCTTCGAGTATGCGCTGGATACCGCCGACGCATGCCACGAACAGGGCCTGAAGACCGTCGCGGTGACCGCAGGCTACATCAACGACGCGCCGCGGCGCGAGTTCTTCGCGAAGATGGATGCGGCCAACATCGACCTCAAGGGCTTTACCGAGGACTTCTATGTCAAGCTCTCCGGCGCGCACCTGCGGCCCGTACTCGATACGCTGGCCTATGTGCATCACGAGACGCACTGCTGGCTGGAGATCACTACCCTGCTCATCCCCGGCCACAACGACTCGGACGCCGAGGTCAACGCGCTGACCCAATGGGTGGCGGAAGAGCTGGGGCCGGATGTGCCGCTGCATTTTTCCGCATTTCACCCGGACTGGAAGATGATGGACGTCTCCCCCACCCCCGCATCCACGCTGACGCGCGCACGCCGCATTGCGCTCGATCACGGCCTGCGCTATGTCTATACCGGCAATGTCCACGACATCGAGGGCGGCACGACCTTTTGCCCATCGTGCCACGCGCCGCTTATCGTGCGCGACTGGTACCAGATCAACGAATACCATCTCACGGACAGCGGCGCCTGCGAGCACTGCGGCGCGAAGCCTGCCGGACGCTTCGGCAAGTTCGCCACGCCTTTCGGGCAGCGGCGCATCCCGGTTCCCATGCACGCGAGGTGAGCACCATGCAGCGCGAACAGGTTTCCATTCCGGCGGATCATGCAACACTCGAAGGTGAACTGGCCCTGCCCGACGGCGCCCGGGCGGTGGTGCTGTTCGCCCACGGCAGCGGCAGCAGCCGCTTCAGCCCGCGCAACAACTATGTCGCTTCGGTGCTGCAGGACGCGCACATCGCCACCCTGTTGTTCGACCTGCTGACGCGCGAGGAAGATCGCAGCTACGAGACACGCTTCGACATCGACCTGCTCACGCGGCGGCTGCTCGCCGCCACGGCCTGGGTCATGCGGAATCCGGCCACGCAGACGCTGCACATCGGCTACTTCGGCGCCAGCACCGGCGCGGCCGCTGCCCTGCAGGCGGCCGCCGAGGTGGGCCAGGCCGTTTCGGCGGTGGTTTCGCGCGGCGGGCGTCCTGACCTTGCAGGAACCGTCGCGCTGCATAAGGTGCGGGCGCCGACGCTGCTGATCGTGGGCGGCGACGATTTGGGCGTAATCGAACTCAACGAAGCAGCCTATGCCCACCTGGGCTGCGAGAAGAAGCTCGCCATCATCCCCGGCGCGACGCATCTGTTCGAGGAGCCCGGCACCCTGGAACAGGCGGCCAAGGCTGCCTCCAACTGGTTCACCGCGCATGGCGGCCAATAGGGTGGGTCAGCCACCCAGCAGCGCCATCACTTCTTCATCCGTAATCTGCGGAAAATCCATGTAGAACTGCCCCACCGCGTAGAATAGCTCGGGCGCCTGCAGGCACACCGTCTCGTCAGCCAGCGGCGATACCTTCTCCAGGGTGTCGGGCGGCGCCACCGGCACGGCGCAGATCAGCTTCTTCGGTTTTCTGGCTCGGATGGCATGCAGGGCGGCAATCATGGTCGAACCGGTCGCAAGCCCGTCATCCACCACAATGACCACCCGTCCCGCAGGATCCAGCGGCGGCCGCACCGGCGTATATTGCGCGCGGCGCTGGCGCATGACGTCCATCTGGATCTGCTTCTCGCGTTCGATGTGATCCGTTCCAGCCATGTGCGTGGCGTGCTCCGCCAGGTACACCCACCCGGTCTCGTCCATCGCGCCTATGGCCAGTTCGGGATTGCCCGGCGCGCGCAGCTTGCGCACCAGCACGACATCCACCTCGCCCTGCAATTGTGCGGCAAGGATCTTCGCCATGGGCACGGCCCCGCGCGGAATGGCCAGCACCAATGGATTCTGGCCGCGATAAGCCTGCAGCTTTTCCGCCAGCCTCGCGGCTGCATCGTTACGGTCGAGAAAACGCATGGTTCGTCTCCGTGGATCGCACGTGCTTGATCATAGCGCGAATTGCAGCCGCATGCACGGCCCGCTCCCGACGCAACTCATGGAAGGAACTGGCAAAACGGGGTGCCGATATAGTTAGCTTGCTAATTATTTCGGTCCTAACTTATAATACCTTAGCTATCTGATCAAGAAGGAGGTCCGCCCAATTGAAAGGTCCGGACGAAGAATTTGCTGAATCGCTGCACCTGGCGGCACATGGCTGGCGCACCGCGCTGGACAGGCGCTTGCGTCCGCTCGGCTACTCGCGCTCACTGTGGATGGTGCTGCTGCATGTCTCGCTAAAGGAGGCGATCAGCCAGGGTGAACTGGCAGACCGCCTGGGCATAGAGGCGCCGACCCTGGTGCGGCTGATTGACCGCATGGAGTCGGAAGGTCTGCTCAGCCGCCGCCCCAGCGAAACCGACCGGCGGGTAAAGCACCTGCACCTCTCCCCGGCCGGCCGCACGGAAGTGGAACGCATACGCGCCGTCGCCGTGGAAGTACGGCGCGAAGCGCTGGCCGGGCTGGAAAAGGAAGAACTGAACACGGCACTGAACGTACTGAAGAAGATCCGCGGCAAGGTGGAAGGAATCACATGAAACGCATCGTCGAAAACAAGAAACTCATCATCATCATTCTTGCCATCATCGGCGTGGCGGCGGGAATCGGTTATCAGCAATACGCGTCCCGCTACCGCAGCACCGAGAACGCCTATCTGAACGCGGATGTGGTGCCGGTGGCAGCCCAGGTCTCCGGCCAGGTGATCGCCGTCTATGTGAAGGACAATCAGCACGTGCACAAGGGCGATCCGCTATTCGACATCGACCCTGCCCCGTTCCGCATCGCGCTGGAGCGTGCCCAGGCCAATCTGGCGCAGGCAATGCAAAGCGCGCGGGAAGATACCGCGCAGGTGGCTGCAATGCGCGCGCATGTCGATCAGACCGCCGTGGACCTGGGCAACGCCAAGGCGAACTACGCACGCGCCAGGGACCTCGTGTCCCGCCATTTCCTTTCCCGGCAGAACGCGGATAACGCCCAAACCCAGGTCGATTCGCTGGAGGCAGCCCTGGTGCAGGCGCGGGCCAACCTGGCCAAAGCGATGGCAGCACCCCATCAGCCGCAGCATCGCGCCGACGTGCTGCGGGCGGAGGCGGAAATCGCACAGGCCAAGCTGAATCTGGCATACACCCATATCACGGCCACGGAAGATGGACAGATCAGCAATCTGAGCCTGACCACCGGCACCATGGTCGCCGCGGGCGCACCGCAGTTCGCCCTGATTGTCGACAACAGCTACCACATCGACGCCAACTTCAAGGAAACCGAACTGCCCGGCATCCATCCGGGCGAGCGCGCGGACGTCGAGATCGACATGTATCCGGGGCACAAGTTCGAGGGAACGGTCGAAAGCCTGTCCGGCGGCACGGGAACTGCCTTTTCGCTTCTGCCGCCGCAGAACGCGACGGGCAACTGGGTAAAGATTGCGCAGCGCGTGCCGGTTCGCATCAAGCTGGCGCCGATCACAGGCCACTATCCGCTGCGGATCGGTGCGACCTGCACAGTCACGGTACATCTGAAATAAGCGGCGCGGCTTCGCGGGGCATATGAACTCCAATCGCGTACTGACCAGCATGGCGGTGATGGCGGCGACCATCATGCAGGTGCTCGATACCACGATCACCAACGTCGCCCTCCCCGACATGGCGGGCGAACTCAACGCCACGCCGGACAACATCAGCTGGGTGCTGACCTCCTACCTGATCGGATCGGCAATCGTGATGCCGCTCACCGGCTACATCACCGACAGGGTCGGGCAAAAGCGCTTCCTGCTGGTCAGCATCGCAGGATTCGTAATCACCTCAGCGCTATGCGGCATGGCCACCTCGCTATCGGAGATCGTGCTATTCCGCTTGATGCAAGGGCTCTTCGGCGCCTCCCTGGTGCCGCTGTCGCAGTCCATCATGCTGCAACTGTTCCCGGGCGAACAGCGCGGCAAGGCGATGGCGATCTGGGCAATGGGGGTGATGGTCGCGCCCGTCATGGGCCCTACCCTGGGTGGATGGCTGACGGAGGATTACAGCTGGCGCTGGACCTTCTACATCAACCTCCCCGTCGGAATCCTGTCCTTCCTGCTGGCAGCGCGCCATGTGCCCGATACCAACACCAAGGAGCGGCGCATGGACTGGTACGGCTTCGGCTCGCTGGCGCTGGCCATCGGTTCGCTGCAACTGGTGCTGGATCGCGGTAACCAGGACGACTGGTTCAGTTCGCAGACGCTGGTGATTGCCGCCATCATGTGCGTGATCGCCTTCACCTTCTTCATCTTTCATTCGCTGACCGGGGATCACCACCCGCTGTTCGACCTGCGCATCTTCAAGGATGCCAATTTTCTCGTTGCCAGCCTGGTGATGACCGCCATTGGCGTGGGATTTTTCGGCGGCATGGTGCTGCAATCAATCTACATGCAGAATTTCCTGGGCTACCCCACGTTCGAGACCGGTCTCTACATGGCGCCACGCGGTCTGGCGTCGTTCTTCGTGATGATGTTCGTGGGCAAGTTTTCCGGCAAGATACAGCCGCGTAATTTCGTGTTCGTCGGCATTCTGTGCAGCATCGCGGGAAACGGAATGATGACGGTATTCTCGGACACCATCGTACCGCAGGATCTGATCTTGCCATTGATCCTGCAGGGCTTTGGTATGGGGCTTGTGTTCGTACCCATCTCCACCCTCGCCTTTACCACGCTCCCAAAGGCAGCGGCGGCGGAGGCGGCAGGCATCTACAGCCTCATCCGCGCGATCAGTTCGGCAATCGGCATCGCCATTCTGGCCACCTACCTGTCGCGCAGTACGCAGGAGCACTGGAGCAGCATGCGCGGCGCCGTTAATCCGTTCAACCGGGAATTGTGGGCCTATCTGCACCCGCTGCACCTCTCGCCTGAAACCCCGAAAGGCGCCATGATGGCCGCCCAGGCCGTGCTGCACCAGGCGCAAAACGCCGCCTATGTGGACAGCTTTTCCTTTGCCACGCTCAATTTCGCGCTGATGCTGCCCTTGCTGCTGCTCGTGCGGCCGCCGGCAAAGGGCGATGCCCCACAAACGCCCATCGTCGCCGACTGACCTCGCGCGCCGTTACAGCCCCGCAATCTTGGCGAGCAGCGACCGCATCAGGCCGTGGGATTGCGCCATGACAGCCTCACGGCCTTCCTCGGTGACCTCGGCCAGTTCGGGTTTGTGGCTGAGATGGCTGCTGACGACCTCGACGATGCCATAGCTGCGGGCAGCACTGTATACCTGATACACCTCGGCCGGGTCGATGCCCAGCTTTCTCGCCACCAGTACGATCGAGCTGGGTTGGCGCGTAAGCAGCGCGCAGATCCGCATGGTGTTCGGCGTTTGTGACAGCCGGGTGAGATTGGGCCAGCGCAGGAAGCGGATTACGTCGTAGACATGCACCTCTTCCTCGCTGGAATAGCTTCCGACCATGCGGCCCTGCGAGGCATGGAAGCCCGCTTCCCACAGCAGTTCCGGAATATATCCGGTCGTGCCCGAGGCTGCGAGCCGCCCATATTCATCCTTTTTCGGATGCGACACCTTGAAGTTGGCCACCGGCGCCTGACAAAAATCCGCCATGTCCTGGATATCCGCTACGTAGGTGCCCCGCTCCGGGAGCATGACGACCTCGCCGCCCACCGGCAAGCTGATGCACACACCGCCCTGTGAGGCCGTAACCCGCCGCGCGATTCCGAGAAAATAATCTGCCGGTGAAAAGTACGCTGGCGCCGACAGGCTATCCGTTTTATTCCCGGTCAGACCTCCCAGTTGATCAGTCACGGATTGGCTCATGTCAATTCTCCTCTAACGTGTAGGGAATCGTACATCGCCGGCGCTGGGCGATGCGGTGACGCCTGTTTAGCGTATGTTGATTTTGTCATCTCCCCGACAAAGGAAAATTGGTGCGGATTCTTACCGGGAAACAGGTACGGAAAAACGCAGGTACAGCAGGCCGTTGCCTCGGGCCTGAATCGTGCGCAAGCGATGATCCCACGGGCGATATTGCGCGCGTGAAAACCGCATGCGCAAGACAAGCTGCACATGCCACGCGCCGCGCAACGGAGACTAGGTCGCGACCTTTTTTCCGGGCGGCGCGCCGTACGATACGCCGTAGTTCTCAAGCTCGATGAAGATGTGCGCAAGTTCGAGCAGATTGTTGACGCCGATCTTGACCAGTATGTGTGACCGGTGGGTTTCCACTGTTCTGTGGCTGATACCCAGCACCTGGGAAATTTCCTTGTTCGATTTTCCCGACAGGGCGAGAGACAGGATGTCATGCTCCCGCTCGGTAAGCGTGCGCAGGCGCGTCCGCAGCGCTTCTTTCTGCTTTTCGCAATTTCGCCGATGCTCGTTCATCTCCAGCGCAAACATCGCCTGTTCGAACAGCAGCTTCATATCCACGGGCTTGAGCAGGAAATCGTAGGCGCCGTATTTCATGGCGCGAACAATGGTCGGCACATCCGCGTAGGCGGTGAGGAAGATGATGGGGATGCGAAAGCCGCGGGCGATCAGTTTTTCCTGCAGATCGAAACCGCTCATGTCCGGCATTTTCATGTCCAGAATGATGCATCCGCCGGTCCCGGGGCGCAGCGAATCCAGAAAAGTCGTGGCGCTGTGAAAACCTTCCGTCTTCACGCCGCGTGACACGAAGAATGACGAAGCGGCTTTCCGGAATTCTGAATCATCGTCAATCAGAAAGACAGGAGAGTCGATCATATTCGAGGCATTCCTTCCGTATCATTCGGTTATCCCACCGGCATATGGAATAGCCACCCGACCCGCAAATTCTATTGCCATAGAGTCTGCAAGACGGATGACTGAGCCGCAAGCCAGGCACGCAGGGGACTTTCGGAAGCCGACAGCGCCTAAGTCAAAGTACAGTGGCGCACGTACGCATATCCTATCGATTCCAAACACACGACTTCACAGCCTTGCAGCGAAACTTATGCTTGAAAATCAAAGCGTCGGAATTGACTGACCGTCCCTTTTCTTTTCCCAGGAGTTTGGTCAACATTACGCCAATTAGGTATCAGTGTAAATACGTAATCTGGGTGAGATGGCGAGAAAAAAGGGTAAAAGGAGGCGTAATACCCCAAATGTTATATAAACATTGCAGGATGGCAGCCTCCCTGCATTTGCGGGAGGCTCAGGCGACCCGGATCTCCGCCGCCGAATCGCCTTTCAGTCGGCCTATGGCGCATGCCGCCCCGAAGCCCGTGGCACGGAACATCTGCAGGACGGAATCCACTGCCGCCGGCGCACAGGCCACCAGCAAACCGCCACTGGTCTGCGGGTCGCACAGCAGCTTGCGCTGCCATTCGGGAAATCCTTCCGCCAGGACGATGTTTGCGCCATAACTCTTCCAGTTACGGTCGGCGGCGCCGGTCGAGTAGCCCTCTTCCGCCAGCTTCAGCGCACGCGACAGCACGGGTACGTCGGCAAACCGTATCTCCGCGCCCAGACGCGACCCGCGGCAGATTTCCAGCAGGTGGCCCAGCAGCGCAAACCCGGTGACGTCTGTCATCGCGTGCACCTCCGGCATCGCCGCGAGCGCCGTTCCTACGCGGTTGAGCTGGGTGGTGGTGTCGACCATCTGGCGGTAGCCTTCGGCGTCGAGTGCATCCTTCTTCAGCGCCGCACTGAGCACCCCGACGCCTATCGGCTTGCCGAGAATCAGCATGTCGCCGGCCTGGGCGCGATCGTTGCGCTTCACATGGTCCGGGTGAATCAGCCCGACCGCGGCCAGCCCGTAGATGGGCTCGGGCGCGTCGATCGAATGGCCGCCGGCCAGCGGAATGCCGGCCGCCTCGCACACCGAGGAGCCGCCGGCGAGGATTTCCTGTATGGTCGCCACCGGCAGCTTGTCTATGGGCATGCCCACCACGGCAAGCGCGAGGATGGGCGTCGCCCCCATGGCGTACACGTCGGAAAGCGCATTGGTCGCGGCGATGCGGCCAAAATCGCGGGCATCATCGACGATGGGCATGAAAAAGTCGGTAGTGACGACGATGGCCTGAGAATCGTTGAGCTTGTAGACGGCCGCATCGTCACTGTTTTCGGTGCCGACCAGCAGATTCGGGTAAGATGGCGGCTTGGGCATGGCAGCCAGCATGTCCGCCAGCACGGCCGGCGCAATTTTGCAGCCGCAGCCGCCGCCATGGGAAAACTGGGTTAACTTGATCGAATCCGTCATTTCTGAATCATGCGTTTGGCAAAGGACGTAACCGTATCACAACTCACCGGTTACGATGATATTATAGATGTGCGCTCCCCTGCCGAGTACGCGGAGGACCACATTCCCGGCGCGATCAGCGCGCCGGTGCTGGACAACGAAGAACGCGCCCTCGTCGGCACCCTGTATGCGCAGGCTTCGCCCTTCGAAGCGAAGAAGCGCGGCGCCGCGCTGATTTCCCGCAATATCGCGACGCACCTGGAAACGCTGTTCAAAGACAAGCCACGCGACTGGCGGCCACTGGTGTACTGCTGGCGCGGCGGCCAGCGCAGCGGCGCCATGGCCCATATCCTGGCGCAGGTTGGCTGGCAGGTCGCGCGGCTGGAGGGCGGCTACAAAACCTATCGCCGGCATGTGCTTGCCGAACTCCAGAGCCTGCCCGGAACATTCGAATTCCGCGTGGTGTGCGGCGCAACCGGCTCAGGCAAGAGCCGCCTGCTGCACGCGCTGCACCAGCAGGGCACACAAGTCCTGGATCTGGAGGGGCTGGCAAAACATCGCGGCTCCCTGCTGGGCAACCTGCCGGACGAGCCGCAGCCGGCCCAGAAAATGTTCGACAGCCTGGTGTGGAATGCCCTGCGCGGCTTCGACCCCGGCCAACCGGTATACGTGGAAGCGGAAAGCAGGAAGATCGGCAAGCTTACGGTGGCGGAAGCTCTGATCGACGCGATACGCGGTTCTGCATGCATCCTCATCGATGCGCCGGTCGCGGCGCGCGTGCAGTTGCTTATGGAAGACTATGCGCATTTCCTGCGTGACCCCGCCCTGCTTGCGCAGCGCCTCGCGCCGTTGGCCATCCTGCATGGGCACAAACTGCTCGAACACTGGGACGCGCTGGCCCGGCGAGGCGCATGGGAAGAACTGGTGGGCGAGCTGCTGACCCGGCATTACGACCCCGCTTACCGCCGCTCCACCGAAGCCAATTTTGCCAGCCTTGCGCATGCCACGCGTGTCCAACTGGAAAGGCTGGATCAGCCCAGTCTGAGCGAAGCCGCAGCGCGCCTGCACGAGCCGCAGCGGGCTGCTGCCTGACTCCTGTTCGATCCGGGTAGCGCAGATACCTGTTTCTCCGCCTGTCCGGCGACGGGCCGTCGCGGTATAATTCTCTCCTTCCTAAAATTCACAAGCTTCCCGGAAGCGATCTGCCATGTCACACAACCTGTTCAATTCGCGCACCTCCTTTCAGCTCGCCAGCGGCAAGAGCGGCACGCTCTACTCCCTGCCCGCCCTCGAGGCCGCCGGATTGGGGAAGATCTCGCGCCTGCCGGTGTCCATCCGTATCGTGCTGGAATCGGTGCTGCGCAACTGTGACGGCAAGAAGGTGACCGAGCAGCACGTGCGGCAACTCGCGGCGTGGCAGCCTAACGCGCCGCGCAGCGAGGAGATCCCCTTCGTGGTGGCGCGTATCGTGCTGCAGGACTTCACCGGCGTGCCGCTGCTGGTTGATCTTGCCGCCATGCGGGATGCGGCAGCAAAGATGGGCAAGGATCCCAAGGTCATCGAGCCTATGGTTCCCGTGAATCTGGTGGTGGACCATTCGGTGCAAGTGGACTACTACAACCGGCCCGACGCGCTGCGCCTCAACATGGAAATGGAGTTCCAGCGCAACAGCGAGCGCTATCGCTTCATGAAATGGGGCATGCAGGCTTTCGACACCTTCAAGGTGGTGCCGCCCGGCATCGGCATCGTGCACCAGGTCAACCTCGAATACCTGGCGCGCGGCGTGCTGCAAAAGGACGGTGTGACCTATCCCGATACCCTGGTCGGCACGGACAGCCACACCACCATGATCAATGGCATCGGCGTGGTCGG
>DATFUZ010000031.1:0-32684 GCA_035260545.1 Gallionellaceae bacterium | reverse complement strand
GCCGAAGGGTTCGAGACGCCGCGCAAGCCCCGGTCGGTCATTGCGAACACGCCCAGTTCGTTCACCGCGCCGAAGCGGTTCTTGAAGGCGCGAATCAGACGGAAGCTGGAATGGGTGTCGCCCTCGAAATACAGCACTGTGTCCACGATATGCTCCAGCACGCGGGGTCCAGCCAGCGCGCCTTCCTTGGTGACGTGGCCGACCAGGATCATGGTGATGCCCTCGCTCTTGGCGATGCGCGTCAGTTGCGCCGCGCACTCGCGCACCTGCGCCACCGAGCCGGGGGCGGAGGTCAATTGCTCGGAATACACGGTCTGGATCGAGTCGATCACCACCACCTCCGGTTTCTCGTTGGCGATGGTGGCCTGGACTTTTTCGAGCTGAATCTCGGGCAGCAGGTGCACCTCGCGTGCATCCAGCGCCAGGCGCTTGGCGCGCAGCGCGATCTGCTGGGCGGATTCCTCGCCGCTGACATAAAGCACCTTCTTCTGCGGCGCGAGATGCGCCAGCGTCTGCAGCAGCAGCGTGGATTTGCCGATCCCCGGGTCCCCGCCGATCAGCACCACCCCGCCTTCCACCAGCCCGCCGCCCAGCACCCGGTCGAACTCAGCAACACCCGTCGCCGTGCGCGAAACCTCGCGCGCCTCCACCTCGGCGAGCTGCTGCAGCTTGCCCGACGCCGCCAGCGCGCTGTAGCGGTTTTTGCCCGGGGCCGGTGCGGCTTCCGCCACCGATTCCACCAGCGTGTTCCAGGCACCACAATTAGGGCATTGTCCGGCCCACTTCGGCGTCTGTCCGCCGCACTCCGTGCAGGTGTAAACTGTCTTTGCTTTTGCCATATCGTGTCCGCCGTGGCTGATAGAATGAAAGCAGCCGGGCTCAGATTAAAAGAGGCGATTATCCCAAAAATATCCCTCCCGCGAAAAACAATCGCCGCCCGTGGGCGCCAACATGCACAAATCAGGGAGCACGCCACATGCGATTACGCACATTCGCCCTGCTTGCCGCCATCCCCTGTGTCGGGCTGCTCGCCGCCGCCGGCTATTATTTCCAGTGGGTGCCGGCGCACAGCGCCGGCCAGCTTACGGCCTTCAGCACCGACGGCTGCAGCGATTTCCCCGATGGCACGGTAGGACAGCGCTATCTCTGGCTGCACTGCTGCATTGCCCACGACAAGGCCTACTGGGCGGGTGGCACCTATGAGGAGCGCCTCGCTGCCGATCACGCGCTCGAAACCTGCGTGGGGAAGGTGGGCCAGCCGGCCATCGCCAGGCTGATGCTCGCCGGGGTGCGTGCCGGCGGCGCGCCGTGGTGGCCGACGCGCTTCCGCTGGGGCTATGGCTGGCCCTATAGCCACGCCTACCGCGCGCTGACCCCGGCGGAAAGACAGGACGCCGCGCAACTGCTCGCGGCATACGACAAATATCACGAAGTTCAATGACCGCCACGCGCATCTGCTTCATCCGTCATGGCGAAACCGCCTGGAATGTGGAAAGACGCATCCAGGGCCAGACCGACATCCCGCTCAACGAAACCGGCTTGCGCCAGGCCATGGCCATGGCCTTCAATGCCGCCCGCTACACCTTCGCCGCCATTTACAGCAGCGATCTCGCCCGCGCCCGCGCCACCGCCGAAAAGCTGGCCGAGCGCGACGGCCTGGAAGTACAGCTCCTGCCGCTGCTCCGCGAGCGGCACTACGGCATCTTCCAGGGGCTCACCGCCGCCGAAGGCCGGGCGCGCCACCCTCAAGCCCACGCCCACTACCTCGCGCGCGATACCGCCTACGATTTCGAGACCGGCGAAAGCATGCTGGCCTTTGCCGCCCGGGTGCAGGCCGCCGTGCACGAAATGACCCGCCATCATGCCGGACAGACCCTTGCCGCCGTCACCCATGCCGGCGTCCTCGACGTCCTCTACCGCACCGCCACCGGCCGGCCGCTGCACACGCCGCGCGACTTTTCCATTCCCAACTGCGCGTTGAACTGGTTCAGTTTCGACAGCCGCGGCTGGCGGCTGGAAGCCTGGGACGATCACCATTACCTGGCCGACGTCATCAAGGAAGCGGCCGAATGAACACCCCGGCCATGCAGATCGTGTTACTCAGGCATGGCCGCAGCGAATGGAATCGCAGCGGCCGCTTTACCGGCTGGGCCGACATCGCGCTGTCCGACCGCGGACTCGCCGACGCCGGGCGCGCAGGGCAGCGTCTCGCCGCCGCGGGCAATGTATTCGACGAGGTGCACGTCTCGCTGTTGCGCCGCACGCACCAGACCGCACACGCAGTGCTCGCCGCCATGCATCATCCTGCCGTACCCACGCCGGTGTCCTGGCGGCTGAACGAACGGCACTACGGCCAGCTCCAGGGCATGGACCACCACGAGATCGCCGCACGCTGGGGCGAGGAAAACTTCCGCCTGTGGCGGCGCGGCTACCTGCGTGCCCCGCCCAAACTGGAGATGGACGACCCGCGCCACCCCCGCTTCAATCCGTTGTTTGCCGGGCTGGAAGCGGTCCGCACACCCTTCAGCGAGAGCCTGTCCGACTGCCAGCGCCGTTTGCTGCCGTGGTGGAACGAAACCGCCCTGCCCCGCCTGCGGGCGGGCAAATGCCTGCTGATGGTCAGCCACGGCAACACCCTGCGCAGCCTGGTGATGCACCTCGAGCACATCGCGCCGGACGCGATCGAGCATGTGGAAATCCCCTCCGGCGTGCCGCTGGCCTACACTCTGGACGACGAACTGCATGTATTGAGCAAGGAATGGCTGGGCGACGCCCCAACCTGAACCGCCCAAATCCGCACCCGGCAAACTGCCTTATACTTGCGAAAGAAAACAGCACAGCTCCCGACGAAAATGTCCCGCGGCAACCATTACCACGTCTACGTCATCGAACTATCGAAAGACGTGCTCTACGAAGTCCGCTTCAAACGCTGCAATCCGGGCTACAAGCCGGGCATGCCCTGCGTCTACGTCGGCATGACCGGCCTCGACCCCGACCTGCGCTTCGACAAGCACAAGGCCGGCATCCAGTCCAACCGCTACGTGCGCGACTACGGCCTGCGCCTGCTGCCAGACCTCTATGAAGGCTTCAACCCCATGAGCTACGATGAGGCCAAGACGCGCGAGGTGGAAATCGGCATCGACCTGCGCTCGGCGGGCTTCGGCGTCTGGCAGGCCTGAGCCTTCGGGCGCTATACTGGCAAGGGTCACGAACCACGCATATCACCCGGAGGGCGCCACGCCATGCTCGATGTCGAAAAGATCCGCCGCGACTTCCCCATCCTGCAGCGCCGCGTGCACGGCAAGCCGCTGGTGTGGCTGGATAACGCCGCCACCACCCAGAAGCCGCAAAGCGTGATCGGCCGCATCACGCGCTTTTACGAGCACGAGAACTCCAACACCCACAGCGGCATCCACGCCCTGGCGCTGGAAGCCGCCGACGCCTACGAAGGCGCGCGCGCCAAGGTGGCCGCCTTCCTCAACGCCGCCGTCGCGGAAGAGATCGTCTTCGTGCGCGGCACAACAGAAGGCCTTAACCTGCTCGCCGCCATCCTGGGCGAGGCGCAGCTCCAGCCGGACGACGAGATCCTGCTCACCCAGGCCGAGCACCACTCCAACATCGTGCCCTGGCAGATTGCAGCGAAAAAAACCGGCGCCGTCATCCGCGTCGCCCCCATGGACGACAACGGCGACATCATCCTGGAAGAATACGAACGGCTCATCGGGCCCCGCACACGCATCGCCACGTTTACCCACGTCTCCAACGCGCTGGGCAGCGTCCTGCCCGTCGCCGAGATGGCCGCCATCGCCCGGCGTGCCGGCGCCACCGTGGTAATAGACGGCGCGCAAGGCGTTCCGCATCGCCGCGTGGACGTGCGGGCCATAGACTGCGATTTCTATGTATTCTCCGGCCACAAGCTGTTCGGCCCCACCGGCATCGGCGCCGTCTATGGGCGCAAGGCGCTGTGGGAGGCGCTGCCGCCCTGGCAGACCGGCGGCGGCATGATAGACCAGGTCACTTTCGAAAAGACCACCTTCGCCGACCCGCCGTGGAAATTCGAGCCCGGCACCTGCTCGCTCGCCGGGGCCATCGCTCTCGGCACGGCCATAGACTACGTGAACAGCGTGGGCATGGAAGCCATCGAGGCTTGGGAAACCCAGCTCCTCGCCTACGCCGGGGAAGGCCTGCGCAGCGTGCCCGGCCTGCGCATGGTGGGCAATCCGCGCGAGCGCGGCGGCCTCTATTCCATCACCCTCCCCGGCATCGCCGATGCCAGGGTAGGCAAGTTGCTGGATGAAGCCGGCATCGCAGTGCGCACCGGCGCCCACTGCGCGCAGCCCATCCTCGCCCGCTTCGGCCTCACATCCACCGTGCGCCCGTCCTTCTCCCTCTACAACACGCGCGAAGAAGTCGACCTGCTGGTGGAGACGCTCCGGCTGATCAGCGCACAGCGCTGAGCGGCCAGCCCGTAGCACCGGAAGTCACGGCGCGCCGCCGGCCATATGGCGGCCGCCCCGCGCCCGCCCCTCCACAAGGCAATCGCGCGCGTGGTATATTCCGCCACCTTGCCGCAAAATGCCCGGCCGGCCACCACCTATGGGGGATCCATGACAGCAAAACATGCGGGTCGCATATTCGCCTTCCTGCTTGCCCTCCTGCTGGCGGCCGCGCTCGCCGGGTGCAAGACGCCCGACGGGCTGAAGGCCAGCAGCGACCAATGGAACCCGCCCACTGCGGTAAACCCCATCTTCGTCCTGGGCACCATAGACATGAGCGAAATGCCGGGCTATTTCAAGAGCGCCACCCTCACGCGCGAATGGCCCGCCCCGAGAATGACCATTCATACCTTCCGGGTCAGCCGGGACGAGGACTCGTGCGTTTTCTTCACCGAGGAACTCACCGTCGGCCGCTACCAGCTCGTCAACCTCACCATACACCTGCCTGACCGCGACCTCACTTTCAATTTGCCCGACACGCCGCGGTTCCGGGCCGACCTCCTGTCCGCCGGCGTGCACTACCTGGGCACCTTCAAGCCCCGCGAGGTTCGCCGCCCCGGCAGAGTCCGCTACGAGGTGGAGATCGTGCACAACCACACCGAACGCGAGGCGATCGAGCGCATACTGCCCGACGCCAACGACGACTTCTGGAAAAACCTGCTCACCGAGCGCCTGCAACTTCTGCGCTGATCACCTGCGGCGGATCACGCCGCCTCCCGCGCCCGAACCGCAGACGGCCACCCGCAGCCCGGCCCTTTTTGCGCAGACCCACGTTCCTCAAACATCAGGCAAGCGCCGCTCGCGCCGCGCTATAATCGCCGTAAACCGGCGCGGCGGGCCAAGGCAATGCAAAGCCAAGGCAATGCAAACGACATAGATCGTTGCCCATGAAAACTACAACGTGCAAGTACAGCGTGAAGAATCGGCGTCTACAATGAACCTCCTGATAAACGGACAGCGGAAGATCTCCTTTCTGTTCGCAGCCTGCTTCTTCTTCATTCTCGTCCTTTCCATCGGATTCAGCTCCGCGCTCATCTACCGGCTGGCGCACCTGCAGGCCACCGCCCGCGCGCTCTATGGCCACTCGCTTGCCATCAGCCAGGCAGGGCAGGAAATGCTGGGGGATGTTTCCCGCATGCACGATTTGATGCTGCAAACGCTGGCCGCCCCCGATACGCGCGGGCTCGCGCAGGTTGGCGCATCGCTGCAGGCGCTTGATGCCGGACTCCGCCAGAATCTGTCCACCGTGGCGGCCGATGCCGGCAAATTTCGCCGCACCCGCGACGAAGTAAACCATCAACTCGACGCATGGCATGCCGCCTATGCGCGCATCCTCGACCTGCTCCAGCACAACCACCGCAAAGAGGCGCTAGCACTGGGCATGAGCAGCGGCGTCCAGAGCTACGGCCAATTGAACGCCGGCATGGCCGCATTCGTGCAAGAGGCCCGTGCCCACACAGCCGCGCTCGCCGACGCCGCCGCCAGGAGCACCAGCGAAGCGATACGCGAGGCATGGTGGATACTGGGCGCGCTCGCCCTTCTGAACGCTCTCTGCGCAGTCAGCGTGCTCCGTCGCATCAGCCTCATCATGAAGGACGACGCCAGCCTGGTCTCCCGCCTGCATGAAAACGAGCAGCGGCTCAAGATGGCCCTGTCCGGCGGCAACCAGGGCACGTGGGACCTGGACGCGACGACCGGCAAGCTGAATTTCGACACCCAGTGGGGCAACCTGCTCGGCTACCAGGACAAGCGCGACCGCCCCGCCACCGTGGACCAATGGGCGGCGCGTATTTTCAGCGAAGACCGCGAGCGCGTGCTCAAGGCCATCAACGACCATATCGAAGGACGCACCCCCGAATACCGGGCCGAATACCGCATGCGCGGCCACGATGGCGAACTGAGATGGATAGGCGGACACGGCAAGGCCATGCACCGCGACAGTCACGGCCGGGCAACGCGCGTCGTCGGCATCACCCAGGACATCACCCAGCGCAAGCTCTCCGAACAGGAAATCTGGCGTCTCGCGCACACCGACCTCCTCACCGGCCTGCCCAATCGCGTCCTGCTCTACGACAGGCTCAGTCAGATGGCCGCCTACGCCGGGCGCCACGACCAGATGTTCTCCCTTCTCTTCCTCGACCTCGACGGCTTCAAGGAAGTCAATGACAGATACGGCCACGACATCGGCGACAAACTGCTGCAGGAAGTCGCCGCCCGCCTGGGCCGCATCATCCGCGGCGAGGACACCATGGCGCGCGTCGGCGGCGACGAATTCATCTTAATCCTCAGCGGCATCCAAGGCCGGGAAGACGCCGCGACCGCTGCGGGCAAGATCCTCGGCCTGCTGCACGAAGAATTCCTCATCGGCAACTGCCGCTGCCATATCGGCGGCAGCATAGGCATCGCCCTCTATCCCGAAGACAGCGAAGACATGGACGCCCTTGTCTCCCGCGCAGACGACGCCATGTACGCCGCCAAGGCCAAAGGCAAGAACAACTACCAGTTTTACCGGCGCGACGGGGGAGCGGCCTGACCAGCGCCGCCTTGCGTTTCTGGAACAGCACCGCGCCCTTTGATTAAACGGCGCTCAGCCGCTAATATCACACGGATGGAGAAGCTTATCCGCACAATTCCGACGGGACCGCGCCGCGACATGCGGCCTGTGCCGCGCGCTCCCGTGGCCATCGCGCCCGTCCCTTTGCCGGCCGCTCCGCTCCTCATTCCACCGTCGCTCTTTCCGTTTCCGCGATCTGCAAGGAAAAGCCGAAGGCGCGAGCGGAGTCTTTGCGTGCCGCCAGGCGCGAAGGCCAGGCCGCTTTGGCTGCGCCACGCGGCCCTTGGGAGATACATTGACATCAATATATATCACATGTTGACATTATCACAATGTGATGCTATTTTTTCGCCACCTCGGATACCAAATGGCTAAGCGTCCTCTGAGCAAGAAGGATTTTGAGACACTCTCAAATTTCCGCTACCAGCTTCGGTGCTTCCTGCGGTTCAGCGAGGAGCTGACCCATAAGTTCGGGATCACGAATTTGCAGTACCTGCTGTTGCTGCACGTGAAGGGCTATCAGGGCCGCGAGTGGGCAACGGTGGGCGAGTTGGCGGAAAAGCTGCAGGCGCAGCATAACGGAGTAGTGGCGCTGGCGTCGCGTTGCGAAAAGCTGGGCCTGATTTACCGCCAGCGCGGCACAGTGGACAAGCGCGAAGTGCAGATCCATCTGACCGAGGCCGGCGATGACCTGGTCAAAGAGATCGCAAGCCTGCATCGGCGCGAGCTCATCCAGCTCGGGGGCGAGTTCACGGTCCCCGGCTTAGGGGAATTGGAGTGACCAGGGATGGCCGATGGCCGGTCACGCCGGCCGTCAGGACAGGTATTTTGAAGTGGTGGGTTGTTTTTTTTGCCGTTTAAGATGTATTTGTTATAAATCTTTATGGGCGGGGGGAGTAAATGATGATGCGATCAACAGAGTTCGCAGTGGTGATGGAAACAGGGAGCAGGCGTTCAGGCTCGGCGTCCTGTGCGTGTGGCCTAGCCACCAATAATCGGCTGGAAGGTTGAGTTGTTTGATTTTTTTTGCGCCTAAACATGTACTGGCGATACTTCTTATAGGGGAAAACGCATTATGAAACTGTCATTCTCAACGGCACTTCGGGTGTTGATATTCCTGACGGCGCTGTTACCTGGTCTTTGCCGGGCGGAGCAACGCGAATTCAACATCACGATAGAGGAAGTCGTCGAGCATATCGCCCCGGACCTCGACTACAAGGTATTCGCATTCAATGGCCAGGTCCCCGGGCCGCTGATTCACGTCAAGGAAGGCGACGACCTGATCATCCACGTCACCAACAACACCACCCTGCCCCATACCATCCACTGGCATGGCACGCACCAGATGAATAGCTGGAAAAACGACGGGGTTCCGGGAATCACCCAGGTGCCCATCCAGCCCGGCGACACCTTCACCTACAAATTCAAGGCCGAACGCCCGGGAACACTCTGGTACCACTGCCACGTCAACGTCAACGAACACGTTGGCATCCGCGGAATGTGGGGCCCGATGATCGTGGATCCAAAGAAGCCGCTGCCCATCGAAAAGACCGTCACCAAGGACGTGATCATGATGCTCTCGAGCTGGGAGAGCAAGCATTCGGGCAGTTACGGCGAGGGCGGCACGCCTTACGACATCGAGGACTATTACACGATCAACGCGAAATCCTTTCCGCTGACCCAGCCCATCCGGGTCAAGAAGGGCGACGTGGTGCGGATCCGCTTCATCGGCGCCGGTGGATCATTTCATGAGATGCATTTGCACGGCCACGACATGCTGGTCACCCACAAGGACGGCCTGCCGCTGCCCAAACCCTACTACGCGGACACGGTGCTGGTCGGGCCGGGCGAGCGCTATGACGTCATCGTCAAGATGAATAACCCCGGCCGCTTTATCTTCCATGACCACATCGATCACCACGTGACCGCCCGCGGCAAGTTCCCCGGCGGCGCCATCACTGTCGTCGAGTATGACGGCATCCCCAAGGAGAGCTGGTACGTATGGAAGGATAAGGACGCCACCTATGACCCCAACTTCTTCTACAGCGAATCCATGAAGAAGGGCTACGGCATCTTCAACAGTCCCGGATTCGCCGGAACGCCAGTCGAACGAGAACGCCACCACCGGAGGTAAACATGCCAATGCGCCATTTAACCGCAATTGCCACCCTCGTCCTTGCCGCCTTTGCCTTTGCGCCGCAGGCGCAGGCAGCGGACGGGGCGGCCATCCTGCAACAGCAGTGCGTGTCCTGCCACAACCTGAAAGGTCCTGCGCCGCAGACACTTCAGCAGCTGTGGGCCAGGAAGGGGCCGGACCTGTTCTACGCAGGCAACAAGTACCGCAAGGAGTGGCTGGTGGCATGGCTGCAGAAACCGCAGCGCATCCGACCGGCGGGCGAATTCTACGAGGACCACATCAAGCCCGGCCCCAAGGGGGACGTGGTCGATCCATCCACGCTCCACGACCATGCCGCCCTTTCCGCTGCCGATGCCGGGGCCGTGGCCACGGAACTGATGAAGCTGAAGCCGCACGACGACCTGATCGCGAAGGAGAAAATCGACAACAGCACGATCTCCAGCCAGATGGGCGAGCTGGTGTTCGACAAGTTCCTTGGCTGCATGGCCTGTCACCGCATCGAGCCGGATTACGGCGGCCTGTCCGGGCCGGAACTCTACACGGCCGGGAAGCGGCTGCAGCCCGAATTCATGGCCAGCTACATCCGCAGCCCGCAGGCGTGGGATCCGAAGATATGGATGCCGAACAAGCACGTGACGGACGCAAACATCCAGAAACTGGTGCATTACCTCGAAGCGCTTTCGAAGGAGGATGGAAATGAAAAATAGCAGACTCGCCCTCGTGATCGCCGCATTGCTGGCGGCGTCGCCGGTGTTCGCCAGGGAGGCAGCCAAGGACAACTACCGCACCTACTGTGTCCAGTGCCACGGCACCCAGGGTAACGGCAAGGGAGTCAACATCCGCGACATGTCGGTGCAGCCGCGCGACCACACGGACGCGAAAGCCATGTCCGGCCGCTCCGATGCCGACCTGTTCAAGGTCATCAAGGAAGGCGGCCTCTCCATCGACAAGTCGGTGCTGATGCCCCCTTGGGGCAGCACGCTGAGCGATGACGAGATCCGCGACATGGTTCAACACTTGCGCGAACTCTGCAAGTGCAAATACGGCTCGTAAACGACGGAGAGGGGGAGAGTGGCCGGAAGGAAAAGCGGCGAGGAAAAGAACAGCCGCCCGGCAGCAAGGCGAGGAGAAAACCCGGAGAGGAGGAGATAAGGCAGAGAAAGAGGGAGAAAAGAAAGTTGTGGTTGACGTTGAATACTTATTCCATGAATGGGAGATTTTGAGATGCACACGATCAAGAAGACTACGATTGCAGTAATGGCCCTGGCCAGCATCCTGGCCGCGCCGTGCGCCGTCGCGAAGACCGTAAAGGTCACGATGACCGCGCGCGAGGTGCAGATACCGATAGACAACAAGGGAACGATGTATCCCGCCTGGACTTTCGACGGGTCCATTCCCGGGAAATTCGTTCGGGTTCGAGAAGGAGACACGGTCGATTTCACGCTGATCAACCCGCCCGAAAACAAGAATTCCCATGCCATCGACTTCCATGCCGCACAGGTCGACGTGCTGAACGAGTTCGCGCCGGTCAAGCCGGGCCAAAGCAAGCACTTCATCTTCCAGGCCAAGGTGCCCGGCCTTTTCATGTACCATTGCGGCGCCAGCCCGATGGTGCAGCACATTGCCCGCGGGATGTACGGCGTCATTCTGGTCGAGCCCAAGGGCGGATACAGCAAGGCCTACCCCAAACCTGACCGCGAGTACGTCCTCGTGCAGGGCCAGTACTTCCCGGATGCTGACAACTACAAGGCCATGCTTGAAAACAAGGGCTGGGCCGGCTCGCTCATCAACGGCAAGATCCTGCACTACGACCCCGTGCACGATCCGAATGCCTCCCAGGTTCTGCAGGCCAAGCCGGGCGAGCGCGTTCGCATTTATTTCGTGAACGCCAATATCAACATGCCCGTCGCTTTCCATCCTATCGCCGGCATCTGGGACCGCGTGTACATCGGCGGCAACCCGAGGAACACCTTGTATGGAATCCAGACGTATAACGTCGCTGTGGCGGAAGGCGATACTTTTGACATTGTCCCCCCCGCCGATCGTCCGACCAACAATGCGATTGTTGACCATACGATGGGCGCAGCGCTGCGTGGAGCCATCACCGTCCTCATGAACAAGCCGGATGCGGATCCTCAAGCGGGCAAGCCCGGACACGAGATAGTCCAGTAACAGAGCGGACGTGCTTTTGGAGGGGGCCTTGCCCCCTCCCCTTTTTGCACACACCCTTGCAACCCACACAGATACGGCAGGCAGCGTCATGACGAGCATCCGCGTAAGCGAGATCAACCCAAACCCGTTCCAGACCGGGCGCCAGCTACTTACCATCGCTATGGCGGTGTGCGCACTTGGCTTGCTCGCCCTTGCCCCTCAGGCGGCCCGCGCCTGTGCCGCGTGCGGCGACACCATTTCCACCGCGTGGCAGACCCAGGGACTTATCACCACGCCGGGCCTGACCCTTGGCCTTGCATACAACTACATCGACCAGAACCAGCAGCGTTACGGCCGCAGCGCCGCATCGGGCGCGCAGATTGACCGCCTCCTCGCCGCAGGACAGGAAGTCGAGACCTATACCCGGACCCAGACCGCTACGGCTTCGCTGAATTACACCAACGACCGCTGGGGCGTCATCGCCGAAATTCCATACCTGTACCGCAGCCATGCCACCTGGGGCACAACCGCTCCACTGGGCTCGACCTATCTCACGTCGGCTCAAGGCAGCATCGGCGACATCCGCGTGCTGGGCCGCTATGCCGGCTTGTCCGAGCACCGCACTTCCGGGTTCATCGTCGGGGCCAAGCTGCCGACCGGCAGCACCGACATGACCTTCAACGACGGAACCCCGGTAGACCGCAGCCTGCAGATCGGCACCGGCTCGACCGACATCATCCTTGGCGGTTATGCCACGGGTGCGTTCAGCGACTATGGCTGGTTTGTCCAGGGCACGGTGCAGCATGCCGTCGCCACGCAGACGCTCAATGGGCTCGATTACCGCCCCGGTGACAGCTACCAGCTGAATTCGGGCATCCGCAAGGCGAAATTCGGCGAGAAATTCTCGCCCATGCTGCAATTCAACGTCATCCACCGCCGCCCGGACAGCGGCAGCGGGGCCACGCCGCCGGATGTGCTGACCGGCGGCCCCACCACGGGTGGAACCCTGGCCTATCTTGCACCGGGCGCTGCCCTGCGGCTGGGCGGCGGATTGAGCGCGTATGGCTTCGTGCAGCTCCCGGTTTACCAGAATGTCAATTCGCTCCAGCTCGTGCCGCGCTACACGCTCACCGTAGGCATGCAGCAGACCCTGTAGTGAGCGCAACCAGAACCGTGAGGTGGATCATGGGCAAGAAGATGGTTATACCCCGCACCCTGCGCGCCGCATCGCTCGCCGCGGCGTTGCTGCTCGCGTTTTCCGCCAGCCCCGCGGCGTGGGCGGACGGCTGGCGGCTCAAAGCGCGGGACGGCGCGCAGTACAGCCTGTCCGCGCTGCACGGTAAATGGGTGCTGGTCAACTTCTGGGCGCCCTGGTGCCCGCCCTGCCTGGACGAAATGCCCGCCTTCGCCGCACTGCAAAACCGGCATAAGGATCTGCAGATCATCGGCGTCGCCGTGATGTATCATTCCAGGCAGGAAGTGGTGGACGCGGCGGCGAAACAGGCTATCCGCTACCCCCTGGTCTTCGGCAACGAGGACATCGCCAGCGACTTCGGCGAATTGCATGGCCTTCCGACCAGCTATCTCTTTTCGCCGACCGGAAAGCTCGTCGAACGCATCGAGGGTCCGGCCAAGGCCGGCGACATCGAAGCGCTGATGGCACGGAAATAATCTGCGGCCGCGGGGGAGCGCCCATCCGCCTTGCCCTTCCACGGCAAGGCTGGGCCGGAAGCCCTCCGCTCCCGCCTGTCCGGGCATCGGCTGCTCCGGCGCCTTCTTCAGCCCGCCCTGCCCTGCGTTGCGCCATAACCCCACGCCCTTTGATAAAACGGCCCCGAGCCGTTAATATCTGCCCGATGGACAAGCTTATCCGCAAGATTCTGGCCGAGGTGCGCCACGGCATGCGCGCGGCGATGGTGACGGCGCGCGCGCGGCCCTATGAACTGCCCCCGGAGCGGGCGTTTGGCCTGGATGCCGCGAACCTGCGGCGGGATGCGGAGAGCATCGTCCGCGATATGAACAGGCAATTCAGAAAGTAGGACACGAGTGACGACACGCACCACGAGCGGCAAGACGACCCAGACACGAAAAGCGACGACGCGAACCGCGGCAACCCGAAGCGCCACGGGCCGGAACACCGCGACCACCAGGCGCGCCGGCTCCGCCGAAGGCGAGAGCAAGAGCCCGGCCAAGCCGGCGCGCAAAAGCACGGCGGAGGTCGACAGCCCGATTCTGCCCGTCGATCAGCTCGACGCGCTGCGCAAGATCAAGCCGGGCGCGGTGGACTGGATCATCGAGCAGACGCAACTGGAATCGGAACACCGCCGCGCGGAGCAGGTGCGGGTGAACAACCTGATCTTCGTGGAACATCTTTTCGCGCAGGCTTCGGCGCTGATCGTGGGCGTGGCCGGGGTCGGCGGCGGGGTGTGGCTGGCGGAACGGGGCCAGCCCTGGGTCGGCGTGGCGATTGCCGCGGTGGTGATGGTGGCGCTGGCCGTGGTGCAGGTAAGCATGCGCAAGAACCGCTAAGGAAACCCTTACAGGAGGCGTGTCATGGCAAATCAGCCGACGCATTACGACCTGGCGCAACTGCGCGCCGACATCAACACCTTCGTGCACGAACGCGACTGGGACCAGTTTCACGCGCCCAAGAACCTCGCCAGCGCGCTCGCGGTAGAGGCGGCCGAGCTGCTGGAGCCTTTTACGTGGCTGACCACCGGCACGGCGGAAGAACTGGGCCCCGCCAAGCTGAAGGCGGTGAGCCATGAGATGGCGGACGTGCTGATCTACCTGGTGCGGCTGGCGGACAAGCTGGGCGTGGACCTCGCCGCTGCCGCGCAGGAGAAGCTGGAGATCAACCGCACTAAATACCCCGCGGACAAGGTGCGCGGCGACTCGCGCAAGTATTCCGATTACTAGCGGCCTTTCCGTAATTCATGACGAGCATCCAATACCCGTCATTCCGCATATTGTCGCAAAGTATGGAAACCTCAATAGCCGCGCGAGGGGCGTGGCCGGGCGGGAACCTTCGCCTGCCCCGGCCACCTTCAGGCGCCGCGCGCTGACATCGGCCCCATGCCGCGGGGGCCAAGCGCCCTGAGCCTATTTGTCCAGGCCCAGGATGAACTGGACGATGCGTCTGATTTCGCCCTGTTTGTTCCGGAGCGCGTTGTTGGCGATCATGGGCTCGGAGCCCCAGTTGCCCGCGCCGCCGCGGGATATTTTCATGACCAGTCCGTCCACCAGTGGATAAGTCCTGGCGTCGGGCGCATTGGAGCCGCTCATGGAATACTTGTAGCTCGTTTGCCCCTTGTAGCGCCTGGACACATCCATCCACGACGGGCCGAGGATGCGATGGTTGATCGCATGGCAGCTATCACAATGAAAATCCTGCACTTCCGGCGGCATATCCACCGCCAGCGCGCTCCCCGCATAGATCAGGCCAGCAGCGGCCACGCCTGCAATCGTCAATTTCATGTTCATTCCCCTCCCTGGTTTACAGACGGTTTCTGAATGGCGCCATTAAATCGGCCCTATTCTCGCCGTCTGTTCATCATCCAGCTATCCCCTGGAAGGGTTATGGGAACGCCCCCCACCAAGCGGCATTGAGCCGGGCATCTAGGGAAATTCAGGCCACTCTTCACTTCAACGGCGGCCAGGCATTCTCCAGCAGCACGTGAAAACCGGTGCTGAACCACTGGCCGGCGTTGGGCGCGCCCGCCAGCGCGCCGGTGAGCGCGCCGTTGGCGCCGGGCGGGGCATAGGCCGGGTCGCAGTAGCGGTCGAATCTCTTCGCCGGGTCGTTGGGGTCGGGCACGCCGGCGCGGGCGACGCCATCCGATTCGCCGGGCGGCTTCACCCACACATAAGCATCCACGCCGGGCACGGGGTTGGCGCGCGGACGCTCGCCGATGCCGCCGGGCTGGTTGCACCACATGCCGCGACCGGTGCGGCGGTCGATGCGCGACTGGTTGACAAAGGCATCCGGGGTCGTCGCGGTGGAAACCTTCTCCGGCCGCTGCGGCCCTCCCCATCCATTGCGCGAGGTGTCGATGAGCATACCTATGGTGTCGGGGAAGCCGTGCGCGACCATCTTCTGGCGAAAGGCGCGCACATAGTCGATCTCGCCGAAGTGCGGGTTCCAGCCGTAAAAGCTGGCCTGGCGCACTTGCAGGCCGCTGTCGTTGGGCACGGCGCCGTGTTCGTATTTGTCGAGGAATGGCTCGGCCAGCGGCGTGTAGTTCGCGGTGTTGGAGACGAAGCCGGCCACGCTATCCACGCCGTGATCCGTACCCTTGATGGTGTCTGCAATCAGCGTGACGGCCTTGTTGAGGTTGTTGTCCCAGCCCAGCCAGCCGGAATGGCCGATGTCCACATAGCTGTAGACATCGCGCAGGGGATAGAGTGCGTTGAGCGTGTACTGTATGCCCTGCACGTAGCCGCCGGGACCGGCAGCCTCGCGGCACTTGGGCACGGCAAGGTTGGTGACGAGGTTGGGCAGGGAATCCGGCTCGATGATGGCGGCGATGCGCAGCGCGCGGTATTTGGGCCGGGAGAGGATTTTGACGATGGGGGCTATGTAGTCCTGCGTGTAGCGGCGATAGCCGTCCTTGGCGATGAGCAGTTCGCCGCTGCTGGCGAGTGCGGCGCAGTCGCGGTTGGGCAGGTCGTAGAGCACGATGGTGATGATGCCGGCCTTTTGCGCGAGGGCGTCGTCGAGGTAATCAGCCAGGCCCCAGGTCTTGCGGCCCTTGGCGTCCGTGCCTGGTTCGATGACGCCGATGCGGTCCAGCCAGACGGCGGTGCTGTAGTCGGCGATGGCCGCACCGCCGGGTTCCTTGAGCGCGTGGGCGCGCCACTTGGGGTTCACATACCATTTGACGCCGGCGAAAGGATTGGCGAGGCGCCCCGTATTTGCGTGGCGATGATGCGTGCCGGAATGCCCCGCGGCCCCGGCCTGGCTAGCCGCCATCCCCATCAACAGGACGGCCGCGAGGCGTGCCGCCTTGCAGAATCCGTGATTCATGCACGCCTCCCGGCCATGGCATCACCTCTACCATACAGGCCGAGGGTCCTCGCGCGCATGCCCGCACCCGTGCCGTCCGGGGGAGGCCGGGCGGCGCTTGCCTGGTCATTTCGCTGGTCGAACATGGATGCCGGCGCCCGTCAGTTTCCAGTCCGGTCCTTCGTAAATGTATGAGAGGCGGAACAATACCTTATTCGGCTTGGTGGGGTAATAGCCTTGCACTGTGATCACGCCGTACTTATCCTTCCCGCCCGCCGCCTGGATCTGGGGCGTCATGTCGTCCAGCGCTAACAGATCGACCTTCTTGTCCATGAGATCCTTGAAGCCCTGATTGAGCTGCTTCACGTTTGTGCCTATCCGCCAGGCAAGCGAAATATCGGCAAACAGGTTCGCCGTGTCCTTGTTCTTCACGGCAATGCCAACAACGTGCATGGAATGCCGCACCAGGGCGACCTGCTCGCGGGGCTTCGGAACCTTCACCTTCTTTTCGTCCGCAAGATAGCGCGTGATACTGGAGACGACGTTGCCGCTATTTCTTGCTACCGTAGGCAGGCCTTCATTATTCGAATTAGCGTCGATTTCCAGACTCGCGTTGACGAGGTAGGGAATATGGCGCGAGACAGTAGTCACATTGCTTCCGGGCACGGTGTATTCGGATTCGGCATAGCGGATGCCATGCGATTCTTTGAGGCCGCAGAATTTGACCTTCACCGGCCGGCCTTGATTCGCTGCGGCAGCATCCTTGGGCAGGTCGGCACATGCCTGCTTTACGTTGGCATCGGTCAGTTCCAGTGCCCCCGGGCTCAATTGCACGATTATGCTATTGGTAAGCGTAGCGTTGGAATATTCCTTCTCGAAATATGCCTCCGCCTGTCCGCTGTTTACAATGCGCCTGAGCTGTTTCTCCAGTTCGGGCCTGTTGTTGGGAATACCGATGCTGCTGAATGAAGTATCCTTGTATTGGCCGGATAGCGTCTTCTGCGTCAGGACGACCCAGTCGCTCGGCAGGGAAAAAGGGAAACCGAAGGAACTCCGGTAGTCTGCCGCACTTGCGACCACGGAGGTGAACAGCAGGAACAACGCCGCGAATATAGCCCGTTTCATAAGTCTCCCTTCCATGCATTTACAGGGCGCGAACGCAGCCTGGGGCATGGCTCGCCCGCCCAAACGGCACATTCTGGACGAAAACAGTCGTCAGTTCAATGTCTGCGCGCGTCGAGCGGAGAAAGCAGCGGAAAGGAATGCCTGCGCTTCCGCCTCAGGGCAGGCGACGGCAGGCCCGATGCTCACGAGGAGCAGCTCACCTCGATGCTAGGCGCGCCCGCGGGCGCGGGCTTCGCGTAGTCTTCCATGCCGGGCTGCTCGTCGAAGGGGCGCGCCAGCAGCGCGAGCAGGCGGTCGATCTCGCTGTAATCGCGGTGCGCCGTGGCGCGTTCGATGGCAGCCTGCGCGAGGTGGTTGCGCAGGATGTACTTGGGGTTCACCCGGTCCATGCGGCGCTTGCGCGTGGCGTCGTCCACGCCTTCCAGGTCCAGCCGCGCACGATAGGCCCGCGCCCAGGCATCGAACACCTCGCGCTCGAGGAACTGGTCGCGCAGCGCGTCGTTCCGCGCATCCGGCGCGGAGTCGAAATTGCCCAGCGCGCGGAAGAAGTTGCTGTAGTCCACGTGGCTCTCTTCCATGAATTCCAGCAGCGAGGCGATCAGCGGCACCTCTGGCTCGCCTGCGTCGCGCAGGCCGAGCTTTTCGCCCATGAGGCGGATGTAGCGTTCGTAGAACGCCGGCGCGTAGCCGTCGAGCACGGCCCGAGCTTCCCATTCCGGCACCAGCGGCGAGAGCGCATGCGCGAGGCGGGTGAGGTTCCACAGCGCGATGTTGGGCTGCTGGTCGAAGGCATAGCGGCCATAGTGGTCGGAATGGTTGCAGACGAAGCCGGGATCGTAGGCCTCCATGAAACCGAAGGGGCCGTAATCCAGCGTGATGCCGAGGATGGACATGTTGTCGGTGTTCATCACGCCGTGGGCGAAGCCGACCGCCTTCCACTGCGCCATCAGGCGTGCGGTGCGGTGGGTCACCTCATCCAGCAGGACCGCATACTTGTCCGGCGCATGGGCGAGCGAGGGAAAGTGGCGCGCAATCACGTAGTCGGCCAGCTTGGTGATCTCCGCATGCTGGCCGCGATGGAAGAACACCTCGAAGGAGCCGAAGCGCACATGCGAGGGCGCGAGCCGCGTGAGCACGGCGGCGGTTTCGATCTGCTCGCGGTACACCTCCTCGTCGCTGCCCGTGATGCACAGCGCGCGGCTGGTGGGAATGCCCAGGCCGTGCATGGCTTCGGAGCACAGGTATTCGCGTATGGTGGAGCGCAGCACGGCGCGCCCGTCGCCCTGGCGCGAATAGGGCGTGAGCCCCGCGCCTTTGAGCTGCACGTCCCACAGTTCGCCCGCACGATTGCGCACCTCGCCCAGCAAGATGGCGCGCCCGTCGCCCAACTGCTGCACATAGTGGCCGAACTGGTGGCCTGCATACAGCATGGAGATGGGCTCCGCACCCTGCGGCAGGCGGTTGCCGGAGAAATGCACGGCGAAATCGGGGCGTTCGGACTCTGCGCGATCCAGGTCTATCAGTTCCGCCGCCGCCGGGTTGAAACTCACCAGATAGGGGTAGAACAGCGGCGTAGGCTGCTGTGGGCTATGGAAATCCTGCGGCAGGCGCGCGAACGTATTGTCGAAATTGAGCTGGTGCAGGCTGTTCGCGGCGGTTTCGCGGGGGCTGGCGGGGGAATCGGCAAACGGATGCATATCGGGAAGGCGGTAAGCGGCATGAATTAATTAACGGAATGCCGCGATGATATAAATCCATAGTAAAATTATCAACAATATAGGTAGTGCGGGCATTCACCGCCTTTCGGGCGCACGGGCGCAAAAAAAAGCCCGGCGGCGCCGGGCTTGTTCGCAACCGCCATCGCAGGCAACTGGCAGCGTTCCTAGTGCGTGTGCCCTCCCGCAAGCGCGGGGTGCGCCTGTTCCAGCGCGGCCTCATCGCCCACCACATGCGCGGCCTCGGTCAGCTCGATGTCCTTGACGCTTTTCAGCGCCTTCTCCCGGGCAAGTTCCGTGCTCAGCTTGCGTTCGCTGGGCAGCATGCCGTCGTCCTCGGTTTCGTCGGCGTCACGCGCGGCCGGCTTCGCGCCTTTGCGCGCCTTCTCGCGTGCCAGGTCGCGCGCTTCCCGGGCCTCGCGCGCCTTGCGCCTGTCGGCCTCGTTCAACGAGATCATGTTTTCCTTGCGCATCTTGTCCGCCTCGGCGATGTCCTCTTCCAGGTAGCGGAACTCGATGTCATGGCCGATGCGCCGCTTGTGACGCTCCACCAGACGCGGCAGGAGTTGCGACAAATTCCCCACCGGCTGGTAATCGGCCGGCTTGATCTGCGTCCAGGGCAGGGCGTTGTCGTAACTCGATTCGCCATAGCCCAGCGTCGCCTCCGCGGGCGCGGGGAAACTCACGTCCGGCGTCACGCCGCGCAACTGGGTGGAGCCGCCGTTGATGCGGAAGAACTCGGCAATCGTCATCTTCAGCTCGCCGTATTCCGGCTTGGGATTCTTGGCCATCTCGTCCAGATTCACGATGGTCTGCACCGTGCCCTTGCCGAAGCTGCGCGCGCCCATCACCACGCCGCGCCCATAGTCCTGAATCGCGGCAGTGAATATCTCCGAGGCGGAGGCCGAGCCGTGATTGATCAGTACGCCCATGGGGCCGCTCCAGGCCACACCGCGATCGGTATCGCTCTTCACCGCCACCTGGCCGCGCGAATCGCGCTCCTGCACCACCGGCCCCCGGTCGATGAAAAGACCGGTGAGCGCGATGGCTTCATGCAGCGAACCGCCGCCGTCATTGCGCAGGTCCACCAGCACCCCGTCCACATGCTCCTTCTTCAGCTCTTCCAGCAGGCGCGCCACGTCGCGCGAGGCGCTCTTGTAGTTTGCATCGCCCTGCGCATGGGCGGCGAAATCCTCATAGAAACTGGGCAGCGTAATCACGCCGATGCGCCGCGTGACATGGCCATCCTTCACTTTGATGACGGACTTGCTGGCGGACTGCTCGGCCAGGGTGATCTTCTTGCGCGCCAGGCGCACCAGCTCGTGCTTGCCATCGGCGCCAGCATCGGCGGGGAGCACGTCCAGCACCACCACGGTATTTTCCTTGCCGCGGATGATCGCCACGGCATCGTCGATGCGCCAGCCCACGATGTCCTCTACCGGGCCGTCACTGCCCTGCCCCACGCCGACGATGCGGTCACCCGGCTTGAGCTTGCCGGAAAGCGCCGCCGCGCCGCCCGGCAGCAGTTCGCGGATGGTGGTGTAGTCGTCCTTCTCATAGAGCACCGCCCCTATGCCCACCAGCGACAGGCTCATGGCGATGTCGAAATCCTGCGATTCCCGCACCCCGAAATAATTGGTGTGCGGATCTATGGTCATGGCATACGCATTCATGAAGTTCTGGAAGGCATCCTCGCTCTTCAACTGCGACAGCCTGCGCAGCCCGAGCTGATAGCGCTTGTCCAGGATGCTGACGATGCTCTTGCGGTCCTTGCCCGCGAGCTTGAGGCGCAGCCATTCGTTCTTCACGCGCTTGCGCCACAGGTCATTCAGCTCGGCGGTAGATTTCGGCCAGGGTTCGTCCTTGCGGCTGATCTCGTAGCTCTCCTCCTTCGTGAAGTCGAAGCCGTGCGGCAGAAGGGAGCGCGCGTAGTTCAGGCGCTGCGTCATGCGCTGCTGGTAAAGGTCGAAGATGGCGAAGGGAATGCCCAGGTTTTCGTCCAGCAGGGCGTCGTCCAGCTTGGTGCGATCGGGGCCGAAATGGTCGATGTCGGACTGCAGGAAGATCATCTTTTCCTCGTCCAGCCCCTTCAGGTAGGCACTGAATATCTGCTTCGACAGGGCATCGTCCAGCGGAATGTGCCGGTAATGGTAACGGGTAAGGATCTCGGCGGAGAGATGGGCCGCCGGCGGCTCGTATGGCAGCGGCTGTAGCTCGGGCACGGCCCAGGCTGTGTCGCACAGGGCCAGCAGGAGCGCCAGCCCCAAGGATAGGAATTTGTTTTTCATGAATATTCTGAAAGCGCGGCACGCCCGCGGGTCTAGGAACACCGAATCATACAATCATCCGGCACAGATGGGGAAACGACATCATAATGCGGGCGCGCCTGGCTGACGCGCCGCCTGAACGGGGAAGAATTGCGGAAAGCCTAACGCCTGCGCGCATCGCCGCGCTCATCCACACGGACCGCTTCGCCCTCGATGATCACGCCCCGGAAGCTCTCCTCGCGGGAAAATGCGCCCCCGCCGGCGGACGGCCCTTCGTTCGCGCCCTGCGCGCCCGCGGACGGCCCCTGCCGGAAGCTGCCGTTCTGGTAAGCCTCGCGCGCGCGGTTCATGCCGGCCTGCATCTCGCGCATCAGGCGCCGCATGTGGCGCGTCTTCCACCACAGCAGGATCCCGCCGACCGCGAGCGCCACCAGCAGCACGGCAAAGAACACTGAGGAAAACAGCAGCACCATGGCCGCGACGGCTACCGTGGCAAGAATGGCCCCCGCCTTCTGGAGCGGGCCCGAAGAACTGGATGAACTATAGGAAATATATCTCATACGCGAATTGGACAGGCCGTAATGGCCGAAGTTTCATATTTTAGGGTATAAGGGCGGCCAGGGCCAGCAGGGCGGCTTGCGGGCGGCAGCCGCCAGGCGCAGGTGCGATTTCCGGACGGCAGAGCTTATCCCGGCTGGTGATGGTGGCCCACGCTGACGCGCTTGGCCTGCATACCCTCGCCCGCCGCCTCGGCGATGAACTTCACCTCATCACCCTCGCGCAGTTGATCGAAGCGCGGCGAGATCACCTCCGCGCTGCTGAAATAGTACTCCGTGCCGTCGGCCCCGGCGATGAAGCCTATGCCTTCCTCGCGCGACAGGCGCAGCACGCGCCCCACCTGCTCCACCACATGGGTCTTCACGTCATGCCGGACACGGCGGGCATAGTCTTCGAGCTGGCGCTTGGCGGCATCGAAGGCATCGCGGATGGCGATGTACACGTCCTCGTTATGGTCGCGATTCACCACGATCTCGCTGCCGGGCACGCCGATGTCGATGCGCACGTTGTACTGCCGGCCCTGGTGGGTATGCTTATGCGGCATCTCCACCACCACGCGGCAGGAAATGATATGGCCTGAGAACTCCTCCAGCTTGGCGGCCTTCTCTCGCACATGGGCCTCCACGGCCTCGGAGTGGGGAACGTCGCGTATCGTAATCTGCAAGGGAATCTGCATGGCTGCCTCCTGTTCCGGTTGGTTTACGGCCCGCTAGTGGCGCGTGTCCGCCTCTCTCTTGTGTTCGGCGCGGGTAAGCCGGCTCAGCTCGACCAGTTCTTCGGAGAGCACCTCGAGCAAATCATCCAGGCTCACAATGCCGGCCAGCGCGCCGCTGTCATCGACCACCGGCATGCGCCGCACGCCTTTTTCGCGCATGAAGCGGATGGCCTCGAAGACGCCCGTATCCTCCTTCACCTTCACCAGCTCCGCCCCCATGATCTCGCTCACGCTGAGCGCGCCGGGATCCAGTTCCTCGGCCAGCACCTCCAGCACCAGATCGCGGTCGGTCACGATGCCGATGGGCTCGTTGCGCCCGTCGGTCTCGCGGACCACCACCAGGTCGCCCACATGAAACTGGCGCATCAGGCTGGCCGCCTCGGCAACCGAGGCATCCGCCTCGACCACCACCACCTCGCGATTGCAGATTTCACCGATTGCCATGGTATGCCTCCTGTTGATCTTCCAAGGCCCGCCGGATTATTACGCACCTCAGGCGGGCGCCCTGCATCAAGCGGATTGGCTCACTCGCGGCGGCGTATGCTGAGGCTATCCCTTGAGTGTTTGCTTATGCTTTTTGAAATGCGCCACGCCGCGATTACAGTTTACTTTAATCCCATCATCGACGGCAAACGCTACCGCGCGCCGGCAGCAAAACCCTGTCCATCGTCCCGGAATCAGCGCCCTCGGCAACGCGCCGGCGCCGCGCGTATAATGAGCGCTTTAAGGAGAGCCGCATGGAAAAGGAATTCTGGCTGGAGCGCTGGGAACGCGCCGAGATCGGCTTTCACCAGGACGACATCAACCCCTGGCTCGCCCGCTACTGGCCCCGCCTGGCCGCGCCCCCCGGCAGCAAAGTCTTCGTGCCCCTGTGCGGAAAAAGCCTGGACATGGCCTGGCTGCGCAAGAACGGCCACCCCGTGGTCGGCGTCGAACTCAGCCCGATCGCGGCGGAAGCCTTCTTCGACGAACAGGGCATCTCTCCCGCCACCTCGCAGACCGGACACTTCCAACAATGCGAGGCGGAAGGCATCCGCATACTATGCGGCGACTTCTTCAACATGACCCGGGCCGACCTCGACGGCGCCGCCACCGTCTACGACCGCGCCTCCCTCGTGGCCCTGCCCCCGGAAATGCGCCAGCGCTACGCGCAGCACATGCTGCACATCCTGCCCGCCGGCGCGCGCACCCTGCTCGTCACCTTCGAATACGACCAGTCCAAAATGTCCGGCCCGCCCTTCGCCGTCACCCCCGATGAAGTGCATGCGCTCTACCGCGAAGGTGCGGAAGTGGAACTGCTGGAGCGCGCCGACGTGCTGGCGCAAAACGAACGCTTCAAGGCGCGCGGCCTGAACGCGCTGCACGAAAACATCTTCATGCTGACCCGGAAATAGCGCGCGGAAGCAGCCCGTCCGGCACAGCCCCGCTGCGCCGGATACCACACCTCGCGAGACAACCTTGAATTGCCGCCCTCCGGCTGATAGATTCGCCTATCGAACCGCATCAACCCGCACAAACTGCCAAGTCCCATGCGCACCCTCTCCCGCATATCCTTCATTGTCCTGGTCAGCCTGCTTTTCGGCGGCTGCGCCACGCAATACACCGTCACCCAGGAAGAACTGCAGCGCAGCATAGACCAGCGCCTGCCGGTGAAGAGCGAGCTGACGCTCTCCGGCGCCAATGGCGAACTGCTCGCAAAAACCGCCCAGCTCGACATCGGCCGTGCCTACCCGGGGCGGGTCGCTCTCACGGTCACCGGCTCCATCTCCGTCCCCACGGGCCTGTTCGAGCTGGACGACCAATACGACTGCGCCTTCTCCGGCAAGATACGCTTCAATCCGCAAGACCGCGGCATCTACCTGACGGACATAAAGATCTCCAGCCTCGAATTCAAGACCCTCTCGCAAATCCTGCCGCCGCAGTGGTACCGCGCCACCACCGCCCAGGCCCGGCAGCTCCTGCTGACGCAGCTCACCACCGGCCCCATCTATACCGTGCAGGACAAGACCTTTGCCGAATCCTGGTTCCGCAAGCACGGCAGCGCGATCAACGTCGAGCAAGGCCGCCTCGTGTTCGTGCTTCAGCGCAAGAGCGCGCCGCCCCCGGCCACACAAACCCGGGCGGCAACGGCTGCCCGACCCGCAACACCGCAACCGGCCCAGGCGCAACCCATCAACCCCCAGCCCCCCAAGCCATAACCCCGCATTGCCCGCGCGCCCGCGCCGCGCTAAGCTTGCGGCTTGCCGCGCAACGGCGCGCGTTCAATATTCAGGGAGGATATTTGAAATGGCCGGTGCAAATCCCAAGGTCGACGAATTCCTGGCCAGCGAAAAGAAATGGCGGGAAGAATTCACCCGCCTGCGAGAGATCATGCTCGACAGCCCGCTCAGCGAAGAATTCAAATGGGGAAAGCCCTGCTACACCCTTGAGAACGGCAACGTCGTCCTCATCCATGGCTTCAAGGAATACTGCGCCCTGCTATTCTTCAAGGGCGCCTTATTGAAAGACCCCAAGGGCATCCTCGTCGCCCAATCGGACAACACCCAGGCCACGCGCCAGATCCGCTTCACCAGCGCGCAGGAAATCGCGAAAATGGCGCCCACAATCAGGGCCTACGTGCGGCAAGCCATGGACGTGGAAACGGCCGGGTTGAAAGTGAACTTCAAGCAGACCAAGGACTTTGCCTGCCCTGAAGAATTCCAGACCAGGCTGGACCAACAGCCGGCCCTGAAAGCCGCCTTTGAAGCGCTGACACCCGGGCGGCAGCGCGCCTACCTGCTCCACTTCTCCGCGCCCAAGCTAGCCAAAACACGGATCTCGCGCGTCGAAAAATGCCTGCCGCGGATTCTCGCCCGCAAGGGACTGGACGACTAGCGGGGCAGCGCGGGCAAACGGCCACGCGCGCAATCCCCCGCCCGCGCCGGCCGCATAGCGCTATTTCGGGCGTACGTTGAACACCACCCGCTGCGCCATCCTCCCGCCGATGAACATCTCCACGATGTAGTTCCCCGGCGCATCGGTGTCGTCCAGGCTCATATAGGTCTGGCACACGGGCACTTCCGTATCCTCCAGCGTCACCACGTGGTAAGGCACGCTGGCGATCAGCGCATCCCCCACGTCGTCATCCCCTGCCCCATGAATCTGGTTCGGGTTCGGCAGATACAGAACGACATGACACTTCAAGTCCCTGCCGGTAGCGGTGGAAGCCGCCACGCCGAAATAATAATTCGGGTCGGCAGATTCAGGCACGAAGGGAATGGTGGTGGTGTTCTTGTAGATGACGAACGCGCCATCCGGCGTTCGCTTGGCCAGCCCCGCCCGAAACTCGACATCCGTGTTCATGGCAAGGGCCGCGCCCGCAGGCAGCAGGCAGGCCAGGAGAAAGGCTAAGGCAGAGATACTCTTCCTGATCATCATCGCGCACCTCCATTTCCGGTTCACAACTGACGACTCGCCGCGCATCCCGCAATACGGGCACTACACCTGCAGAGTAGCGAAAGCGCAGTGCGCGCGCAAGCGTAATACTCGCCGCGAATCCGCGCGTTCTGCGCGGGGTTTCTGTTCGGGATGAGAACGTCCCGGCGGCGCAGCGCAAAAAGTTCCCCGATCGCCGAAATAAATATATGTTGCTATTGTTGTCAATTTAGGGGATAGTGCGTTTCAGCGATTTTCAAGTTCTGCCCTAGCTGTTCGGTTCTATATCCGCCACTCGCGGTATTTCTCCCTGCATCACCTGCCGTCTTGACCATCGCCCCACGGGGGCATAATCCCCATTTGTTTTTTTCAGGAGATTCAAGATATGGCAACAGGTCACGTAAAGTGGTTCAACGATTCCAAAGGCTTTGGCTTCATCACCCCCGAAAGCGGCGGCGATGATCTCTTCGCCCATTTTTCCGCGATTCAGGGCTCCGGCTTCAAGACCCTGACCGAAGGACAGCACGTCAGCTTCGACGTCACCAACGGCCCCAAGGGCCAGCAGGCAGCCAACATCCGCGCTGCGGAGTAAACCGGCCGCCAAGCAGCCGCCCGAACCCCGGTTCGGGCTAGCCTCTACCGGAAAAGCCCGGCGCAAGCCGGGCTTTTTCTTTTCAACATATTTTTGAAAGGACCCATATGGCCAAGGAAGAACTGCTCGAAATGAATGGCGTGGTGGATGAAGTGCTGCCCGACGCGCGCTTCCGCGTGACGCTGGAAAACGGCCACGTCCTCACCGCGTACAGCGCCGGCAGAATGCGCAAGCACCACATCCGCATCATCGCAGGCGACAAGGTCTCGCTGGAGCTTTCCCCCTACGACCTCACCAAGGGCCGCATCACCTTCCGCCACATCGAAAACCGCGGCCCGGCCCCTCAGCGCCGCAGATACTGATGTAACCCTCCCCAACCAGCGCCACCCGCAATCAGAGATTTCGGGGGGGGCTGACCTGGTGGGCGCCGCCCGCTGCCGGCTGCGCCTCGCATGCACCGGCGTCATCCATACACGACGCACCACCTCTCCCGCCAGCAGGCAGGATGCGGTGAATGAAATGAACCGCATCGGTCGTGTGCGCCTCATAAAATCCCGCGAACGATGCCGTTCGTCCCTCACCGCAGCCTTGCTGTTTTCCCCCGCCTGCCGCATACCGACGCCAGCAAGACCCCCACGCGCAACAGCCACGCCAGCAAAAGCACCAGGAACGGAAAGAGCATCATCCCGCCAAACGCCCCGCCCCTATCTGCCGGAATGAACACCGCAGTCACGGCAAGCAGCGCAAGCGAATAAAGCACCAGCCAGGTCGCCTTGTAGGCCGCCCTGCGCAGGATCAGGTAAACAACCACAGTCGCCAAGGCGAAGATTAGCCAGACCGCCAGAATTTCCGGCCATGGATACGGCTCCGCATACGCGCGCGCCTGCGCCCGCGCCCGGAGCCCCTTGGGATAGTAGCCCACTACGCGAGAAAAATGGACCGCGAGCCCCGCGTTGACCAGCCAGAAAACGCTCGCAATGATCCCGGCATTATATTTTTGCAGCAAGCTCACCACCTGTCTCCCCGCAGACAAAGCGCCCCTTATGCGAAGAGCATAACGCTTCGAAATTTGCTGCCTCAGGTGCATAATACATGCAAAAAAAACGCTATCGTTTGCTCAACACAAAAAAGGGAGTTAATCGTGAAGAAGCTACTGTTCGCCGTCATCGTCCTATCCAGCCTCGCAGGCTGCGCCTCCGTGCCCATGGGCAGTCCGCAACAGGATACCGGGCTCAAGCAATTCCACGCCCCCGCAGACAAGGCCGGGCTGTATGTCTACCGCAACGAAACCTTCGGCTCCGCCATCAGGCTGCAGGTGAAACTGGACAATGCCCCCCTGGGCGACACCGCCGCCCACACCTATTTGTACAAGGAAGTGGCCCCCGGCAAACACGCCCTCACCTCCGAGGGGGACGACCAAGGCCTCGTGATAGACGCCAAGCCGGGCAAGAACCTCTACGTGTGGCAGGAAGTCAAAATGGGCTTCGCCAGCGCCCGCAGCAAGCTCCACCTCGTGGACGAACAGACGGGACAGCAGGGCGTGCGCGAATGCAAACTGGCGGAAACGAAGTGACGGCCGGCCAGCCGGGTGGCTGGCGCACCCGCCGCCCCAAGGCCATTACGCAGAGGTAGCCCATGAAACGCATCATGTATATCGAAGACAAGCGCGGAGATCTCGACGGCCCCGCCCGTATCGGCTGGGTCAAATTGTCGAGCTCGGAATCACTCGAGTCTGACCCCATCGATTGAAAAGGAAAACTCACGTGTCTTCGCTAAAAGTAAAACAAATTAAGGGGAAACTCTTAACAATGTTCGAAAAGCATCTCGACCTTCGAGATATCAGCGAAAAGGATGCCGAACGCGAGCAAAAAGTTCTGACCAGGTGTTTAGCCGCACTCTCCATATACCTCCAAGCCGGATGCAGCGAAAAGGAAGCCGCCCAGGCGGTGTGGGATGGCAGCGATGATAATGGAATTGACGCGGCGTATTTTGACGCCTCAGACATGCGCGTCATCCTATCTCAATCCAAGTGGATTAACAAAGGATCCGGCGAACCAGAGGCTGCGGACATACGGACCTTCTTGCACGGCGTCAGAGACGTAATCGAGCAAGATGAAACCCCATTCCATAAGAGACTTCGCCCACGATTTAGTGACATCGCGTTAAGGCTCAATACGCCGGGAACGCGCGTTCATCTGGTTGTAGTGTCTACGGGAAATAGTACGTTAGCCAAACACGGTAGCAATGCACTTACCGAGTTTATGAAGGAGTTAAACGGGGAAGAGCCGGATCCAATTGCGTCATCGGAGATCCTAGGTTTGTCTGAAGTATACGCCGGACTCGCCAATGATCCACTGCAGAACAATGTTGCGATCGATGCAAACATATTGGATTGGTCTTACATATCGACACCGTATGCAGCGTACTTTGGTCTGATAGATGGATTACAGCTAAAGACATGGTGGAAGAAGCATGGAAAAGGACTACTCTCGGCTAATATTCGCCACTCCCTCGGCAGCACAGAGGTAAACAATGAGATTCGCCTTACAGCCAGCTCATATCCAGAAAACTTCTGGTATTTCAACAACGGTATTACGTTAGTCGCGGAGGATAAGATCAAAGCGCCAGTCGGTGCCGCCTCGCGATCTTCCGGAATTTTCTCCTTCAAGGGAACCTCTATCGTCAATGGCGCGCAAACGGTCAGTTCCCTTGCCAAAGTCGATAATGACGCCAGCCTCGGGAAAGTCAGGGTGCCAATTCGCGTAATCCTATTAAAAGATGCGCCACATCAATTTGGTAGCGAGGTTACCCGTACCAACAACCTTCAAAACCGAGTGGAGCTACGTGACTTTGTTGCCCAAGACCCTGAGCAAAAAAGACTTCGCCAAGAGATGGCAATTGAGGGCATCGATTACCAATTTGTCCGTAGCGAAGACATAGTACCCACAAGAACAACATGTGAGCTGACGGAGGTTATGACCGCGTTAGCTTGCGCATCCGGCGATGCAAGTTTGGCCGTCCAGGTGAAAACTGGTATAGGCCGCTTTTATGCGGACCTAACCAAGACGCCATACAAAGCCGTCATTAACTCGTCTGTGAGCGGCGCGAAGGCGTTTAATGCCACAGTAACGCTTCGAGAAATCGAGGGATGGATTGAGCGCAGAAAGAAGAAGCTATCTAAGAAGAGTGGCGCGCAATGGGGAGTTCTAGTACATGGAAATCGAATTCTCGCCGCTGCAGTGTTTAAGAAGTTCGGAATCCCTAAGCTCTCCCAGCCGATTGCTGATTTCGCCGCTGAATTATCCCCTTCAGACATAGAATTGGATTGCGAGGTCGTACTGAAACTAATTGCCGATGAAATTGAACACAACTACAAAGGAAAATTCCTAGCAGTGCTCTTCAAGAATCCAAGCATCAGCAAACAGTTATTTGACATCTCCACCAAATAGCAGCCAGCCCGCGTAGGGCGCAATAAGCGCAGCGCATTGCGCCGGATGTAGAAAACCATGCGGCGCAATGCCCGTTGGTTATTGCCCTACGAAAAGAAGAAGCCCGGCCTAGCCGGGCTTTCTCTTTGCATCAGGCCTTACCTTAACCGCGATCAAACTTCATGATCCCACCCTTACAATCCACCTTGACCGTATCCTTCGCGGCGAACTTGCCTTCCAATATCGCCTTGGCCAGCGGATTCTCGATCTGGGCCTGGATGGCGCGCTTCAAGGGCCTTGCGCCGTAGATCGGGTCGAAGCCGGCATTGGCGACCTCGGCCAGGGCGGCTTCGGTGACGTCCAGTTTCATCTCCATGTTGGCGAGGCGTTTTTCCAGGCCCTTCATCTGGATGCGGGCGATGGATTTGATGTTCTTCTCGTCCAGCGGGTGGAACACGACGACTTCATCAATGCGGTTGATGAATTCGGGGCGGAAGTAGTTCTTCACCTCGCCCAGCACGGCGAGCTTGATCACCTGGTAGTCGTCGCCTTCCATCTTCTGGATCATGTCGCTACCCAGGTTGGAGGTCATGACGATGACGGTGTTCTTGAAATCCACGGTGCGGCCCTGCCCGTCTGTCATGCGGCCGTCGTCCAGCACCTGGAGGAGGACGTTGAACACGTCGGGGTGGGCTTTTTCCACTTCGTCGAGCAGGATGACGCTGTAGGGCTTGCGGCGCACGGCTTCGGTCAAATAGCCGCCTTCCTCATAGCCGACATACCCCGGCGGCGCGCCGATGAGGCGGGCGACGGAATGCTTCTCCATGAATTCGCTCATGTCGATGCGGATGAGGTGGTCTTCGCTGTCGAACAAAAAGCCCGCCAGCGCCTTGCACAGCTCGGTCTTGCCCACGCCGGTGGGGCCCAGGAAGAGGAAGGAACCATAGGGGCGGTTGGGGTCGGAAAGGCCGGACCTTGATCTGCGGATGGCGTCCGACACCAGGCGCACGGCTTCGTCCTGCCCCACCACTCTTTCATGCAGCTTGTCTTCCATGGTGAGCAGCTTGTCGCGCTCGCCCTGCATCATCTTGGAGACGGGGATGCCGGTGGCGCGGCTGACCACTTCGGCGATCTCTTCCGCGCCCACCTGGGTGCGCAGCAGTTTGTTCTTGTGCTCGCCGCCTTCCGCCTCGCGCTGGGCGGCTTCCTTGAGTTTTTGCTCGAGCTGGGGCAGCTTGCCGTATTGCAGCTCGGCGACCTTTTCCAGCTTGCCTTCGCGCTGAAGCTTGGCGATGTCCGCCTTGATGTGGTCGATCTCTTCCTTGACCTGGGCAGCACCCTGGGCGGCGCCCTTCTCCGCCTTCCACACTTCTTCCAGGTCGGCGTATTCGCGCGAAAGCTTGGCGATTTCTTCCTCGATCAGGGAGAAGCGCTTCTGCGAGGCTTCGTCCTTTTCCTTCTTCACCGCTTCGCGCTCGATTTTGAGCTGGATGAGGCGGCGGTCCAATTTATCCATCACCTCGGGCTTGGAGTCGATTTCCATCTTGATGCGCGACGCCGCCTCGTCGATCAGGTCGATAGCCTTGTCCGGCAGGAAGCGGTCGGTGATGTAGCGGTGCGAGAGTTCGGCCGCGGCGACGATGGCCGGGTCGGTGATTTCCACGCCGTGGTGCAGTTCGTATTTCTCCTGCAAACCGCGCAGGATGGCGATGGTGGCCTCCACACTCGGCTCGTCCACCAGCACCTTCTGGAAGCGGCGCTCCAGCGCGGCGTTTTTTTCGATGTATTTCCTGTACTCATCCAGGGTGGTCGCGCCGATGCAGTGCAGCTCGCCGCGCGCCAGCGCAGGCTTCAGCATGTTGCCCGCGTCCATTGCGCCTTCCGCCTTGCCCGCACCGACCATGGTATGCAGCTCGTCAATGAACACGATGGTCTGGCCCTCGTCCTGCGCCAGTTCCTTGAGCACGTTTTTCAGGCGTTCCTCGAACTCGCCGCGATACTTCGCCCCGGCCAGCAATGCCGCCATATCAAGATTCAGCACCTTCTTGTTCTTCAGTGTTTCCGGCACTTCGCCGTTGACGATTCTTTGCGCCAAGCCTTCCACAATCGCGGTCTTGCCCACGCCCGGCTCGCCGATCAGCACCGGGTTGTTCTTGGTGCGGCGCTGCAGCACCTGGATCGCGCGGCGGATCTCGTCGTCGCGTCCGATCACCGGGTCGAGCTTGCCCTGGCGGGCGCGTTCGGTGAGGTCGAGCGTGTATTTGGCGAGCGCCTCGCGCTGGCCTTCGGCTTCCTGCGACTGCACATTCTCGCCGCCGCGCACGGCCTGGATCGCCTGTTCCAGCGCGGCTTTCTGCGCGCCGTGCTGCTTCAGCAGGCGGCCGGTCTCGCCCTTGTCGTCGAGCACCGCCAGCAGGAACAGTTCGGAGGCGATGAAGGCGTCGTTGCGCTTCATTGCCTCCTTGTCGGTCAGGTTCAGTAGGTTGTTGAGGTCGCGCGAGATCGTCACCTCGCCGCCCTGGCCCTC
>DATFUZ010000030.1:0-3188 GCA_035260545.1 Gallionellaceae bacterium | reverse complement strand
GGCGCTGTCGCACCGCGCCCTGCTCGCCAATGTGTTCCAGATACGCGCAGTCATCGATCTGTCGTCCGAGGACAAGGTGCTCAACGCCCTGCCCATGTTCCATTCCTTCGGGCTGACCGGCGGCACGCTGCTGCCTCTGCTCACCGGGATGAAGCTGTTCCTGTACCCGACGCCGCTGCACTACCGTGTCATACCCGAGATCGCCTACGACCGCGACTGCACGGTGCTGTTCGGCACCGGCACCTTTCTGGGAAGCTACGGGAAGGTTGCGCACCCGTACGATTTCCACCGCATGCGCTACGTGGTGGCTGGTGCGGAAAAGCTCTCCGACGCGGTGCGCAGTCTGTGGATGGAGAAATTCGGCATCCGCATTCTGGAGGGCTATGGCGCAACCGAGACGGCGCCGGTGCTCGCGGTCAACACTCCCATGGCGTGCCGCGCCGGCAGCGTCGGCCAGTTGCTGCCGGGCATCGAGCCGCGGCTGGTCAGCGTCCCCGGCATCGCCAGCGGCGGCATGCTGCACGTGCGCGGGCCGAACCTGATGTCCGGCTACTATCTCTGCGAAGCCCCCGGCGTGCTGCAGCCGCCCGCTTCCCGTGCGGGCGACGGCTGGTATGAGACGGGAGACGTGGTCACCCTGGACGAGGACGGCTTTATATCGGTGGTGGGGCGCGTCAAGCGTTTCGCCAAGATCGCAGGCGAAATGGTGTCGCTGGAGACGGTGGAGCGGATTGCGGCACAAGCCTCCCCCGCCGCGGCGCACGGGGCGGCCACCCGCAAGGACGGCGCGCGCGGAGAGGCGCTGGTGCTGTTCACCACCGATCCCGCGCTGACCCGCGAAGAACTGGCGAGCGCCGCCCGCCGCCTCGGGATTCCGGAGATCGCGGTGCCGCGGCAGATCCGGCATGTCCACGCGCTGCCCCTGCTCGGCACGGGAAAGGCCGACTATCCCGCCCTGCAGCGCCTGGCGGAGGGCGAGTCATGAGCAGCGGCAACGGCCGCTCGATTTGCGCCGCGCGGAAACAGCCGGGGCCACGTACAATGCGGCTTGCCCTATGTCCGGCGGCAGCGCGTGCCGGCAACCCGCTACTGACGGAAGCCCTGTGATGGAACATCGAACGACAACCGATACACGATTGCTCTCGCCCGGCATGCTGGCGCTGCTCACGGCGCAGTTCCTTTCGGCGTTCGCCGACAATGCGATCTTCCTGGCGGCCATCGCCTCGCTCAAGTTGCTCGGCCGCGACCATATGGAACCGGCGCTGCAGGCTTCGTTTGTACTGGCTTTCATTGTGCTCGCACCTTTCGCCGGACCGCTGGCGGATGGCTACCCCAAGGGCTATGTGATGCTGGCCGCCAATCTGCTCAAGCTGCTGGGCGCGGTGGCCATGGTGCTGGGCGTAGACGCCTATGCGGGCTATGGCCTGATCGGCATCGGGGCCACCCTCTATTCGCCCGCCAAGTACGGCATCCTGACCCAGATGTTCGGTCCCGCACAACTGGTGCGCGCCAACAGCCTGATCGAGAGTTCGACCATCGTCGCCATCCTGTCAGGCGCGATATTGGGCGGGCTGCTGGCTGATTATTCGCTGCATGGCGCCTATATCGGGGTGATCGCATGCTACGGGCTGGCGGCCGTCGCCAACCTGTTCATCCCGCGCCTGGCTGCGGAACGCCCGGACGCGCGCTTCCATCCCTGGCTGCTGCTGAAGCACTTCCGCGGCGCGCTGATGGCATTGTTGCGCAATCGCGATGCGCGCTTCAGCCTGTTCGGCACCAGCATCTTCTGGGGCAGCGGCGTCACCCTGCGTCTGCTGCTGTTTGCCTGGGTTCCGGCTGCCCTGTTGATCACCGACAACCGGACGCCCTCCTTCCTGATCGGGGGAGTGTCCGCCGGCATCGTCATCGGTGCAGGCGCGGCGGGCGCGCTGGTCACGCTTGCCACGGTCAATCGCGCGCTGATAGGCGGTCTGCTGCTGGGACCGGCGGTAATGGCGCTGGCGCTGGTGCATAACCTGACGGCGGCAGGCGTGCTGATGGTGGTCATCGGCGCATGCAGCGGCTGGTTCGTGGTTCCGCTCAATGCCCTGCTGCAGGAGCGCGGCCACCAGACCATAGGCGCCGGCAATGCGCTTGCAGTGCAGAATTTTTTCGAGAATTTCGCGATGCTGGTCCTGGTCAGCCTGTATTGGGCGGTTTCCCTGCTGCACGTTCCGGTGCTGACGATCAGCGCAGGCTTTGGGGTGCTGCTGCTGGTGGTGATCGGGGCGCTGTCGCTATCCCGCGGCCGCCACCCTCATTCATACGACAGCGGTGCGCCGTGAAAGCGGCGTTCGGTAACGTTGAAGCGAACTGTGAGATACCGGCCGGTCAATGCTCGCCGCGCCGCGCGACGAAGGGCGGCCTGGCCCACCATACCAATGCGATCAGCGACAGCATCACCACGCCTGCCACCAGCTGGATGTGGTCGGTCGCCAGCGTGTATGACTGTTCGTTGATCGTCCGCTCCAGGCGGGCGTAGGCCTGTTCGGGGGACATGCCGAGACCGCGCAGGCGCTCGGTATATTCTCGGGCGGCCGTGTTGTAGGCCTGTATCTGCTCCATCAGCACCGCGTGGGACGCCGCTGCGTGGCTGGTCCACAGCCAGGTGGCGATTGCCGTGCCGAAGCTGGCGCCCACGTTGCGCATCAGGCTGGTCAGGCCCGCTGCCGACGCCACGCGGTTGGCAGGCAATCCCGACAGGCTTATGGTGACCAGCGGCAGAAAGAAGCAGCTCACACCCACGCCCATCAGCAGGCGGTTCATGGCGATGGTCCAGTAGTCGACATCCGGCGTGAAGTGCGCGCCCCAGTACCCCACGACGGCAAACGTGACGAACCCGAGGGTGGTGATGGCGCGCGCATCGACGCGGCCGATGTTGGCGCCGATGAGCGGACCAAGGATGAAGGCAAGCACGCCCCCGAACGCCACGCTTTTGCCCGCCCAGAAGGCGGTATATCCCTCAAAGGTCTGCAGCCAGAGGGGAATGATGATGACCACGGTGAAGAATGCCATGGAACCGAACAGCAGGCACACCGACCCCACCATGAAGTTGCGCCGGGCGAAGAGGCGCAGTTCCACCAGGGGGGCCGGCTCCAGCCATTCCCAGAGAACGAACATGGACAGCGCGACGGCGGCCAATGCCGCCA
>DATFUZ010000029.1:0-6755 GCA_035260545.1 Gallionellaceae bacterium | reverse complement strand
CCCTATTTCTTTTGCTTGTATTTCTTCGAGCGTGGCGCGTCAGGCAGTTGTTCCCATTTATGGTCTTTGTCATCCGTAGCTCGCGCATACATAAGCTGGGCGAACGCATATGGGTCATTCTTGTCTATGTGCACGTAAGCGTCAGCATGCCCGGGCTTGGGAAAATCGGTGCTGCACACTATTTCTTCGATGCTTTCGGATACCGATCCAGGCAAAATCGGCACCTCCCCTCGATGATCAATCGTCGTAAACAGGAACTTTCCCCGCCCACCGTAAAACGTGGCACGTGTATCTCTGAGCGTGAAATTGGGGCAGGAATACCGATCCCACTGTCCTACTGCAGACATATCCGGAGACTGTTCCTTGAATACGAGCAACGACCACACCAGTACGCCATCCTCGCCTTTCTTCACGGAATTGGCGTCGATGAATAATGCAGTATTATGCTCGGTCATGTATCTCGGCAGAAAATACCAATCGGGGTCGGCTGGCGCTGCATCTATCTTTTTGCTTGCCTCATCTGCAAAGTAGGTTTCGGCGGCGGCATCAACATCATTTCCATTTACCGGGTTGTAGAGCGCACCTCCCTTGACGTTTGGAAACTTTTTGCTGCAGACCACCGAAAGCATCGACTCGCCAATGGTACCCGGAACTATTTGAGATGCGGCCTGCGGCGTGGTCATGCTGAATAGAACCTCGCCGGATTTGTTGTACGTGACCCACGACAAGCTCTGAAGAGTTCGATCGCGACATTGAAAGCGATCTCGCGCCGTAAGCGAATGTACGCCATTGTCGGCTGGATAGCTTTCATCGTGGACCGACTTGTCCCATACGGTAACGGTGCTGCCATGCTTTACAACGGAGTCTCGGTCAAAGAAGTACACCTCGTGCGATGATTGCACCGTCGGAAAGAAATACCAATCGGCTGCCTGGGTCGACAAATAACACATCATCATCAATGAAAACACAGCAGCTCTTATCATGATCCCTCCGCTATGCAGTAGTGAATTTGCACGGTCCACGTAAATCAAGGTGAAGGATACACTATCGTCAGCTAATAGTGCCGAACGCGAATACTGCGATCTGGTCTGGCATGCTCGGAGAGGCGCTTCGATGCACCCCTAATATCGGTGACCAGAAATCATCATATGCCTAATTAAGCGAATAAGCGGGGCCCCGAATAAACGGGGTCCGACTCACTGCTGTCCCAGATAATTGAAACGAAAGAGGCCTGATGCACATCTGAAACGATACAATAGGGTCACCACAACTCATTGATCATTTTGGAGGTATCAGGCCGTGGCGCATCATAACATCGTCCTCTCCCAACTGCTACGGCTGGTGCCGAGACATGAATTTGGCCACCCCGCGGAACAGCACGGCGGCAAACGCCGGCAAGGCAATAGAACTCCGGAACTCCGGGGGCAGGTCTTGTAATCCAGCATCTCCCGATGCCGCAGTTCGCCGTTGCGGGGGCAGGCGAGGCGACCTCCGGCTCAGACTCGATTGATACAGATAGCCCTTCGAATCAGCCCGAAGAATTGCGCACCCAAGGCGCGCTTTCCTTTAGCAGACGCGAACAGTCAGCCGCTTCCCCAATTTATCCATGGCCTCCGCGATTGCATCGATCTTCGTTGCGTGATGAAGGTCTGTAAGACGCTGGGCATCGCTCGCGCGCTTCATGCCCAAGAGGCGGGATAGTTGTGATGCCGTCACCTTCTGCCTGACCATCTCGTTCAGAAGCAGCACCTTCGCCGAAACGCTCGGCGGCAACTGTACCAGTCGCTCGCCGGCGCGGGCCTTGGAGGGTGCCGGTACCGGACGTTTATCCTCAAAGTAGAAGTCCATCGCGGTGATTAGCGCGTCAAGCGCCATTGCCAACGCCTCTTCCTTGGTATCGCCTTGTGTAATTGCCTCGGGTATGTCTCGAAAAGTCACGACATATCCCCCGCCTTTTTCCTTTGCCAATTTGGCCGCATAGTTCATCCGCACCCTCCGACATATCATGTAGCTGCTATAGCCTGACCCAGGCTCAGGTGCAGCCCCTTTGGGGGCTGCCTTACTTCAATCCCAGTTGTTTCTTGATCGCCTCTACCAACCCCGTCTTCAGTTCCGCCGCGTGGCGCGGAAGGGTCGATTGCTTGCCCTTGTAGTACAGCTTCATGTGCTTCGAACCATGCGTGACTGTCACCCCTTGATTCTTCAGCCACCTGACAAATTCGCTTTGCTTCATGTATGCCGCCCCCCGCTTCATATGGTTTTAAGTTTATACACTTTTGTATAATCCGTCAAACAGCGGTTAATGCGTTTCTGTATTAATCTCTCGACTTTGATTGGCGCATCGCCACGTGGCGCATACTTCTTTCTTTGATCCTGCGGACTGAAACAGGAATCGTCAAACGGTTCGATGTGATGGGTGAGGACCTTGGGCGCCCAGAACCGGGCGTGGCCGGGACTGGAATCGAACCGGCACAAGGAGACTGATCCTCGACGGATTTTAAGTCCGCCGAGTTCGCGGGTTAGGCGGAGCGACAGAAAACAAAAAAGCCCGCTTTCGCGGGCTTTTTCTACATCTGGTGGGCGGTACCGGGATCGAACCAGTAACCCCTGCCGCGTTAAGGCAGCGCGGTATGCGCTGAGGGACGAACCGCATCGTCCGCGCGATTCATCACGCGCGCGCTCCGACCGATGCGGGTCATGTCATTCACCGCATACGGCAGCGCATCCAGGATCTACGCTTGCTCCGCTTCGTGCGTCAGCGCCGTCACCAGGCGGCCGATCTCGCTGTTTGCATCCGCCAGTTCCAGCCTCAGCGCGAGTTTGCTTTCCCGCAGCCTTTCAAGGTCCCTGCGCTGCCCATCGATTTCCTTCCTGGCGAGCTGGAGCCTCGTCGTTAAAGTCGAGCTGTGCCGAATGAGTTCTTCGATGTTCAAGGTTTGCGCTTCATCCTTGCTGACTTCATAGGTTTCTTTGTTCATGTTCACGATCGTGTCTCCCCGCATATTTGATAATGGGTAAGTTAATAAAAATTAGACACCGCCCACGGCTTCAAGTTCAAGGCGGCTGGAGGGCGGCGAGGGAGCCAGCCCAATGAGGCGCCAGCGCGGCAAGTGCCAGGCTGCGCTTCCCGATGAATTCTGGTGAATGGGGGGATGGGTGTTCGGGGCCGGTGCCGAAGATTCAGCGCCGCCTCGCAGGATAAAATCTACGCCTGTTGACGCGCGCAGGGGCCGCGACATGGTGTCGCAGCGGCTGATCGCATGCAGGGGGTAGACATCTATGGTGGGCGGTACTGGGATCGAACCAGTGACCCCTGCCGTGTGAAGGCAGTGCTCTACCGCTGAGCTAACCGCCCGATAGAGGGCGCGAATTAAACCACAGAATGGGCTTGCAGGTCAATTTTTGGCCGATGGGGGCCGGCTGGCGTAAAATACGCGCTTTCCCGGATAACAAGCTTCACGGCATAACGATAATGACTGTACGCACCCGCTTCGCTCCCAGCCCCACAGGGTATCTGCACATCGGCGGCGCCCGCACGGCGCTTTTTTCCTGGGCCTATGCGCGCCGGCACGAGGGGCAGTTCATCCTGCGCATCGAGGATACGGATCTGGAGCGTTCGACGCCGGAGGCGGTGCAGGCGATCCTGGACGGGATGCGCTGGCTGAACCTGGCCTATGACGAGGGCCCTTTCTACCAGATGCAGCGGATGTACCGCTACAAGGAGGTGATCCAGCACATGCTGGAGCTGGGCCTGGCCTACCATTGCTATGCCTCGCCCACCGAGCTGGAGCAGATGCGCGAGGTGCAGCGCGCGCGCGGGGAGAAGCCGCGCTACGACGGGCGCTGGCGGCCGGAGGCGGAGAAGGAGCTGCCGACGCCGCCTGCCGGGGTGCAGCCGGTGGTGCGCTTCAAGAATCCGCTCACGGGCTATGTGGCGTGGAAGGATATGGTGAAGGGGGTGATCGAGTTTGCCAACGAGGAGCTGGACGACCTGATCATCGCCCGTGCGGACGGCACGCCCACCTATAACTTCTGCGTGGTGGTGGACGACTGGGACATGGGCATCACCCATGTGATCCGCGGCGACGACCACGTGAACAACACGCCGCGCCAGATCAACATCCTGAAGGCGCTGGGGGCCACGGTGCCGCAGTACGCGCACCTTTCGATGATCCTGGGCGATGACGGCACCAAGCTTTCCAAGCGCCATGGTGCGGTGAGCGTGATGCAGTATGACGAGGATGGCTATCTGCCGGAGGCAGTGCTCAATTATCTGGCGCGCCTGGGCTGGTCGCACGGCGACGAGGAGATTTTCTCCGTCGAGCAGTTCTGCCAGTGGTTCGACCTGGACCACATCACGCCTTCCGCCGCGCAATTCAACACCGAGAAGCTGAACTGGCTGAACCAGCATTATATGAAGCTGGCGGACAATGCGCGCCTGGCGAGCCTGGTGCAGCCGCGCCTGGCGGCGCGCAATATTTCGGTGAACGAATCGCCCGCGCTGGAGGCCATCATCGCCCTGTACAAGGAGCGCGTCTCCACGCTGAACGAGCTGGCCGACGCGGCGGAAGTCTTCTACATGGAGCTGCACCCGGCGCAGGAGCTGCTGGACCAGCACCTGACGGCGGAAGCCCTGCCCGCGCTGCGCACGCTGATGAGCCGCTTCACCGCGATAGAGTGGCATGCGTCCACAATCGCCGCCGCAATCAAGGAGACCATCGCCGAGCACAACCTCAAGATGCCCAAAATCGCCATGCCGCTGCGCGTGATGCTCACCGGGCAGACGCAGACGCCTTCCGTGGATGCGGTGGTGGCGCTGTTCCCGCGCGAGATGGTGCTGGAGCGCTTGGCGAAGCACCTGGAGTGATTCCGGCTTCATTGCGGCGGGGCGCGCCATTCGATACGGAAGTTTGCACCATGCACATCGACCCGCCCATCTGGCGTTACCGTGTGGCCTGCCCCTGCTGCGGGCAAGGTTCGCTCGCGTTCTATAGCTGCCCGGAATGCGGCCACACCGTGGTGATCTGCGAGGAATCGGGCACGGTGTACGACAATCCTGGGCAATTGGCGCATGCCGCCTCCCGCACTGCGGAAGATCCAGAATGCGTGTGCCCGTCGTGTGGACGCGTGCCGCTCATGCAGTTCCGCCCCGCCACGAGTGAAGAGATAGCCGCCGCCGGTATCCGGCCCGGCGAATATGAATAGAATCCAGATTTCCACGCAGGCGCGCTAGTGCGCCTGGTCCATGCGCATTTCCACATATTTCAGGTCAAAATCCAGCACGCGCGCGGCCACCACATCGATCTGCATCGCCGCGGGCTTGAGCAGGTGGGCGGGGCCTGCCTTGCCTTCCAGGCTGGGATACTGCAGCGCGAGCAGGAGGTGCACGGCGTCGAGGTCGTAGCGCGCGTCGCGCGTCCAGCCATTGCGCAGTTCGTCGGCGGCGTATTCCAGGTGATGGTCCAGCCGGTCGGCAAACAGCGGGTCGAGCAGGCCGAGCGCAATCCAGGTGTGCATCTGGGCCTGGATGCGCCCGATGAGCGCCGCGGAATCGTAGGGATCGGGCAAGGTAATCGCGGGCACGGCCACCGGGCGGGTGACGTAGTCGTGGGCGGTGAGGTAGCGCAGGCGGTCGCCGATGTCGCCGGGGGGCCAGTGGCCGCCGAAACGCAGCGGCGGCGCATTGCCCCTGAGGCGGGCCAGCGCCACACCGGGCAGATCGTCCGCGGGCAGGCCGAAGCCGCTTTGCGCGCGGCCGGGCGCCACGCCTTTTGCCCCGGGGGCGGCGTCCAATTGCCAGACGATGCGCAAGCCCGGGCCAGCCAGGGCGCTGAGCGTGCCGCTCCAGTGGTCAGGGCTGATGAGCGCACCGCTGGCCGTAGCTTCGAACTGGGCCGTGCGCTCGGCATCCCTGCCCGCGCCGCCGGGCAGCGGCAGCATGAGCGCGGAGACGGTGGAGAGCGGCTCGATGGCGATGCGCACCAGCGCCTGCTTGGCGCCGCGCCCGTTGCCGATGCGATAGGCATACTGCACCTCGCGCCGGCCGGGGCGGTAGACGAAGTCCGATTCCACGATGGGATCTATCTTGGTGGCTGGCACAAAAATGGCGTGCAGCAACTTGGGCTTCGCGGCGCTCGGGCGCCTCCTGCTCACGGCGGACACCCGCAGGACGACAGGCCCGGCCTGCGTGGCGGCGGGCTGGCCCTCCATCAGGGAGGGCGAAGACGGCGGCGGCAGGGCCGGCGGGTAATAGCTGATGCGGTAATTGCCCGTGGCCGGGTCCAGCGCCATTCCCACGCCCGGCGGGTCCGTCCGCCGCACGACCGGAAAGCGGTCGCGACGGGCATGGTGCGCCCGGCGCGAATGGCGCGCGTCCGCCGCGCAAGGCAAGAGGCTCAGGCCCAGCGCACAAATGGCTGCTGCAAGATATGCCCTCCTCATCTCACTCCTTTCCCGGGGGTGACACGCACCTCCATGGTAGTCGTGCGCGCGGCGAGATTCAATGAGCGTTTATGCGTACGTAGCGTGTTTGCCTGCGTGCGCCTGCCACGGGCACGTCTTAATCAGCCCGTGGCCTTCCCTTGGGCAAAGGCGCAGCACGCCGCTGCGACAAAGCCTCCACCTTCTGCAGGAAGCGCCCCTCCCCCAGCACCCAGGCCTTGTTCGTCGCATTGCGGATCGCTTCCAGTTCATCCCTGGGAATCTGCGCCCGGAATAGCTGGCGATAAGCCGTCTGCCTTGCCTCTGGCGTAGGC
>DATFUZ010000028.1:0-24827 GCA_035260545.1 Gallionellaceae bacterium | reverse complement strand
GCGATGGCTGCCGCCTAGATCACGCCACTGTTCCGATCTCAATCTTGTTTCTGGCGCTCGCGATTGACTGCGATCACAAAACGGCCTTGCGCCCCGGCCCAGCTACCATTGCGCTGGCGTTTTGACACAGTCTGTGCCCATAGGCGACATTCGAAGGTGTAAATTCGTTGCCCTTAAGCGGCCATTTGCGAGATGCAGCTTACGACTCAATACGGCCATCTTCGGAACTCAAAAGCGGCGACTTATTCAGCACACTTCGCGGGGCCGCACGCGGCGCTGAGCGCCGAGTTCACCGCCGGGCGTGCAGAAACCAGCAGTTTGTGCAGAGCATGGCACGTGCATGGTCGCGCAGGGAAACGCCGGCGGGAATGGTGGTGCACTGGGCGATCGTTTCCTGCTGCCAGGCGAGATGAAATGCATCTTCTGGCGTGTCGGGCAGGCGTGATGTGATGAGTTCGAGCATGGTGCCGTGGTGCGACACCAGTTCCGCCCCGTACTTTTGGTGCCACTCCCGCAGGAGGGCGACGATCAACTGGCTACTGGCGATGTTGGAAGCGAACCAGTTGAGGTAGGCCGGGATTTCCCAGTGTCGTGCGGAAGGCATCAGCAGAAGCACGAGCGACGGGCTGTGCTGCTCGAACCATTCCAGGTACGACAGCTCATCGTCCTGCACCCGTAGCGCATCGGCACAATTTTTGCGCTCCCACTCGAAAAGCCAGCGCTCAAGGCTGGCCTTGGAGTAAATTTTTTCGGTCGTCAGAAAGTTGACCGGATCGCCCACGTCCGGGGCGAAGCCGAAACGGTCGCGGGTGCCTTCCAGAAGTCTCTCCAGGTCTTCCTCCAGATCAAAGTGCTCATAGTGCGCGCTCTGCATTCTCTCTTCGATCTGCCTGAGCTGCGCCCCCACGTCCACGGTTTCCGAGGCTGCAATGATGTCTGCCGGATTGTGTCCGCTGCGGCTGTCTTTCAGCAATTCCTGCGTAAACGCGAAGCGGTTGGAGAATTCGTCACGAATAAGCCGCGCCTTCTCGTGCCAAGAGTTCCCCCCGCCCCACAGGGTGATCAACACCGGCCACCTCCCGGTCTGGGGGACCAGTTCGCGCATAAGCTGCCAGCTCTGCATGGGTTCGGCGAGCGGAATGTCGATGGCAAACGCAATCTCGTCCGGATCCCGGATGTTCAGGCGCGCAACAGGCGAATCTGCCAGCGCCGTTTGGCGCAATATCTCGCGCAACTTGGTCTCATCTCGAATCACCACTTAATCCCCAATAATTATTGCACCGTAATTAAGCTGCCGTTCGCGAACGGCAGCAACCGGCCGTGAAGTCGAAGTATCTTCTCCAATATCCACCGCCGCGAAGCCGTCCTTCGCGAACGGCAGCAACTGGGACCGACCCGCCAAGTCCCTGATGTCGGCTTAACTGTCTGTTGCTGACGTATTGTAGTCGAATCGACATCAGTCAGCGCGGTGCACAAAGGAATCATTGTGGGTTCGCAGAATCGGACGTACTACGACGCTACGCAGGTTCAAGATGCCAAGTCGCGCTGCGCGTCAATGCGCTGCGGGAACCAATGTAGTTCATCAGCGAAACGCACAAATCTATCGAAGGCATCGGCTTCAGGCACCACTCGATGCCACTGCCATTCTGTGAGGGGCGTATCGTAATATCGAAATTCAAGACTCCCGTCGAAGCGGGGTGAAATGCGGAGGAAGGGGCCATCATACGGGTACTCAGCCTCCGTCTGAGCAATACAGAGATCATGCATCGAGGTCCAGCCAAATAGACTTTTGAGATGGGATTGCTGGATCTGCGCAATCAAGTGGATCATCGCTTGCAGTCTCAGCCCATGGCTCACGAACTCCTCATACGTTCTCAGAATGTCAGGCCACGCGCGAGTCATCCGTTTGTCTTGCATGTAAGCTTCCCTACGCCTAGCTGTTGCTGCTATCGTAAGTTCTCATTTTTTTCGACACGAACTCTGCTCGTGATGCAGCGTCGTTGCTTCTATTATTCGCAGAACACCATGCAAAAAATTCTTCCGGGATGATGTGGTATTCAACTACGCGAACACCAGCATTTCTCATCTCACTGAGCGCAGCAATTGCCATTGCTTCCCATTCTGAAAATGATTCTTCAAAAACCTCAGGGTCGGATGCAGAGGACTTCACCTGCTTCCAAGTGTCCTCGGTGTACCATGTAACACCTACCACGATTGACTGGCTACGCCTCTTTGCTCTTAATCGTTCAAGGAGTGAAGCTTTGCGCATATTCAAGAAGATGGTGCCGGAAATTGGTGGAAGTGCCTAACGTCTAAATTGTGAGCTAGCTATGTGCATCAATATGGCAGTGCTCTATGAATGGCTGCTTGGCCGGAAGCGGAAGTCTAATCTCTAATATTCACCGCCGCAAAGCGGACACACGCAAACTTCCGCTTGTGGGACAACTCCGTCCTTCCGAATCGTCCGCTTTCGAGCAGTCTACTTGAGGGGGCGATCGGCTGCAATCGTGGAGCATTTGGGAATCAGGCAGCGTTTTATTGAAGACCGTTGCGGGGCATGGAATGCCAGGCGGTTTGCGGGGTGCTGCCGGCGAAATCGCTTTTGCGATGTGGCGGTGCGCGTTTCCGGCCGGTAAGGCGCCTTCGATAGCCTGCCCCTTCATTGTCAACACGATTTGAGAGGGGCTTGGCAAAAGGGCCCGGCCCTCTAGCCAGGCCGGGAGGAGAGGCCGGGCGTAAGAGGCGGGCTAGTCTATGCCTGCTTCGTGCGCCTGGATGTCTGCGAAGTAGCTGCTGCGCACCATGGGGGCGCAGGCGGCGTGGGCAAAGCCCATGTTCTTCGCTTCTTCCTCGAACATCTTGAAGGTCTCGGGCGGCACGTAGCGCAGCACGGGCAGGTGGCCGTCCGAAGGCTGGAGATACTGGCCGAGGGTGAGCATCTCGACATCGTGCGCGCGCAGGTCGCGCATGACTTCCAGAACCTCCTCATCTGTTTCACCCAGGCCCAGCATCAGGCCGGATTTGGTCATCACCTGCGGGAAGCGCGCCTTGAACTCCTTGAGCAGGTGGAGCGAGTGGGCGTAGTCCGCACCCGGGCGCGCGAGCTTGTACAGGCGCGGCACGGTTTCGAGATTGTGGTTGAGCACGTCGGGCAGGCTGGCGGCCATGGCGTCCAGCGCCACGTCGAGGCGGCCGCGGAAATCCGGCACCAGCGTTTCCAGCCGGGTGTCCGGCGAGGAGGCGCGTATCGCTGCAAGGCAATCGGCAAAGTGTTTCGCGCCGCCGTCGCGCAGGTCATCGCGGTCCACGCTGGTGATCACCGCGTAGCGCAGCTTCATCAGCGCGATGGATTGCGCGAGGTGCGCGGGTTCGTTTTCGTCCGGCGGCAGCGGCTTGCCGTGCGCCACGTCGCAGAAGGGGCAGCGCCGGGTGCACACGTCGCCAAGGATCATGAACGAGGCGGTGCCCTTGCCGAAGCATTCGCCGATGTTGGGGCAGGAAGCCTCCTCGCACACGGTGTGCAGGCTGTGTTCGCGCAGCAGGCGCTTCACATCGTGGTAGCCCTGGCCGCTGCCGGTCTTGACCCTGATCCACGACGGCTTGCGCAGGCGCTCCTGCAGCGGCACGATCTTGATCGGGTTGCGCGCGGTCTTGTCCTTGCCCGTCTGGCGGTCGGTGGCTAGCTTGTGTTCAGTGTTGCTCATCTTGTTCCAGTCGGTGCTCAAGCAGGGCCATGAAATGGCGCGCCAGATCCCGTTCCAGTTCGTCAAAGGGCGTGGTGATGCCGAGGTCGCGCGCCTGGGTCACGCGCAGGCCGGCATAGCCGCAGGGGTTGATATGGCTGAACGGCGTCAGGTCCATCTCCACGTTGAACGACAGCCCGTGATAGCAGCAGCCGTTCTTGATTTTCAGGCCCAAGGCGGCGATTTTAGCACCATTTACGTACACGCCCGGTGCGTCGTCCCGCCCCTCGGCCTGGACGCCGTGCCCGGCCAGCAGGTCGATCACGGCCCGCTCCAGCAGGCGCACGAGCTGGCGCACGTTCAATCCCCAGCGGCGCAGGTCGAGCAATACATACATCACGATCTGCCCCGGCCCGTGGTAGGTGATCTGCCCGCCGCGGTCTATCTTCACCACCGGAATGCCATGCGCATTCAGCAGATGCTCGGGCTTGCCCGCCTGGCCCTGGGTAAACACCGGCGGGTGCTGCAGCAGCCAGATCTCGTCGCGGGTGTCGGGCTTGCGCCAAGCCGTGAATTGCCGCATCGCATCCCACGTCGGCTGGTATTCGACGAGTCCCAGGAACTTGACCGAAGGGGCGAGGAGAATGCCCGCTCCGGGTTTCATAGCACGTGCGCCACCGCCGGGTGGTCGCACAGTTCCTGGTACAGCGCATCGAGCTGCGCGCGTGACGTGGCATGCACGGTGCAGGTCAGGCTCACGTAGCGTCCCTGGCTGCTCTTGCGCTGCTCGATGGTGGCCGGCTTGAATTCGGGATCGTGGCGCGAGACGACCTCGATCACCGCCTTGACAAAGCCGTCCTGCGACAGTCCCATCACCTTGATGGGAAATTCGCATGGGTATTCGATCGGAGATTCGGTGAGTTCCATGTCTATCCTGTTCGTATTTCAATCGGCGGCGGCGCGCATCACATCGCGTTTGTAGGCCTGGTAGAGTGCGTACAGCCTCTCGAACATCGGCCCTGGACGGCCATTGCCCACGGGCTGGCCATCCAGGCGGGTGATCGCCTGCACCTCGCGCGGGCTGGAAGTCAGCAGCAATTCGTCCGCGGCGAAAACCGCCTCCCTCATCACGCGCCCGACATGGCATGGGATGCCGTTTGCCGCGGCGAGTTCCAGCACCACGTCATAGGTGATGCCCGGCAGCATCAGATTGTCCTTGGGCGGTGCATACAGCGCGCCGTCCTTCACCACGAAGATGTTGCTGGCCGCGCCCTCGGTCAGGAAGGCTGTCCCGTCGCCTTCGCCGGAGCGGATCAATATGGCCTCGGCGCAGCCCGCGTCCACCGCCGCCTGGCGCAGCAGCACGTTGGGCAGCAGGGCGATGGCCTTGATGTCGCAGCGCAGCCAGCGGTTGTCCACCACCGTGACCGCGCTGATGCCGGTCTGCAGCAACTCGGGCGAGGGCGCCGGCAGGGGGTTGCTCATCATGAATACCGTCGGCGGCACCGGCGGTTCGGGAAAGGCGTGGTCGCGCTTCGCCGCGCCGCGCGTGATGTGCAGGTAGAGTGACTGGTCTTCTCCCTCGTTGCGCGCGATGAGTTCGCCGATGAGGCGTTTCCATTCCGCCTCGGTATGCGGATTCGTGAGGCGGATGCCGTCCAGGCTGTGCTGCAGCCGCTTCAGGTGCTCGGCCAGGCGGAACGGGCGGCGCGAATAGACCGGGATCACTTCATACACGCCGTCGCCGAACATGAAGCCGCGGTCCAGCACCGGCACCCGCGCTTCCTCGAGGGGCATGAACTGGCCATTCAGGTACACCGCCATTGTCGTCTCCTATTTGAACAGCATCAGCAGGGTGTCCCAGCCGCGCGAAAATACATTGGCCCGGGGGACCGCGCTGAGCGCGACCACCGGGAAGTCGGCGAAAGGCTTGCCGTCCAGCGACAGCTTCAGCACAGCGATGCGCTGGCCCGCAGCGACCGGCGCGATGATGGGGTCGGGCGATTCGAGGGTGGCCGTGAAGCGCGGCGCGACGTGCTTGGGCACCGTCAGGGCCAGTCCGTTCGGGAAGCCGACATTCACGGCTTTCGCCGAACCCTTCCAGACGCGCAGGGTGCCGACGGGCTCGTTCTTGCCGTACAGCGGCATGCTCTCGAAATTCCGGAAGCCGTAGTTGAGCAGTTTCTGGCCCCCGCTGTAGGCGGCGGCGGCCGATGGGGCGCCGAGCACCACGGCGATCAGGCGGCGGTTTTTGCGTTCGCTCGAGACCGCAATGCAATAGCCCGCATCCGCATTGTTTCCGATCTTGATCCCGTCCACGTTGGGGTCGTTCCACAGCAGGCGGTTGCTGTTGAACAGCGTGATGTTGTTGTATACATATTGGCGTTCGCCGTACAGCGCGTAATACTTGGGAAAGTCGCGCAGCATGGCCGCCGCCAGCAGCGCGAGGTCATAGGCGCTGCTGTACTGGTGCAGGTCCGACTTTCCGCCCGCATTGGTGAAGTGGCTATCGGCCATGCCCAGCGCGCGCGCCTGTTTGTTCATCAGCGCGGCGAACGCCGCCCGGTCGCCGCTGACGAGATTCACCAGCACGCGCAGCGCGTCGTCTCCCGACGCGATGATTAGCCCGTGCAGCAATTCATCCACCGTGACCGGCTTGTTGTGATCGAGGAACATCCGCGCCTCGTCGTCCTGCGGGCGGATGGCTTCCAGGGACGGATAGGCGGTCTGCGTAAGCGAGAACTGGCGTTCCTTCAGCGCATTCAGCGCGACATAAGCCGCCATCATCTTGGCGAGCGCCGCCGGCGCAAGGCGCGCGTGGCCGTTCTCGCCGACCAGCATCTGGTTGCCCGTGTAATCGTAGAGCACATAGGCGTGTGCGGGCAGCGCCGGGGCGGGCGGCATGATGCTGTCCTGCGCCCGCGCGGGCGCGAGCAGGGTGGCAGGCAGCGCCAGTGCGAAGAAATACCGGAGGACCTTCATCTATCTCGCGGAACGTGAAAACTCCGCAATTATAAACCACGGGGCCCGCGGGCGCGGCGCGCTCCGGGTACAATACGAACCTGAAAAATATGCTGAAGAAACCACCCGAATGCGCACCGAAGAGTTTGACTTTGCCTTGCCGGAGCGGCTGATCGCCCAGTATCCGCCGAAACAGCGCGGGGCCAGCCGCCTGCTGCATGTCCGGGGCGGCGCCCTGGCCGATCGTCAGTTCGCCGACCTTCCACAATTGCTCCGGCCCCACGACGTGCTGGTGTTCAACGACACGCGCGTCCTCAAGGCCAGGCTGTACGGTGAAAAGGAAAGCGGCGGCAAGGTCGAGGTGCTGGTCGAGCGCATTCTGGACGGCCATCACGTGCTGGCGCAGGTGCGTGCCAGCAAATCGCCACGGACAGGGAGCAAACTGACGCTGGCGAACGCGGTTTCCGTGACCGTGCTGGAGCGGGAGGCCGAGTTCTACCGCCTGCGCTTCGACAGCGCGAGGACGGTGACCGAGCTGCTGGAAGACTATGGCCAGTTGCCGCTGCCACCCTACATTACCCATGCTGCCACCGCGGAGGATGAAGAGCGCTATCAGACGGTGTTCGCCCGGGAGCCGGGGGCGGTGGCCGCACCCACCGCGGGCCTGCATTTCGACCATGCCATGCTGGACGCGGTGCGGGCGCAGGGCGTCAGCCTTGCGCAGGTCACCCTCCACGTCGGCGCGGGCACCTTCAAGCCGGTGCGTGCCGAACAGGTCCAGGAGCATGTGATGCACAGCGAACGCTATACCGTGCCGCAGGAAACCGTAACCGCGATACGGGAGGCCAGGGCGCGCGGCGGGCGAGTGGTGGCCGTGGGCACCACCAGCTTGCGCGCGCTGGAGAGCGCAGCCCTGACGAATGAGGCGGGGGGCGGCGAACTGGAGGCGGGCTCGGGCGATACCAACATTTTCATCTTTCCCGGCTACCGGTTCAGGGTAGTGGATGTGCTGCTGACCAATTTCCACCTGCCACGGTCCACGCTGCTGATGCTGGTGTGCGCATTCGGCGGCATGCAGGACATGCTGGCCGCATACCGCCACGCGGTGGAGCGGGAATACCGCTTTTTCAGCTACGGCGATGCGATGCTGATCGAGCGCGCGCAATGAAGCGGCGCCGGGCGAAAATCTGGTAGGATTTCGACGCGGCGAAATTGACAGGATGTCGACAAGCGCCGCAATCGAATAGGGAGGTAGGTAGTATGCAGGTGTATGCTTACTGGTTCATGCTGGCCTTTGTCTTCATTGCCGTGGAAATATTCACCGGCACTTTTTATTTCCTCATGCTTGCCATTGCCGCCATGCTGGGCGGCATTGCGGCGGTCGCGGGGCTGGATGTAGCCTGGCACTATTCCATCGCTGCGGTGGCTGCCGTTGCCGGCACCCTGGTCTTGCGGCACACCAGGAAGTCGCATAAGCACGCGCCCGACATCGGGCTGGACGTGGGTCAGACGGTCAAGGTGCTGGCCTGGAATCCCGACGGAACTGCGCGCGTCTATTACCGCGGCGCCGAATGGGATGCCGAAACCGAACCGGCCGACGCGCCGCGCGAGGCCACGTTCTACATCAAGGCCATGCGGGGGTCGCGGCTGATCCTCACCGCGCTCAAACCTCGATAACGCCGGCCGGTACACAAGGAGAAATCATGGTAATCCAAGTCATCATGCTGGTGGCGCTGTTCGCCGCCGTCGCATTCGCAATCAACGCACTCAGGGTGGTGCCGCAGCAGAGCGCCTGGGTGGTGGAGCGGCTCGGCCGTTTCCACGGCACACTCTCGCCGGGCCTGAACATCATCATCCCGATCATCGACCGCATTGCATATAAACATGTCCTCAAGGAAGTGCCTCGGGATGTTCCCAGCCAGATCTGCATCACCAAGGACAACACCCAGCTTACCGTGGACGGGATACTGTACTTCCAGGTGACCGACCCCAAGCAGGCGTCTTACGGCACCAGCGACTATGTTTTCGCCATCACCCAGCTGGCGCAGACCACCCTGCGCTCAGTGATCGGCAAGATGGAGCTGGACAAGACCTTCGAGGAGCGCGACGCCATCAACCGCGCCGTGGTTGCAGCGCTGGACGAGGCGGCATTGAGCTGGGGGGTCAAGGTGCTGCGCTACGAGATCAAGGACCTCACGCCGCCGCGAGAAATCCTCCACGCGATGCAGGCGCAGATCACCGCGGAGCGGGAGAAGCGCGCCGTGATCGCCACCTCCGAGGGCAAGCAGCAGGAGCAGATCAATCTGGCCAACGGCGCGCGCCAGGCCGCCATCGCAAAATCCGAGGGCGAGAAGCAGTCCGCCATCAACCGCGCCCAGGGTGAGGCGGAGGCAATCAAGGCCGTGGCGGACGCCACCGCCAAGGCCATACGCTTGGTGGCCGAGGCCATCGAAGCGCCCGGCGGCATGAACGCCGTCAACCTCAAGGTCGCGGAAAAATACGTCGAGGCCTTTGGCGAAGTGGCCAAGGAAGGAAATACCCTCATCCTGCCGGGCAATCTCGCCGACATGGGCGGGCTGGTGGCCACCGCGATGAGCATCGTGAAGCAGCAGAAGGCGGCATAAGGCACCCCGGCGCGGCACTCGATCGGCGGACATTGTCCGGCCGCGCGTTGCGATTTTGGGTATTATATTGACAGATTCCCGCCGGCGTACCCGTCGACTTGAGCCACCGTAGCACAAGAATAATGAAACGAAAGATCATTCCTGTCCTCGTTGCCGTCGTTGCGCTGGGCCTGGCCGGGGCCGCGCTGTGGCATTTTCGCGACCACCGCGAGCAACAGGCCGACGCGCTGACTTTGTACGGCAACATCGACATCCGTCAGGTGCAACTCGCCTTCAACGGCTCCGAACGCATCGCCACCATGCTGGTGAAGGAGGGCGACGCCGTCAAAAAGGGACAACTGCTGGCCACCCTGGACACGGATCGCCTCAAGCACGCCGTCGACCTGCAGCGCGCCCAGGCCGCGGCCCAGCGCCATGTGCTGTTGCGGCTGGAGGCGGGCAGCCGCCCGGAAGAGATCAGCCGGGCCCGTGCCGATGCGGAGGCGGCGCGCGTCGAGGCGCAAAACGCCGAGCGCACCTACCAGCGCCAGCAACAACTGGTGCAGGAACACTTCGTGGCCAGCCAGCAGGCGGATAACGCCCGCGCCGCAGCCGACGCGGCGGAGGCGCGCTACCACGCCGCGCAGGACGCGCTGAAACTCGTGCAGATGGGGCCGCGCAAGGAGGACATCGCGGCTGCGCGCGCATCGCTGCAAGCCAGCCTGGCGGCGCTAGCCGTGGCGAAGACGGCGCTAGCCGACGCGGCGTTGTACGCACCGGAAAACGGCATCATCCAGCAGCGCATCCTCGAGCCCGGCGACATGGCCTCGCCGCAGCGGCCGGTCTATACGCTGGCGCTGACCGACCCGATCTGGGCTCGGGTTTATGTGGAGGAAGGCGACCTGGGTAAACTCAAGCCCGGCATGCCGGCCGACGTGACGACCGACAGCTATCCCGGCAAGCGTTACCGCGGCTGGATCGGCTACATATCGCCCACCGCCGAATTCACGCCGAAATCCGTGGAAACCACGGCGGTGCGCAGCAGCCTCGTCTATCAGGTGCGCGTCTTCGTCTGCAATTCCCAGAACGAGCTGCGCATGGGCATGCCCGCCACGGCGATCATTCCGCTCAACGCCGGCGCGGCTTCCGGCGTCGCAGCCTGCCCGCATTCCTGAGGCGGCCGTGAGCGCGGCCCTTGCCTCGACAGCCGCCCCGCCCGCCGCGCCGGGCGCCGGCGAAATCGCGCTGGAAGTCGCAGGCGTTTCCAAGACCTTTCAGGTCGGCGGCCACCCGCTACAGGCGCTGCAGGATGTCAGTTTCCGCGTGCGCCATGGGGTGGTGACCGGGCTGGTCGGGCCGGATGCGGCGGGCAAGACCACGCTGATGCGCCTGGCGGCCGGCCTGTTGGCGGCGGACGCGGGGCATATCAGCGTGCTCGGTTTCGACGCCGCGACCCAGTCGCTGGCCGTGCAGGGCGCCATCGGCTATATGCCGCAGCGCTTCGGGTTGTATGAAGACCTCACGGTGCAGGAGAACCTCGATCTGTATGCAGATCTGCAAGGCGTGCCGAAAATCCAGCGGGCCGCGCGCTATGCGGAGCTGATGCACATGGCGGGCCTCGCGCCATTCACCCGCCGTCTGGCCGGCCAGCTTTCCGGCGGCATGAAGCAGAAGCTGGGCCTGGCCTGCGCGCTGGTGCGCCAGCCTGCGCTGTTGCTGCTGGACGAGCCTACCGTCGGCGTCGATCCGCTGTCGCGGCGCGAATTGTGGGAAATCGTCTACCGGCTGGTGCGCGAACAGGGCACCAGCGTGCTGCTCAGTACGGCCTATCTCGATGAGGCGGAGCGCTGCGACGAGGTAGTGCTGCTGCACGAGGGGCGGTTGCTGGCGCAGGGCGAGCCGCAGGAACTGCGCGAGACCTTGCGCGGCCGCAGCTACGAAGCCTACGCGCACGGTGTCGACCGGCGCAGCCTGCAGGCGGGGCTGGCCCACGCGCCGGGCGTGCTGGACGCACTGATCCAGGGCGACCGCGTCCGGCTGGTGATGGCGGAGGGAGTGGCGCCGGTGGCCGATGCGCTGCTGCCCGGCGCCGAGGGCCTGGCGCTTTCCCCGGTACCGCCGCGCTTCGAGGACTATTTTATTTCCTTGCTCAAGGCGCGGGCAGTCCTGCCTGCCAAGACGGCTGCCGCGGGCGCGCTCCCGCAGCCGCGCGGGGCAGGGGCCGGCCAGCCGGTGATCGAGGTGCGCGACCTGCAGCGCCGCTTCGGCGAGTTCCGTGCCGTGAACCACATATCCTTCAGCGTGGGGCGCGGCGAGATCTTCGGCCTGCTGGGCGCGAACGGCGCCGGCAAGTCCACCACCTTCCGCATGCTGTGCGGCCTGCTGCCGCCCTCGGGGGGCACGCTGCGCGTGGCCGGCGCCGACCTGCGCCATGCCGCCGCGGCGGCGCGCGCCCGCATCGGCTACATGTCGCAGAAGTTCTCCCTTTACGGCAACCTCAGTGTCGCGGAGAACCTGCGCTTCTTCAGCCGCGTGTATGGCTTGTCGGGGCGCCGCGGGGCCGAGCGCATCGAGTGGGCGCTGCGCGAATTCGAGCTGGGGTCCATGGCCGATATGGTCAGCGGCGACCTGTCGCTGGGCTACAAGCAGCGCCTGGCGCTGGCGTGCGCCCTGATGCACGAGCCCGGGATCATCTTCCTCGACGAGCCGACCTCCGGCGTGGATCCGCTTGCGCGGCGCGAATTCTGGGCGCGCATCAACGCCCTGGCGGCGCACGGTGTGACGGTCATGGTCACCACCCATTTCATGGAGGAGGCGGAATACTGCGACCGGATCGCGATCATGGCGGCCGGTGAAATCCTCACCCTGGGCACGCCCGCCGCCATCAAGGACCAGGCGCGGTCCGCGGCGCTGCCGCAGCCGACCATGGAGGACGCCTTCATCGGCCTGATCCAGGCGCACGAGCAGGAGCAGCCGGCATGATGGGCGACCGTCACGCGCGCGGCGAGCGCCCGGGCAGTGCGCGCATGCGCCTGCGCGGCCTGATGCGCAAGGAGTTCCTGCAGATCATGCGTGATCCGAGCAGCATCGCCATCGCCTTCCTGATGCCGCTGTTCCTGCTGCTGCTGTTCGGCTACGGCGTGTCTCTCGATTCGGAACATGTCCCGGTGGCGCTGGTGGTCGAACAGCCGGATGCGGATACCGCCAGTTTCACCGCTTCCTTCCACCGCTCGCGCTACTTCACCCCCATGTTCTATGCCACGTCAAAGCAGGCGGAGCGGGCCATGCTGGCCGGGAAGGTCAGCGCGATCATCGTATTGCGCGAGGACTTCTCCAGGCGGCTGCGGCAGCCGGATGGCGCCCCCATCCAGCTCATCGTCAACGGTGTGGACGCGAATTCCGGGCGCATCGTGCAGGGCTATGTGACGGGCGCATGGGGCGCCTGGCTGGCGCAGCTCGCGCAGCAGCGCGGCGAGACGCTCGACGTGCCGGTGCAGGTGGAGCAGCGCGTCTGGTTCAACAGCGAAATGCGCAGCCGCAACTTCCTGGTGCCGGGCCTGATCGCCGTCATCATGACCCTGATCGGCGCTCTGCTTACCGCCATGGTCATGGCGCGCGAATGGGAGCGCGGCACCATGGAAGCCCTGCTGGTGACGCCGCTGCGCATGCGCGAGGTGATCCTGGGCAAGCTGCTGCCGTATTTCATCCTGGGCATGGGCGGCCTCCTGTTGTCGGTCGCCATGGCGATCTTCCTGTTCCAGGTGCCGCTGCGCGGTTCGCTGTGGGTGCTGCTGGCAATGTCCGCGCTGTTCCTCACCACCGCGCTGGGCATGGGGCTGCTGATCTCCACCATTGCGCGCAGCCAGTTCGTCGCCGGCCTGGTGGCGCTGGTCGCCACCTTCCTGCCCGCCTTCCTGCTGTCCGGCTTCATCTTCGACATCGGCAGCATGCCCTGGGTGGTGCAGATCATCACGCACATCGTTGCCGCGCGCTATTACGTGACCATCCTGCACACCGTATTTCTCGCCGGCAATATCTGGAGCGTCATCCTGCCCAATGCGGGCGCGCTGGTCGTGCTGGCCTCGGTGTTCCTTGGCGTCACCTGGCGGAATTCGCGCAAGCGCCTGGAGTAGCCATGTTAGGACGCATACTCGCCCTGGTGATCAAGGAGTTCGCCGCGCTGCTGAAGGACAAGCGTACGCGCGTCGTGCTGATCGGCCCGCCCCTGATCCAGCTCATGATCTTCGGCTACGCCGCCACCTACGACCTGAAGAATATTCCCTTCGCCGTCTACAACGAAGACCGCGGGTCCGCCTCGCGCGACCTGCTGGCGGCGTTCGACGGGTCGCCCACGTTCACCCGGGTCGCGCAGATCACCCACGATGACCAGATCGCCCCGCTGGTGGACAGCCTGCATGCGCTGGCGGTGGTGCGCATCGGGCCGAACTTCAGCGCCGACCTGCTGGCCGGGCGCGGCGCGGCTATGCAGGTCATCGTGGACGGGCGCAATTCCAACACCGCAATGCTCGTGGTCAATGACATGCGCGACATCGTTGACCGCTTCAACCGCGGCTGGGCCGCCAGTCACGGCGGCGCGCAAGCGCCTGCGCACATCGAGACGCGGGCCTGGTTCAATCCCAACCTGGAGAGCCGCTGGTTCTTCCTGCCGGGCATTGTGGCCCTGCTGACCCTGCTGGTGACGCTGCTGGTCACCGCCTTCTCCGTGGCGCGCGAGCGCGAGCAGGGCACCTTCGACCAGTTGCTGGTCACGCCGCTGCGGCCGGTGGAGATCCTGCTCGGCAAGACGCTGCCCGGCTTCATCATCGGCATGGCGGAAGCGACCATCATCACCCTGGCCGCCATCTACTGGTTCAAGGTTCCCATGCTGGGCAGCCTGCTCACGCTGTATGCCGGCGTCGCCGTATTCCTGATGACCGGCGCCGGCGTGGGCCTGATGATCTCCTCCTTCGCCGCCACCCAGCAGCAGGGGCTGCTTGGCACTTTCCTGTTCATGGTGCCGGCGATGATCCTGTCCGGCTTTGCGACCCCCATCCGCAACATGCCGCCCCTGGTGCAGGACCTCACGCTGCTCAATCCCATGCGCTATTTCATGGTCTTCCTCCGCAGCGTGTTTCTCGAGGGTTTGCCCCTCACCATGCTGGCCGACCAGCTCTGGCCGCTGGCGCTGATCGGCGCGGTGGCCCTGGCCGCCGCCGCCTGGCTGTTCCGTCACCGCCTGTATTGAGCGGCGGCCCCGGGGGGATGCCGGCATGCGATTCAGGTGTATTCGGGCGCGAAGTACGGTAAAGTGCACGCTGCCCGCGCCGGGATGGGTGCGGCCCCCTCCACAGCGTTCTGCATGAACAGAAAGGTTGAACCATGAAAACTGTCTCCATCAGGAAGCGCGTTGCCGCTGTTTTCGGCGGTGTGGCGTTGTTTGCGCTGGCGCCGCAGTTTGCCCTTGCCATGGATGCGCAACTGGAAAAGGCCGTTGCGCACGGGAAGGACATGTTCTATCACGATACCTTCGGCGGCAACGGCAAGACGTGCGAATCCTGCCATTCCGGCGGCGGCAAGCAGCCGGGCAAGTTGCCCAACGGCAAGGCCATCCCCAGCCTGGAGAACGCGGCTGCCATTTTCCCGCACGTCCGCGCCCGGGATCACAAGCTGGTCACGCTTCCGGACCAGGTGCATAGCTGCGTCGCCGGCGCGCTGAAAGGCACGCCCCCCGACTACGGCAGCGAAGACCTGAACGCGCTGGTCGCCTATATCACGTCGCTCGCGAACGGCAAGAAGATAGACATGGGCGGAAAGCCCGAGTAACACCGATGCGGCCGGCGTTCGCCGCCGGCCGCAGGCAGGACAGGGCCCGAAAGGGCCGGCAATCGAATCAGTATTCCGGAAATGATCTTCACACTGCACACTACCGACGGGCTCGCCCGTCGCGGCACGCTTGAACTGGCGCACGGCTGCGTCGAAACCCCCGCCTTCATGCCCGTTGGCACCTACGGCACGGTCAAGGCCATGTCCCCGCAGGAACTCCGGGACATCGGCGCCCACATCGTGCTCGGCAACACCTTCCACCTCTGGCTGCGGCCGGGGCTGGAGGTGATAGAGGCGCACGGCGGCCTGCACGGTTTCATGAGCTGGGACGGTCCCATCCTCACCGACTCCGGCGGCTTTCAGGTATTCAGCCTGGGAGAGCTGCGCAAGATCACCGGCGGCGGGGTGGAATTCCGTTCGCCCGTCAACGGCGACAAGTGCTTCCTCTCGCCCGAGGAATCCATGCGCATCCAGAAGGTGCTCAATTCCGACATCGTGATGATCTTCGACGAGTGCACGCCCTATCCCGCCGACGAACAGGTGGCAGGCGTTTCCATGCGCCTGTCGCTGGGCTGGGCCGAGCGCAGCAAAAAGGCCCATGCCGGCAACGCCAACGCCCTGTTCGGCATCGTGCAGGGCGGCATGCACGAGCACCTGCGCGACGAGTCCCTGCGCGAGCTGGCGAATATCGGCTTCGACGGTTTCGCCATCGGCGGACTGTCGGTGGGCGAGCCCAAGGAGGACATGCTGCGCATACTCAAGCACACCGCGCCGCAGCTTCCCGCCGACAAGCCCCACTACCTGATGGGTGTGGGCACGCCGGAAGACATCGTCGCCGCGGTGGCGCAGGGCATAGACATGTTCGACTGCGTCATGCCCACGCGCAATGCGCGCAACGGCCACCTGTTCACCCGCCACGGCGATGTGCGGATCAAGAATGCCCAGTACCGCCTGGACACCCGGCCGCTGGACGAAGAGTGCGCCTGCTACACCTGCCGCCACTTCACCCGCGCCTATCTGCATCACCTGCACCGGCTGGGCGAGATCCTGGGCGCGCGCCTCAATACCATTCACAACCTGCACTATTACCAGGAGCTGATGCGCGACATCCGGGCCGCCATCGCGGCGGGGCGCTTTGCCGACTTCGTGGCGGCCTTCCACGACGCGCGCGCCGCCCGCCGGGCTGTTTGACGGGGGCCGCCGCCGCGGGGCGGCCATGTGCTAAAATCCGGTTTTTTAAAATCAAGCGGAGTTCCGATATGTCCTTGAGCCTTATCAGCAACGCCTATGCGGAGGGCGCAGCGCCTGCGGCCGGTGCGCAAGGCGCCGGCGGGTTGATGTTCCCCTTCTTCCTCGTCCTGATCTTCTTCGTCTTCATGATCTGGTCGCAGTCCAAGCGCAACAAGCAGCAGAAGGCCATGGTGGAAGCGCTGCAGAAGGGCGATGAAGTCGTCACCATGGGCGGCATGATCGGGCGCATCGACACTGTGGGCGACAATTACCTGAGCGTGGAAATCGCCGATAACGTCGTGGTGCAGATCCAGCGCACGGCCGTGCAAAGCGTGCTGCCCAAGGGCACCATCAAGTCCGGAAGTTAAGGGGCCGCGATGAACCAATATCCGCTGTGGAAGAACCTGCTGATCCTGGGCGTGCTGCTGGTCGGGCTGCTGTATACGGCCCCCAACTTCTTCGGCGTGTCCCATGCCGTTCAAGTGCAGCCTAAGTACGAGACGGCCAAGGTCGACGAGGCGCTGAAACAGCGGGTGGAAGATCTGCTCAAGGCCGGCAATCTCACGCCCGAGGCGGTCTCCCTGGACGCCAACCGTGTAAACCTCTATTTCAGCACCAGCGACGTCCAGAACAAGGCGAAGGAAATGCTGGAGCAGAAGCTGGGCGACAACTACGTTGTAATGCTCAACCTCCTGCCGCGCGCCCCGCACTGGATGGTGGCGCTGCATGCCCTGCCGATGTATTTCGGTCTGGACCTGCGCGGCGGCATGCACCTGCTGCTGCAGGTAGACATGAAGGTCGCGCTCGACAATGCCCTGAATACCTCGGTCAACGACATTCGCACGGCGCTGATCGCGCAGGACATTCCCTATTCCGGCCTGGTCAAGGACGCCGACTCGGTCACGGTCAAATTCCGTGATGCCGATGCGCGCAGCAAGGCCGAGGCCGTGATCAAAGACAAGGTGCACGAGCTGTACCTGACCACCCGCGAAGAAGGCGGCGAATTCCTGCTGCTGGGCCGGATTTCGCAGGCGGAGCAGAAGCGCATCGAGGAGGCGGCGATCCAGCAGAACCTGCTGACCTTGCGCAACCGTCTCAACGGCCTGGGCCTGGGCGAGCCGGTGATCCAGCAGCAGGGCGTGGACCGCATCGTGGTCCAGCTGCCCGGCGTTCAGGATCCCAAGCGCGTCCATGAAATCATTGGCCGCACCGCAACGCTGCAGCTGCGCATGGTGGACATGGCTGCGCTGGACCAGAACGGGCTTTATACCGGCGCTCCCTCGGCGGCGCCGCTGGGCGACGAGCTGTACAAGGAGCGCAACGGCAACCTGCTGCCGGTCAAGAAGGAGATCATTTTCACCGGCAAGCGCATCACCGGCGCCCAGCAGGGTTTCGACCAGAATGGGGCGCCGGCGGTGTTCATCAACCTGGACAGCGTGGCGGCGAACCGCTTCAAGCGGGTGACCCATGACAACATCGGCAAGCGCATGGCCATCATCATGTTCGAAAAGAGCGGAAGCGGCGCGATGACGGGAACGGTCATCACGGCGCCGGTCATCCAGGACGAGATTCCCAACGGGCGGGTGCAGATCAGCGGAAGCATGAGCTCGGAGGAGGCGGCCGACATCGCGCTGCTGCTGCGCTCGGGCGCGCTGGCCGCGCCGATGACCATCGCGGAGGAGCGCACGGTGGGCCCCAGCCTGGGCGAAAAGAACATCAGCAACGGCTTCCATTCGACCTGGGTTGGCTTTGCCGCCGTCACCCTGTTCATGATCGCCTATTACATGGTGTTCGGCACGGTTTCCATCCTGTCGCTGGTCGCGAACCTGCTGCTGCTGGTGGCGCTGCTGTCCATGATGCAGGCCACGCTGACGCTGCCGGGCATGGCGGGTATCGCCCTGACGCTGGGCATGGCCATTGACGCGAACGTGCTCATCAACGAGCGCATACGCGAGGAATTGCGCCACGGGGTCACGCCGCAGATGGCGATCCACGCCGGTTATGACCGCGCGTTCGCGACCATTCTGGACTCCAACGTCACCACCCTCATTGCCGGCATTGCGCTGCTTGCGTTCGGCACCGGCCCCGTCAAGGGATTCGCCGTGGTGCTGTGCCTGGGCATCGCAACCTCGATGTTCAGCGCCGTGCTCGTGTCGCGTGCGCTGGTCAACCTGATCTACGGGCGGCGCGCGCGCCTCTCCAAGGTGGCGATCGGCTAAAGGGGACTGACATGGAATTCTTCAAGATCAAAAAAGACATCCCGTTCATGAGCTACGGGAAGATCACCACCAGCATCTCGCTGGTGACCTTCATCCTTGCCGTGTTCTTCCTCGCCACGCGCGGCCTGAACTTCGGTCTGGATTTCACCGGCGGCGCGGAAATGGAGGTTCACTACGCGCAGTCGGCGAAGCTCGACAAGCTGCGCGCCCAGCTCGCCGGCGCCGGCATGCCTGACGCCCAGGTGAAGACCTTCGGCAGCAGCCAGGACATCCTGGTCACCGTGCCGGTGAAGAAGGGCGCATCCGCCGAGGCGGTGGGCGAAAAGCTGTTCAACAACGCCTGTCTCGCCCAAGCGGCCGTGTCCGGCGGATCGTTCGCCTCGGTGTGCCCGCAGACCATACGCTCATACTGCGCACGGCGCCCGCAGCAGCCCGGCGAAGACCAGACTAAATTCGACCAGGCATGGCAGGCGAACAGCGGCCCGCAGTACGATTGCTCCGTGCCCGTGGCGACGCCCGACAAGGATGCCGCGCTTACCCTGAGCCGCAATGACTATGTGGGACCGCAGGTCGGCAAGGACCTCGCGGACAATGGCCTGCTCGCGCTGCTGTTCGTGTCCATGGGCATTGTCGGCTACCTGTGGCTGCGCTTCGAGTGGAAGTTCGGCCTCGCCGCCATCATCGCCAACCTGCACGACGTGGTGATCATCCTCGGCTTCTTCGCCTTCTTCCAGTGGGAGTTCTCGCTCACCGTGCTGGCGGGCGTGCTCGCCGTGCTGGGCTACTCGGTGAACGAGTCGGTGGTGGTGTTCGACCGGATCCGCGAGAATTTCCGCAAGCTGCGCAAGGCGGAGGTGAGCGAAATCATCGACAACGCCATCACCCGCACCATGTCGCGAACCATCATCACCCACGCCTGTACCCAGATGATGGTGACCTCCATGCTGTTCCTGGGCGGGGAGAGCCTGCATTATTTCGCGCTGGCGCTGACCATCGGCATCCTGTTCAGCATCTATTCTTCCGTGCTGGTGGCCAGCCCGCTCCTGATGATGTTCGGCGTTTCGCGCGAGGATTTCATCAAGCCGGAGAAGCCCCAAGCGGAAAAAGTACTCCCCTGAACGACGGACGCCTCACTTGATAGACTTCATCCTCCACCTGGATACGCACCTGCTCGCAATGGTGCGTGAATATGGCGTATGGATATACGCCATCCTCTTCCTCATCATCTTTTGCGAAACCGGGCTGGTGGCCACGCCGTTCCTGCCGGGCGACTCGCTGCTGTTCGTGGCGGGCACGCTGGCGGCGGGCGGCGCGCTGAAACTGGAATGGCTGCTGCCGCTGCTGATGCTCGCCGCCTTCTCCGGCGACAACAGCAATTACTGGATCGGCAGGCTGGCCGGGCTGAAGCTGGTGCGAAGGCTGGTGGGGCGGCTGATCAAGAAGGAATATCTGGACCGCACCCACGAATTCTACGAGCGGCACGGCGGCAAGACCATACTGTTCGCCCGCTTCCTGCCCATCTTCCGCACCTTCGCGCCCTTCGTGGCGGGAATCGGCCTGATGCGCTACCGCCTGTTCGTGATCTTCAGCGCGGCGGGCAGCATCGCCTGGATCACCTCCATCAGCCTCGCCGGCTATGCGTTCGGAGACATCCCGGTGGTGAAGAACAACCTCACCCTGATGACGCTCGTCGTCATCCTGCTGTCCTTCCTGCCCGCCATCCTGCGCTTTCTGCACCACCTGCGCAGCCGCCGCGGGAAATAAAAAAAGGCCCGCCGCGCGGCCAAGCCCCTCTCAAATCGCGTTGATAATGAAGGGGCAGGCTATCGGAAGTGCCTTCCCGGTCGGGAAAGCGCACATCGACATCGCAAAAGCAATTTCGTCCGCAGCACCCGGCAAGCCCCCTGGCATTCCATTTCCCGAAACGGTCTTCAATAAAACGCTGCCTGATCCCCAATGCTCCACGATTGCAGCCGATCGCCCCCTCAAGTAGACTGCTCAAAAGCGGACGATTGAGAAGGACGGAGTTGTCCCAGGAGCGGATGATCGCGGTATCGTTAGCGGTGGCTTCAATTACGGCACCTGTAGTAAGCAAAGCTGCCGTGAATTGCCATCGTTCCTCCCACCAACGGGGAATACTTCTATTGTTTTCTCCGCAAAGACCAAATGGACAGCGAGAATATAGAGTTGTTGGGCCGCAGATTAAAAGCGATGGATTCCGATCGTGCGGCTGACTGGAAACTGGACTCACGTCAGACACTATAATGTTAACCGAGACCGAAGCCCGGGCCATATGCCATTCCGAGTTGAACAAGCCAGACGGTTCCTGGCCCAACAAACCCGAGATTGTAATTACGAAGACCCAAGAAAGAGAGCATAGTTGGGTCTTCTATTATCAGAGCAGGCCCTACATCGAGCAAGGTGACCTCGCTCAGGCGCTTTTCGGTAGCGGACCTTTTGTGATGCTAAAGGCCGGTGGTAGATTCGCGCTCACGGCTGCGTTTCCTCAACCCGGCCAAGGAATTTCCGCAGCCGAAGTGTGGCTGGTCACCAACGGCACCTCCGGCAGTGACGCGGTCATTGGCCCAGAATCCGCCGATGGCGGACCCCGGGTAAACTACAATTGCGTATCATGTACCTACGCAACCCTGCAGCGCCTTTCCGGGCTGGATCCCGCTGCTGTTGCCACGCAAAAGGGGATTGGTCGTTACGATGGGCTGGGACCTTTTGCGGCGATGGGATTCTTCCTCACGACCTCCCCGCCTGCGGTTGTCGAAGAAATGCTCCGGGCGGGACATGGCGCCGCACGCCCGCTCATTATCGAACTACCCGAAAATATTCTTCACGTTATTACCGTTACGAACAAGAATGGTACGGTCCACTTCCTAGATCTTCAAACCGAGAAGATAGTTACGTTGAAACCGGACACCCCAGTCAGGCTGGCGAGGCCAGTGCATTAGAGTGAATCTCCTGACAACGGCCAATAGCTAACTCAAGAATAAGAAAGAGTGTTTCTGTGCGCTGCGACAACTTCATTCAATCTCGAAAGGAGGCGACGGGAGTTAAGGGAACTACTTCAAGACCACCGAAAGCTGCCATTATGGCCAAGGCGTTGACACAGCGGGGGCTGTGCAAAGTCTCTGTAATGCTTGCGAAAGCAGAAGCTTTCCTGTTAAGGAAGCTAACGGCAGGTTTGGGCACGCTGTTGCCGGTCCGGGATTGAAGTACAATCGGTCCGCTATACGAAGTAAAACAGAAATATGCGGGACGGATGCTTCGTCCCATTACCGGACATAATGACTCAGCCTCCAATTTCGCGATCGTTTGGGGCTGAGTGAACTGACCACGTATGACGGCAATTCTAGTATCCTTCCCTATCTGCATGAAGTGAAATGGGCGTCGACACCATTGCGATAACCGAGCACACGCTTGATACCGGCACGACAGGTGGAGCAGTGACACTATTGGAGCCCGTCGCGGACGCGATCCGCCAGCACGAGGCCATCTGGAAGAAGTGGGGGACGGTGCCGAAGCGATGGCCAATCGAGTTGCGCTCCGATCCGCCGCTGACGTGGCGTGCGCGCCCGGCGACAGACAACTATCCGTTTACAGAGATCGAGGGGCCGTATGGTATCCGCCTGGTGCTGGGCGCCCGCCTGTGCGAAATCTCTGCACTAGTTCGTTGGGGCGCATTCATCGAAGATGAGGCGGTTCAGGCGGCCGTTACCGCCTTATGCAAGGCGGTTGCCTCATGCCTCGGTGCAAAGCAAGTCATCTATATCCCCGATTCGGCCTATTGCCCGTCATTGGCGATGAATTTCCTTGAGCAGTATATGCCTCTGGAAGCCGTGATCGACTGGCTGTCGAGGGAATGCGGCCCGCCCGCGCCCACGATTTCCTCCATCGGCCGAGAACTCTCGGATGACGAAATGCGCGCACTGTCTCCGGGGTGGAACAGCACTGACTATGCTCGCGCGGTCGAACGCGATGGATATTTTGTCGAAGGTGAAGGGCTGTTTGAATATCTAGTGAACATCGTTAAACCGGGGCCGCGACCGCCTTTTGATCAAGTTGCCGAGCACCTCTGGGGCGCGAACTGCAACATCGACTCGGATGGAGACAGCCGCACGCTTGGGGATACCCAGTGGACAGAACTGACCATCGAGCTTAGGGACGCGGACAAACCGCGGGTTGATGTTGATCCGATCTCGACCGATCCACTCGTTCTGCAAGTGAGGTCATTTTCTGCGCACCTTGCCCAAGAGGTCGCGGGATTCATCGCAGGCCGTTCCGGCGGCGTGATAGAGCCGATGCAGAAGCGCGAGAGAAGCGAGTTCTGGCCCAAGTGAGCGCAATAACAAACAGGCATCGGGTCGATCAATGGGGGCTGTCTCGATTGGCCGTGACACCTTGAACGTCCGCTTTCGGGAAAGGTTAATGTCCGTTCTGGGCACGCTGTTGCCGATCCTGGATTGAAGTACAATCGGTCCGCTATACGCAGTAGAGCAGAAATATGCGGGATGGCTGAACCGTCCATATACGGACATAACGAAGTGCCTCCAAATTTCAAACAGGAACATGTCGAGCCTGACACCCATTATTTATGAGCTATTCCACGAGTGACACTCACACTGATTGGGCTTTGTTGGTTGCCCAGGCGCATCGCCTCGCAGACCCGGAATTCCGGAAGCGGGCCTTGGAATTCGCGCGCCACCTCTGCGCGCGAGCCCGTTCCAACGTTGAGTACCTCGTCCAGGGTCTATCCCAAGCCGGCTACGTGTTTGCATTTCCGGATGAAGTGCACGTCCCGGACGATGGTCAGGCGTCAGAGTGGATCTCGGAGTTCGAACGTCTGGGCGTTTATCTCCCGATATTTCTGCAAGCGTGGATCACTGAAGTCGGCTCGGTTAACCTGATGGGCTCACACCCCGGTTGGCCAGAATCGGGCTACGCCGACCTGCCTCCCCGCGAAGCTGACATCTGGTACGCCGACCCTCTCGTTTTGCAGCTCGACAGGGAGTACCTGAAGTCCGAGTACGACGACTGGCGCTGGTTCGTCGAGGAAGACGGCCCGGCCGAGGCGGGGCCATTTCAACTTTCCATCGCGCCAGACTACGTTCACAAGGCAAACATAAGTGGTGGACCCGCTTACTCCATTGACACCACAGTTCCGGCCGTTGACACCCTTCTCCTCAACGCTCGGGACTGTACCAGTCTCTTTTACCACGTGCACAACGCGTTTTTATGGGGCGGGTTCCCGGGCTTCGCCTACCTCGAAGCGGCGTTGCCGGAACCAGCCGCCTCCATTCGGGCGAATCTGCTTCCGCTCTGATCGGGCGGGGCGGGCAAATCCCGTCAAACGGTGCCACTGAATTAAAGCGCGCGTAGGGTGGGTGGAGCGCAGCGATACCCACCGGGTGGCTGCCGATATTGATGGGTATCGCTGCGCTCCACCTATCCTACAAAAATGTCGGCCTGTATGGTTCTGTTGGTGAGAACGGCAGACTTATGTAGCAGTTAAGTCGCCGGGGTGGAGGGGCCAATGTCCGCATCTGCTTTCCTTCCGCGAAGACGAAATGTCTCTTCAGGGCACGACGCTGCCGGTCTAGGACTGAAGTAAAATTGGTCCGCTTTGATCAGGGCAGCAGACCTGCGGGGGACGACAGATTCGTCCCAGTTACAAACTCTTTGCATAGCCGATGGAATGCACGTACGTCTTAAAATCGTTCTGACAATTCTTGTTACTAGCCTCGCCGTCGCATGCAGCGTGTTCGACTCAGGCGTCGAATGGCGCGGCGGACCATACTCCCTGGTTTGGATCGACACGGCCGAGAACGTATCCCTAGTTCGTCGACTCGATGATGGCAATTCCATCGGACGTGTTGATGCGACGGTATTTTCGGTGGGGTGGGATGGCCGCTACGTCGTCGCTAAGCAGCACCCCGCCGGCGACAGGAAGATAACTAATTATTATATTGTCGATTCACACCGTGATTCGGCACTGGCAAATGTCGACCAATCCGTAATCGGCCCGCTTACGGAGGAAGCCTTTCGCAAGAAGGCAAGAGCGCTAAACCTGCCTGAATTTAGCAAGACGTTGGCTTCGCTAGAGTAGGTCGATACGACGCGAAAAATGTCTGCTTTGGCGTAGCCGTCATGTCAGCTTCGGGCACAGACTGTGTCAAAACGCCAGCGCAATGGTAGCTGGGCCGGGGCGCAAGGCCGTTTTGTGATCGCAGTCAATCGCGAGCGCCAGAAACAAGATTGAGATCGGAACAGTGGCGTGATCTAGGCGGCAGCCATCGCCT
>DATFUZ010000027.1:0-12834 GCA_035260545.1 Gallionellaceae bacterium | reverse complement strand
TGGACGGTGGAGCAGGCGGCCAGCCTCGCCCGCGAGGTGGAAAGCGCGCTGCGCGGTCCGGACTATGCGACCTTCCTCGAACGCATGTATGGCAACACGCCGCATGGCTGGGACGATGAACTGACCGGCCATAAACGCCTGCGCGTGATCGTCAATGCGTTTACCCGCATGCGCATCTGCACGCAGTCCGGCGAGATGGAATTCCGCTTCAAAGGCGAATTGAAGGACATTCCGGAGGGCTACTTGCCATGGTACGAGGCGCCCAAGCGCAAGAGCCGCGACGCCACGGTGATCTTCGGGCACTGGTCGGCGCTGGGGCTGAAAGTGGAGCAAAAGGTGATCGCGCTGGACACCGGCTGCCTGTGGGGCGGACCGATGACAGCCATCCGCCTGGAAGATCGTCGCCTATATCAAGTTGAATGCAGGAATCCGGTCGCGAAGCACTGGTGACACAGGATTCGCGATCGACAGCATAAGGATAACGCCGTGCCATCCATCATCACCCATACCGCCGTACCGCTTGCCCTCGGGCTGGGCATGGGGAGTGGCGTCATTTCCCGCCGCCTGCTGCTGGCAGGGGTGGCGGCGTCCATGGTTCCGGATCTGGACGTGATCGGTTTCAAGCTGGGGGTCGCCTACGCCGACAGCATGGGGCATCGGGGCATCACCCATTCGCTGCTGTTCGCGTTGATCCTCGGCGCGCTGGGTTTCCTGCTGGCAAAACGATTGCATGCCCGTCCGTGGGTGGCGGGGCTATTTGTATTCATATCCTGCGTATCGCACGGCCTGCTCGACATGTGCACGAACGGCGGACTGGGCGTTGCCTTTCTGTGGCCGTTCTCGCATGAACGCTACTTTCTACCCTGGCACTTCATCCAGGTCGCGCCGCTGTCGCTGCACAAGCTGTTCAGCCCCTGGGGCCAGCGCATGCTGTATTCCGAATTGCGCGGCGTGTGGCTGCCCTGTCTGCTGTTCGCCGCCAGCCTGACGGCTGTGCGCCTGAGCCTGAAAAAGCTCCGGCCCGCCCCGGCCGCGGCCCCGGACTAAGCAGCGCTCAGCGCCGCGGCGGTCTGCCAGCGGTGGCATCGCTCGCCGCCAGCGTCTCCGCCTCGTCGACGAGGAACTTCTTCAGCGCCTGCGCCGCGCCGGACAAGCGCTTGTGCTTGCGGTGTACGACATACCAGTGACGCATAATGGGAAAGTGTTCCGCATCCAGCACCACCAGGCGGCCGGTTTCAAGTTCCAGCTCGATGCTTTGCAGCGAGATCACGCCCAGACCCATGCCGGCCTGTACCGATTGCTTGATCGCTTCGTTTGTGTCCATCTCCATGCTGGCGGTCAGGGGAATGCGGTTGTTGGCGAAAAAACGCTCCACCACGCTGCGCGTGCCGGAGCCGGGTTCGCGCAGCAGAAAGGTTTCCCGAGCCAGATGTTCCGGGCGGATGTGGCGTTGGCCCGCCAGCGGGTGGCCGGGGGCCGCGATAATCACTAGCGGATTCTGCAGGAAGGATTCCGCCTGCATCTCCACGCCCTCGGGCGGACGCCCCATGATGGCCAGGTCGGCGCGGTTTTCCTCGACCTGGCGAATCACCGCGTCACGGTTGGCGACCTGCAGGCTGACCTGGATGCCGGGATGCTGCCGAAAGAACCGCGCCAGCAATTGTGGCATGAAATAGTTGGCCGAACTGACCACTGCAATGTCCAGGTGGCCCCGCGACAAGCCCTTCATTTCGCTGAACACACCCTCCATTTCCTCGAGCTGGTGCAGGATGTTGCGGCTGTAGCGCAGCAGTTCGCGCCCGGCCTCGGTCAGGAACAGTTTCTTGCCCACCTGTTCGAACAGCGCCAGCCCCAGGGTTTCCTCTGTCTGTTTTATCTGCATGGAAACAGCGGGTTGGGACAAAAACAGCTCTGCTGCCGCCTTGGAGTGGCTCAAGTGGCGGGCGACGCTTTCGAAAACCTGAAGCTGGCGCAGTGTGACAGGCAGCATGGGTCAAATTATACATAAGTATTGCTTATGATATATATAAAAACATCTGAATGTTATTTATGGTGATGCGCGCGTATAGTGCGCCCCGTAGTGATCTTTAACCCACAACGAGAGAGCAGATAAATGGATCAGTCAGCACGTTATTCGAATCTTGACCTCAAGGAAGACGAGCTTATCAAGGGCGGCAAGCATGTCCTGGTTGCCTACAAGATGAAGCCCAAGGCAGGCCATGGCTACCTGGAAGCCGCTGCGCACTTCGCGGCCGAGTCCTCCACCGGCACCAACGTGGAAGTCTCCACCACCGACGAATTCACCAAGGGCGTTGACGCGCTGGTTTACCACATCGACGAAGCCACCGAGGATATGCGCATCGCCTATCCGATCGAGCTGTTTGACCGCAACGTGACCGATGGTCGCTTCATGCTGGTTTCGTTCCTGACGCTGGCCATCGGTAACAACCAGGGCATGGGCGACATCGAGCACGCCAAGATGATCGACTTCTACGTTCCTGAGCGCATGATCCAGATGTTCGACGGCCCCGCCACCGACATCTCCAACCTGTGGCGCATCCTGGGCCGTCCGGTTCAGGACGGCGGTTACATCGCCGGCACCATCATCAAGCCCAAGCTGGGCCTGCGCCCCGAGCCGTTCGCCAAGGCTGCTTACCAGTTCTGGCTGGGCGGCGACTTCATCAAGAACGACGAACCCCAGGGCAACCAGGTGTTCGCTCCGATCAAGAAGGTGCTGCCGCTGGTCTATGACGCCATGAAGCGCGCGCAGGACGAAACCGGCCAGGCCAAGCTGTTCTCCATGAACATCACCGCCGATGACCACTACGAAATGTGCGCCCGTGCCGACTTCGCCCTGGAAATCTTCGGCCCTGACGCCGACAAGCTGGCCTTCCTGGTCGACGGCTACGTGGGTGGCCCCGGCATGGTGACCACCGCCCGCCGTCAATATCCCGGCCAGTACCTGCACTACCACCGCGCCGGCCACGGCGCCGTGACTTCCCCTTCTGCCAAGCGCGGCTATACCGCCTTCGTGCTCGCCAAGATGAGCCGTCTGCAGGGTGCATCCGGCATCCACGTCGGCACCATGGGCTACGGCAAGATGGAAGGCGAAGCTGACGACAAGGTTATCGCCTACATGATCGAGCGCGACGAGTGCCAGGGTCCCGTCTACTTCCAGAAGTGGTACGGCATGAAACCCACCACCCCGATCATCTCCGGCGGCATGAACGCGCTGCGTCTGCCCGGCTTCTTCGAGAACCTGGGCCACGGCAACGTGATCAATACGGCTGGCGGCGGTTCCTACGGCCACATCGACAGCCCGGCTGCAGGCGCGATCTCTCTGCGTCAGTCGTACGAGTGCTGGAAGGCCAGCGCCGACCCGATCGAATTCGCAAAGGAGCACAAGGAATTCGCGCGTGCGTTCGAATCCTTCCCGAAAGACGCAGACACGCTGTTCCCGGGCTGGCGTCAGAAGCTGGGCGTGCATAAGTAAGACCGGGAGGGCGGAGCAGGGGCCCCGTCTACACGGGGATGCGACCCCGAGCGGGCTTGGGGCGGCGAAGCAGGAAATTCGATGTTTCGCTGTCCGTCCTGAACCGCCCGCACGCCGCTTCAAAAAAAGCCCCTGTTGATCTGGTAATCGGCAGGGGCTTTTTTTCAGCACAAGCCGGAGAAATTCACTCCGGATTCCAGTTTTTTGAGGATGGATTGATGAGCACGTTTGATACCTCCCAATACCGCATCAAGGCCGAGCCGTTCTACCAGGCGCAGGGCAACGAAGTTGCGCTGTACGAAGCCGCCTACGCGGCGCGCTTGCCGGTGATGCTGAAAGGACCTACAGGGTGCGGCAAATCGCGCTTCGTCGAACACATGGCGTGGAAGCTCGGCAAGCCGCTGATTACCGTCGCCTGCAACGAGGACATGACCGCCTCCGACCTCGTGGGTCGCTACCTGCTGGACGCCAACGGCACGCGCTGGCTGGACGGCCCGCTCACCCTTGCCGCGCGCTACGGCGCGATCTGCTACCTCGACGAGGTGGTGGAGGCCCGCCAGGACACTACCGTGGTCATCCACCCGCTAACCGACCACCGCCGCAGTCTGCCGCTGGACAAGAAGGGCGAACTGGTCGAGGCACACCCGGATTTCCAGCTGGTGATCTCCTACAATCCCGGCTACCAGTCGCTGATGAAGGACCTCAAGCAGTCCACCAAGCAGCGCTTTGCCGCCATGGAATTCCACTACGCACCCGCTGAAGTCGAGGCCGGCATCGTGGCGAAGGAAACCGGCATCGCGCCGGAACTGGCGGCGAGGCTGGTGAAGATCGGCCTGACCGCGCGCAACCTGAAGGGGCATGGCCTGGAGGAGGGCATCTCCACCCGCCTGCTGGTGTATGCGGCCACGCTGATCAAGCAGGGCATACCCGAGCGCGAGGCCTGCCGTATGGCGATGGTGCGTCCGATTACCGATGATGCTGACATCCGCGATACGCTGGACCACGCCATCGACGCCGTCTTCGCCTGACGGGAAAAACCTGCTGCGCGTGGCATGACTGTGTTGCACAAGGGCTCGAAATGCTCATTTACTCCACAGTAAACTCCGCTTTCTCGCCCTTGTGCGCCTTGTCCTGCCAGCGCTCGCGACGGCTTTTCGGGCATCACGGGACGCTTGGGGACCCATTTATTTGTCGCAATGGAAAATGACGGCAGAAGCCACTGACATCAAGATCGCCTGCAACTTCCCCCGTGTCCAGCACGTGTTCGGGGAGCGGCTGGCCTACGCCCGGCGCAGGCTTTCCGAACCCGGCCTCCGCGCCTATGTGGAGGCCGCCGAGCGCGTGTGCAAGATGGGGCGCGGCGAGGAGCCGGTGCTGGTGTTTCTGGAGGAAATGCCCCAGGTGATGAAGGCCGCGGGCGAGGATGTGCTCGGTCGGGTGCTGGAGTTCACCCGCAAGCTGGCGCGCTCGCCCAACAGCCGCGCCATCGTGCCCTTTCTGCAAAGCTTGCCGGCTGCTGCGCGCCACCTGGAAAGCCACGATCTGTTTGCCGAGTATCTGCACCTGGTGATGGAGACCCTCGCGCGCACCACGCCCAAGGTACACGGCATCGATTCGATGTACGAGAGTGCCTGCCTAACCGAATTTCTGAACAGTGTGCCCCAGGTGCTCAGCCAGGTACCGCTGGCCGGTCTGCGCAACTGGACCGACTATGGCATCCATGGCTATCCCAACGACCCCGACCGGCAGCGCGAATACTTTTCGCTCAAGTCGCCGGACAGCCGCGCCGTGCTGCAGCGCGAACGACACGGCACGCTGTTCAGCGACCACTCGCGCAAGCTGGACCTGTACGCCCGCGCGCTGTGGGAAAGCGCGCCGTATTTCATTCCCTATTCGCTGGCCTATGATGAATTGCGCAAGCCCGTCCCCTACCTGGACGATCTGGGCATCCACCTGCCCGACGCCTACGACGACACGGCAAGCGGCGTTTCGGGCATAGACCGTTATCGCGCGCTGATAGCGCACCTCAGTGCCCACCAGCGCTGGAGCGGGAAGCTCATCGCCGACAACTTCAGCCCGTTCCAGCGCGTTGCCATCGAAGTGTTCGAGGACGCGCGCGTCGAGCATCTCGCGATGCGCGAGTATCCGGGCCTGGGCAATATCTGGCGCGCGTTGCATCCCATTCCCAGGGCCGACGCCTGCCCCGAGGGCTGGTCTTCCATTCGCCACCGGCTGACCATGCTGTCGCGCGCCCTGCTCGATGCCGACCACCCCTATACCGATCACCACATCCTGGAGTACGTGGAAAAATTCCGGGCGGCCATGGCCGCCGGGAAGAGCAGCACCAAGGACATGGTGGATCTGGGCCTGGGTTACATCACGGCGACGCGCAGGCAGGAGGATCTTTCCGCCAAGGTGTGGTTCGAGGACACGGAGATCGACTATCGCGACGACAACCGCCTGCTGTGGCTGTTCATCGAGGAAGGCGACGAGGAGGTCTACGAGGGCCGTCCCGACCAGGCGCAGGACGAAAGCGCGGACGACGAGGACAAGATGCCGCCGCGCATGTACCCGGAGTGGGAGTACCAGACCGAGCACTACCTGCCGGACTGGGTGAGCCTGTATGAGCACCTGCACCCCAAGGCCGATCCGGCACGGATCGATGCGCTGCTCGCCAAGCATGCAGGTCTTGCCAAGAAGCTGAAGAAGATTATCGAGATGCTGAAGCCGCAGCAGAAGGTGCGGATCCGCTACCAGGAAGAGGGGGCGGAGCTGGATCTCGACATCGCCCTGCGCTCCCTGATCGATTTCAAGAGCGGGGCACAGCCCGACCCGCGCATCAACATGAGCCATAAGCCGGATGGCCGCAGTGTCGCGGTGTCGCTGCTGCTCGATCTCTCCGCCTCGCTGGACGATGTGGCCGAAGGCTGTGCGCAGACCAAACTTGAATTGTCACAGGAGGCCGTGGCCTTGCTGGCTTGGGCGGTGGAGCAGATGGGCGATCCCTTCGCCATCGGCGGCTTCCACTCCGACACGCGCCACGACGTGCGCTACATGCACTTCAAGGGTTACGGGGAACACTGGGGCGACGAGGTCAAGGGCCGCCTGGCCGCGATGGAGGCGGGGTATTCGACGCGCATGGGCGCAGCCATCCGCCATGCCGGCCATTACCTTTCCCGGCAGCAGGCGGACAAGCGCCTGCTGCTGGTGCTGACCGACGGCGAGCCGGCGGACATCGATGTGGGGGACGACCGCACCCTGATCGAAGATGCGCGCATTGCCGTACGCGAACTGGGTACCGAGGGGGTCTACACCTACTGCATCAACCTGGACCCCCGGGCGGATGAATACGTGGCCGACATTTTCGGCAACCACTACACCGTCATTGACAACGTCGCGCGCCTGCCCGAGCGCTTGCCGCAGCTCGTCATGGCGCTGACTCGTTAAGCGATACGCGGGATGCGCACTGGACACCTCGTCACCCCGAGGTGTTCCGGAAATTGGAGTGTCTGGGAAAAAACAGGTAAAATTCAGGGTTCTGGATTTGAATTTGAATTAATTTTTGGAGAAAAGTCAGCATGAGCAAGAGCTTGGTGCAGTTTATCATTGAGGAGCAGCGCAATATTCCCGGGGCCTCCGGCGACTTCACCGGCCTGCTCAGCGACATCGTTTCTGCCTGCAAGCAGATTGCCCACGACGTGAACAAGGGTGCGCTGATCGGCGTGCTGGGCAGCGCGGGCAGCGAAAACGTGCAGGGCGAGACCCAGAAGAAGCTGGACGTGATCACCAACGAGGTGTTCATCAAGGCCAATGAATGGGGCGGCCACCTGGCGGCCATGGCCTCCGAGGAAATGGACGACATCTACCCCATCCCGGCCCAGTATCCCAAGGGCAAGTACCTGATCTGCTTCGACCCGCTGGACGGCTCTTCCAACATCGACGTGAACATCTCCGTCGGCACCATCTTCTCCATCCTGCGTTGCCCCGAAGGCGTGACCAACCCGACGGCAGCGGACTTCCTGCAGCCGGGCACCAAGCAGGTGTGCGCGGGCTACGCGCTGTACGGGCCGAACACCATGATCGTGCTGACCACCGGCCACGGCGTGAACGGCTTCACCCTGGATCGCGATGTGGGCGACTTCTTCCTCACCCACCCCAACATGCAGATTCCTGCGGACACCGCTGAATTCGCGATCAACATGTCCAATCAGCGCTTCTGGGAAAAGCCCGTGCAGCGCTACGTCGAGGAGTGCGTGAAGGGCAAGGACGGCGGACGCGAGAAGAATTTCAACATGCGCTGGGTGGCCTCCATGGTCGCCGAAGTGCATCGCATCCTGACCCGTGGCGGCATCTTCATGTATCCGTTCGACACCAAGGATCCCTCCAAGGCCGGCAAGCTGCGCCTGATGTATGAAGCCAACCCCATGTCCTTCATCGTGGAACAGGCGGGCGGCCAGGCCTCCACCGGCCGCGAGCGCATCATGGAGCTGAAGCCCAACGGCCTGCACCAGCGCGTGCCCGTGATCCTCGGTTCGAAGAACGAGGTCGAGCGCGTGGTCGGGTACCACAAAGGGGCCTGAGGCATGTCCAAGCCGCTGGTGTCCATCGTAATGGGCAGCGCCAACGACTGGGACATCATGCAGCAGGCGGCTCGCCAGTTGCAGGATTTCGGCGTGGCCTACGATGCGCGGGTGATCTCGGCGCATCGTTCGCCCGACCTGCTGTTCGACTACATCAAGGAAATGGCCGCCAGTGGCGTGCAATGCTTCATCGCCGGCGCTGGCGGTGCGGCTCATCTGGCTGGCGTGATCGCCGGCAAGACCACGCTGCCCGTGCTCGGCGTGCCCATTCCCTCGAAATATCTCAAGGGCATGGATTCCCTGCTATCCATCGTGCAGATGCCCAAGGGCATCCCCGTCGCCACCTTCGCAATAGGCGAGGCGGGTGCGGCCAACGCGGGCCTGTTTGCCGTGTCCATGCTGGCCCTGCATGACCAGGCCATTGCCGGCAAGCTGGGTGCCTACCGCAAGCAGCAGGCGGAACAGATTGCGGCGACCACACTTCCATCTTTGAACTGACATGAGCGCCTTGCACGAGTCCAATCTGAGCAGTCTCAAGTTCCTGCACCGCGGCAAGGTGCGCGACATCTACGAGGTGGACGACAGCCACCTGCTGATCGTGCAGACCGACCGGCTGTCCGCCTTCGACGTGATCCTGCCCAGCCCCGTGCCGGGCAAGGGTGCGGTGCTGACCGCGCTGTCCAACTTCTGGTTCCGCAAGCTCGGCCACGTCATCCCTAACCACCTCTCCGGCATTGCGCCGGAAGACGTGGTGAATACCGATGCCGATCGCGCCCACGTGACGGGACGTTCCTTCGTGGTGAAGAAGCTCAAGCCGCTGCCCATTGAAGCCATCGTGCGCGGCTACCTGGTCGGTTCCGGCTGGAAGGACTACAAGAAGACCGGCGCGGTATGCGGCATCGCCTTGCCCGCCGGTTTGCAGGAGGCGCAGAAGCTGCCGCAGCCGCTGTTCACGCCTTCCACCAAGGCGGCGGTGGGCGAGCACGATGAGAACATCTCCTTCGACGAGGCGAAAAAGCTGCTGGGAGACGCCCGCGCCGAGGAAGTGAAGAAAGCCACCCTGGCGCTGTACACAGAGGCGGCCGATTATGCGGCAACCAAGGGCATCATCATCGCCGACACCAAATTCGAATTCGGCGTGGACGCAGCCGGCAAGCTCTACCTCATCGACGAGGCGCTGACTCCGGACTCCTCGCGCTTCTGGCCCGCTGACCAGTACAAAGTCGGCAGCAACCCGCCGAGTTACGACAAGCAGTTCGTCCGCGACTGGCTGGAAGCCTCCGGCTGGAACAAGCAGCCCCCGGCGCCCGAAATCCCCGCCGACGTGCTGCAGAAGACGTCCGACAAATACCGGGAAGCCTTGCGGAGGCTGGTCGGCGCATGACCACGCCGGAGAAACTGGTCGAGGGATTTCGCCGGTTCCGGGAGCGTCATTTCACCGAAGACGACGCGCTCTACCGGCAACTGACCACCGAAGGTCAGACTCCGCGCATCCTGATGGTGGCCTGCTGCGACTCCCGCGTCGATCCGGCGCTGGTGATGGATTGCGCGCCGGGCGATCTCTTCGTCATCCGCAATGTGGCTAACCTCGTCCCCCCGGCGGAAAGCCGCGAGAGCGGCCGCCATGGCACCAGCGCCGCGCTGGAATTCGGCGTGCGTAGCCTGAAGGTGGAGCACATCATTGTGCTGGGCCACGCCCAGTGCGGCGGCATACGCTCGCTGTTCAGCGAGAACGCTGCGGAAGCCGGGTCCTATGTCCACGCCTGGATGCGGGCCGCGGAAGAGGTGCATGCCGCCGTGCTGCGTGAAATGCCCGACGCCCCGGTCGATGAGCAGGTCGTGGCATGCGAGCAGCGTGCCATCCTGGTCTCACTGGACAACTTGATGACCTTCCCATGGGTGCGCGAGCGCGTCGAGGCGGGTTCCCTCAAGCTGCACGGCTGGTATTTCGACATCGAGCGGGGCCAGTTGACACACCATAATCCGGCCAGCGGCGTATTCGAAGCGCTGTAGGCTGCACGCTTTGCCGGCCGCTTTCCGCCGCCACAACTCAACGACATCGCGCAGTTAGGGTCATGTAGAATGTCCGGTCTGGCATAGCCGCCGGCTCTGCGTGGCTTGCACAACGAACAGGAATAAACCGTCTTGAATACGCTGTGGAATGATACGGATGCCGCGTCCTGCGCTGACGCGCTCGCATTGCGCGTCTACACCTCGCGTCTGCTGGGTTGCGACAAGACCCTGGTGCTGCATGGCGGCGGCAATACGTCCGTCAAGATCACGGAAAAGAACATCTTCGGCGAGGACCAAGAGATCCTGTACGTGAAGGGCAGCGGCTGGGATCTTGAAACCATCGCGGCGCCGGGGTTCACGCCCGTCCATCTGGATTACCTGAAAAAGCTCGCCCAATTGCCTGCGCTTTCCGATCCGGAAATGGTGAACCAGCTTGTCACCCATCAGACCCGCGCCGCTGCACCCGCGCCCTCGGTGGAGGCGATCCTGCATGCCATCCTGCCATACCGCTACGTGGATCATACCCACGCCGACGCCGTCATTGCCATCACCAATACGGCCGATGGCGAGGCGCGCATCCGCGAGATCTATGGCGATGCCGTGGTCGTCATTCCATACGTGATGCCAGGCTTCGATCTTGCGCGCCTGTGTGCGGCGCACTTTGCCCGGGAAACCGGCCCCAACACCATTGGCATGGTGCTGCTGAATCACGGCATCTTCTCCTTTGGTGAGACGGCCAGGGAGTCATACGAACGCATGATTGCCTTGGTCGGCCGCGCCGAAGACTATCTCAAGCGCAACCGCGCCTGGGACGTGAGGCATGAAAACGGCACGCACGGCGCTGCCGACCTGTCGCTGGAGCAGGCGAAGTTGCGCGCAGAGATTGCGCGCGCCGCCGGGTTTCCGGTCATCCTGGCGCGCCATGCCGACGAGAAGAGCCTGTCCTTCGCCCGCCGCAATGACCTCGCCGTCGTCGCCTGCCAGGGTCCGGCCACTCCCGACCATGTCATCCGCACCAAACGCCTGCCCCTGATAGGCCGCGACGTAACCGCCTATGGCGACGCTTACCGCCGGTATTTCGCCGAACTTGAACCGCAGGCCCGGGAGCGCAAGGCCATGCTCGACCCCGCGCCGCGCGTGGTGTTGGATGCGGAACTGGGCTTGTGCGCGGTCGGCAAGACCGCAGCGGATGCGGGCATCGTCGCCGACATCTACAGCCATACCGTGGACATCATCCTGCGCGCCGAAGCACTGGGCGGCTATCGCGCACTGCCGGCCAAGGACATCTTTGATGTCGAATACTGGGACCTGGAGCAGGCCAAACTGAAGAAAAGTGGCAAGGCGCCGCCGTTCGCCGGCGAAGTCGCCCTGGTGACAGGCGCGGCTTCCGGCATCGGCCGCGCATGCGTGGAATCGCTGCTGGCGCGCGGGGCCGCGGTGGTGGCGCTGGATCTTGCCGAATCCGTGGTTGCCATGAAGACGGGCGTGAATTATCTCGGCGTGCAGTGCGACCTCACGTCCGAGCGTCAGTTCCTGAGCGCATTGCGGCAAGGCATTGCCGGATTCGGCGGCCTGGACATGCTGGTGCTCAACGCGGGCATCTTCCCCGGTGGCTGCAGGATCGAATCGCTCAAGACCGAGGAATGGCAGCAGGTGATGCGCGTTAATCTGGACGCCAACCTGATGCTGCTGCGCGAATGCCACCCCTTCCTCAAGTTGGCTCCGCGCGGCGGACGGGTGGTGGTGATCGGTTCCAAGAACGTGCCCGCGCCGGGTCCGGGTGCTGCGGCCTATTCCGCTTCGAAAGCCGCGCTCCACCAGCTGGCGCGCGTGGCTGCGCTGGAGTGGGGCACGGACAACATCCGCATCAATTCCCTGCATCCCAACGCGGTGTTCGACACCGGCCTGTGGACGCCGGAAGTGCTCGCCGCACGCGCCAGGCATTATGGACTTACAGTCGACGAGTACAAGCGCAACAACGTGTTGAAGACCGAAGTGACCAGCCGCGACGTGGCGGAGCTGGCGGCGGAAATGTGCGGGCCCCTGTTCGCCAAGACGACGGGAGCGTGGTTGCCGGTGGATGGCGGCAACGACCGCGTGATCTGACGCCATGCGCATGATCTGCAATTGAATGACGGGACAGGGGGGCAACGTGACAACAGGGAAATCCGTGCTGGGCATCATCGGCGGGAGTGGCCTCTACGATATTGACGGGCTGGTTAACAAGCGCTGGCAAAAGGTGGAATCGCCCTTCGGCGCGCCCTCCGACGAGTTGCTGTTCGGCGAACTCCATGGGCAGCAGATGGTGTTTTTGCCGCGGCATGGCCGCGGCCACCGGATTCCCCCGTCCGAGATCAACTTCCGCGCCAACATCGACGCGCTCAAGCGCGCCGGCGTGACCGACGTGATCTCCGCGAGCGCCGTGGGTTCGCTGCGCGAGCACCTTGCTCCCGGCACTTTCGTGATTATCGACCAGTTCATCGACCGGACTTACGCGCGCAACAAATCTTTCTTCGGCAGCGGCCTCGTCGCCCATGTCTCCATGGCGCACCCGGTATGCAGGCGCCTGGGCGACCATATCGAGGCGGCGGCAAAGGCCGCTGGCATTCATGCGCTGCGCGGAGGCACCTATCTGGTGATGGAAGGCCCGCAGTTCTCCACCCTGGCCGAATCCGAGCTCTACCGCAGCTGGGGCTGTGACGTGATCGGCATGACCAACATGCCCGAGGCCAAGCTCGCGCGCGAGGC